>NZ_JBIMKE010000030.1:0-94269 GCF_043673425.1 Streptomyces sp. M41 | reverse complement strand
GCTTCCTTTGTACTCACCCTCTCGGGCTTTCCTCCGGGCGCTTCCCTTCGGTCTTGCGTTTCCGACTCTATCAGATCATTTTCCGATCCGATTCCCTGTCGGCGGGATTGTCTTGGGCCTTTGGGCTTTCGCCCGTCGGCCTTTCGACATTCACTACGTTAGCGGATTCCCCCGCCCGATTCATAATCGGGCTCCGTGGACGCGAATTCGAGCATGCGGGCACGCCAAAATCGACCCGGTTGAGGGTGTTTCGCAGGTAGTGGGTTGGCCGCTCCGGCTGCTGACTTCGCAGTACCCGGTTCAGCGGCTCGGGCTACGTTACGCCCCTCGCCCAGACGCGTCAACTTCGGCGGCGCCTCGGGACATGGGCCCGATAGGGGCTCACCGTGGGGTCGTTGGCGATCCAGTAGCGCCAGGGGTGGACGTCGCCGTTGCCGCCGTCGCCGGCCACGCCGGTCCGGGGGCCGTTGCGTACCTGGTCGGAGGGGACGGGTGTGCCGGTCAGCATCTTCAGCGGGGTCTCGTCCGCGGTGCAGGCGTCCGTGCCGTCCAGAGTCCGGTCGACGTCCAGGGCCGTGGCCAGGCGGGCCGGGCCCTTGGCCAGTTCCTTGTCGTTGCGGGCCGAGAGTCGACGGGTGCGGGCGAGTTCGGCGCCCTCCACGATCTCCCCGGCGCGCAGCAGGACCGCGCTCGCCCGGCCGTCGGGGCCGCACACCAGGTTCATGCAGTGCCACATGCCATAGGTGAAGTAGACGTAGACGTGTCCGGGGGGACCGAACATCACGTCGTTGCGGGGCGTGCGTCCGCGGTAGGCGTGGGAACCGGGGTCGTTCGGGCCGTCGTAGGCCTCGACCTCCGTGAGGCGGAGGGCGATCGGACCGTCCGGGGTGCTGCGTACGAGGATGCGGCCGAGGAGGTCGGGGGCTACCTCCAGGACGGGCCGGTCGAAGAAGTCTCGGGGCAGGGGCGTACGGTCGGGGGTCGCGATCATGCCGTCCGAGGGTACTGGAGACGGGTCATGGCGACGGGGTGGTCAGGGAGCGTGCGCCTTGCCAGGGTGGGGGCGCGGAACCGGCCACGGTCGGATCGCGTTGGTAGGGATCAGGGATCCACTCTGAACATAAGGAGAGTCATGGCGTTCAAGAAGCTGCTCGCGAGCCTGGGGGCCGGCGGGGCTTCGGTCGAGACGGTGCTGACCGAGGTCAACGTCGTTCCGGGCGGTGTCGTCCAGGGTGAGGTGCGGATTCAGGGCGGGTCCGTGGCCCAGAACATCGAGGGTCTGTCCGTGGGGCTCCAGGCGCGGGTCGAGGTGGAGACCCAGGACTCGGAGTACAAGCAGGACATCGAGTTCACGAAGATGCCGCTCGGCGGTGCCTTCGAGCTTCAGGCCGGGGCCGTGCACGCGGTGCCCTTCGGGCTGGAGATCCCGTGGGAGACGCCGATCACCACGATCGACGGTCAGACCCTGCGCGGGATGAACATCGGTGTGACGACGGAGCTGTCGATCGCGCGGGCCGTGGACTCCACCGACCTGGACCCGATCAATGTGCACCCGCTGCCCGCGCAGAAGGCGATCCTCGACGCCTTCATCCAGCTGGGCTTCCGCTTCAAGAACGCGGACATGGAGCGCGGTCACATCCGCGGTACGCGGCAGAAGCTGCCGTTCTACCAGGAGATCGAGTTCTTCCCGCCGCAGCAGTACCGCGGGATCAACCAGGTCGAGCTGAGCTTCGTCGCGGACGCGAACACGATGGACGTCGTCCTCGAGATGGACAAGAAGCCCGGTCTGTTCAGCGAGGGCAGCGACACCTTCCGGTCCTTCCAGGTGGGTCTGAACGACTTCCAGGGGACCGACTGGGCGGCGTACCTCAACCAGTGGCTGTCCGAGGTCGGCAGCAAGCGCAACTGGTTCTAGGCTCGGAACCGCTGATTCCACTGTTTCGTCAGGAGGTATCGAAGTGACCGAGCTCAAGAGGCCGCTGCCCCACGACTTCCATCCGCCCGTACCGTCGTTCACGGTCGCGAGCGAGGACGTCGAGGAGGGCGGGATCCTCAAGGACGCTCAGGTCCACGCGGCCGGCAACACATCCCCGCAGCTGCGCTGGGAGGGTTTCCCGGCCGAGACCAAGAGCTTCGCCGTGACCTGCTTCGACCCCGACGCGCCTACGGGCAGCGGGTTCTGGCACTGGGTTCTCTTCGACGTCCCGGCGTCGGTGACCGAGCTGCCGGCCGGTGCAGGCAGCGGCAAGTTCGAGGGGTTGCCGGAGGGCGCCGTACAGGCTCGTAACGACTATGGGTCGAAGGAGTTCGGCGGTGCCGCGCCGCCGCCGGGGGACGGGCCGCACCGCTATGTGTTCACGGTGTACGCCGTGGATCAGGAGAAGCTCGGTCCGGACTCGGACGCGAGCCCGGCTGCCGTCGGGTTCAACCTGCGGTTTCACACGATCGCCCGTGCACATGTGATCGCCGAGTACGAGGTGCCCGCCGAAGCCTGACGTTCATGGAACGTTTGCCCGCCCCCGGTCATGGAAGTGATCGGGGGCGGGCATTTTTTATTTCGTTGTCCATCTCGGCGTGCCCGGCCAGAGTTGATCCCAGTCCGCCAGGGGGTGGGCAGGTGCGCACGGGAGGTGGGCTGCAATGCGGGACACGCTGGTACTGAACGCGAGCTTCGAGCCGCTGTCGACGGTGACGTTGAATCGAGCCGTCGTTCTGGTGCTTCAGGACAAGGCCGTCGTCGAGCAGTCCCACCCCGAGCTCCGTATGCGGGGAGCCGAGGTCGACATACCGGCGCCCCGGGTGATCAGGTTGTGCAGATATGTACGGGTGCCGTTCCGAAGACAAGCGCCGTGGTCGAGGCGGGGTGTGCTGGTGCGGGACCGGCACCGGTGCGCGTACTGCGGGCGCCGGGCGACGACCGTGGACCATGTGGTGCCGCGGTCGCACGGTGGGCAGGACACGTGGCTGAATACGGTCGCCTCGTGTGCGGAGGACAATCATCGGAAGGCGGACCGGACGCCTGAGCAGGCGGGTATGCCGTTGCTGCGGGAGCCGTTCGAGCCGACGCCTGCGGATGCGATGTTGCTGGCGCTGGGGGCCGACGAGTTCGCTGCGCTGCCGGATTGGCTGGCGGCGGATGCGGCCTGACCCGTCGCCGGGGGCGGCCAGTTGTTCGTAGGCTGCGGGTTGTGGGTGGCTGGTCGCGCAGTTCCCCGCGCCTTGAAGCCTTTGGGGCTCGCCTCACTTGGCGGGCGAGCCCCATCGTCGTACGGCCGTATGCGCGTCAGTCGATCGACGGCTTCTCTCGGCGCTCCGTTCCTGTGCCGGAGGCTCCGTTGCCCGAACCGCCGCCCAGGCCGCCCAGGTTGCCCATCGCGCCCGACAGGCCCTTGAGGGCGTCGCCGATCTCGCTGGGGACGATCCAGAGCTTGTTGGCGTCGCCCTCGGCGATCTTCGGGAGCATCTGGAGGTACTGGTAGCTGAGGAGCTTCTGGTCGGGGTCGCCGGCGTGGATCGCCTCGAAGACCGTACGGACGGCCTGGGCCTCGCCCTCGGCGCGCAGGGCGGCGGCCTTGGCCTCGCCCTCGGCGCGCAGGATCTGGGACTGCTTCTCGCCCTCGGCGGTGAGGATGGCGGCCTGGCGCGTACCTTCGGCGGTGAGGATCGCGGCGCGCTTGTCGCGGTCGGCGCGCATCTGCTTCTCCATCGAGTCCTGGATGGAGGTGGGGGGCTCGATCGCCTTGAGTTCGACGCGGTTGACGCGGATGCCCCACTTGCCCGTCGCCTCGTCGAGGACGCCGCGCAGGGCCGCGTTGATCTCCTCGCGGGAGGTCAGGGTGCGTTCGAGGTCCATGCCGCCGATGATGTTGCGGAGCGTGGTGACGGTGAGCTGCTCGATCGCCTGGATGTAGCTGGCGACTTCGTAGGTGGCGGCACGGGCGTCGGTCACCTGGTAGTAGATGACCGTGTCGATGTTCACGACCAGGTTGTCCTGGGTGATCACCGGCTGCGGCGGGAACGGTACGACCTGTTCGCGCAGGTCGATGCGGTTGCGGATGGTGTCGATGAACGGGACCACGATGTTGAGGCCCGCGTTGAGAGTCCGCGTGTAGCGGCCGAAGCGTTCGACGATGGCCGCGCTCGCCTGTGGGATGACCTGGATCGTCTTGATCAGGGCGATGAAGACCAACACCACCAGAATGATCAGGACGATGATGACCGGTTCCATCGTCGTTTCCCCGTACCCCTTCTCCGCTGCGGCAACTTCGGCAGATCTTATGGTTGTTGAAGATCTTGCTGGTCGAGTCTGACAGACCGTCGCGTGCCCCGTGGCGCGTTCGCGCCACTTACGTCGTGCGAGGTCACATGACGATGGCCGTGGCCCCCTCGATGTCCACGACGTCCACTTCCTGGCCTACTTCGTAGGCGCGGTCGGTGTCGAGGGAGCGGGCCGACCAGATCTCTCCGGCAAGCTTGATCCGGCCGCCGGCCGCGTCGACGCGTTCCAGTACGACTGCCTGTCTGCCTTTCAACGCCTCGATGCCGGTGGCGAGTTGGGGCCGCTGGGCACGGTGTCGGTTCGCGATGGGACGTACGACGGCGATGAGTGCGGTCGATACGACGACGAAGGAGATGACCTGGACGACGGCGCCTGCGCCGAAGACGCCGGCGACCAGGGCGGCGGCCACGGCCCCCACCGCCAGCATGCCGAGTTCGGGCATCGCGGTGATCACGAGCCCGATGCCGAGCGCTGCCGCGCCGATCAACCACCAAACCCACGCGTCGATTTCCACATGGTCATGGTAGGACCGCGGGCCCCGTCGCGGACAGGGCGCCGATCGTCCGAAAGGTCAGGAGAGCGGGAGGCCCTGTGCCGTCCAGCGCTCGCCGACCTGTTCGACGACGAGCGGGAGGCCGAAGCAGAGGGAGAGGTTGCGGGAGGTCAGTTCGAGCTCCAGCGGGCCCGCGGCGAGCACCTTGCCCTGACGGATCATCAGGACGTGGGTGAAGCCCGGGGGGATCTCCTCGACATGGTGGGTGACCATGAGCATCGAGGGGGCGATCGGGTCGCGGGCGAGGCGGCCGAGACGGCGGACGAGGTCCTCACGGCCGCCGAGGTCGAGGCCGGCGGCGGGCTCGTCGAGGAGGAGCAGCTCGGGGTCGGCCATCAGGGCGCGGGAGATCAGGGTGCGCTTGCGCTCGCCCTCGGAGAGGGTGCCGAACTTCCGGTCGAGGTAGTCGCTCATGCCGAGGCGGTCGAGGAAGGCGCGGGCGCGCTGCTCGTCGATGTCCTCGTAGTCCTCGTTCCAGGTGGCTGTCATGCCGTACGCGGCGGTCAGCACGGTCTGGAGGACGGTCTGGCGCTTGGGGAGCTTCTCGGTCATGGCGATGCCGGCCACGCCGATGCGCGGGCGCAGCTCGAAGACGTCGGTGCCGGGCTTGCCGAGGGTCTCGCCGAGGATGGTGGCGGTGCCCGTGGTCGGGTAGAGGTAGCTGGACGCGACGTTCAGGAGGGTGGTCTTGCCGGCTCCGTTCGGGCCGAGGATGACCCAGCGCTCGCCCTCCTTGACCGACCAGGAGACCTGGTCCACCAGAGCCCGGCCCTCGCGGACCACGGATACGTCCTGAAGCTCCAGAACATCGCTCATGAGCGCGTTGTCTCCCCTTGCTGTGACCGGTCTCGGCGTCTCGGTGGTCGCGTGCCCCTGTGGGCGCAGCCCTCTAGGAAATCTACGCCACCGGTCCGGCGCATCATTCCATCGGTCCGGTCCTTAGGGTGGTGGCATGCTCTCGGAACCACGTTCAGGACGCCTCGCGGCTTGGGGAAATGCCCTTTTGGCCGGACTTGTCTCGCCGGATGACGCCGTGCTGGAGATCGTCGGCGACGATGCCGTGCACCGGGTGGAGGGGCTGCCGGGTGAGTCCGCGCCGGTCGGGCTCACGCTGGCGCTGGGGCGGCTGCGAGCGCTCGGGGTGAGCGGGCTGCGGGTGGCGCTGCCGGCGCCGGGGCATCCGCTGGGGTTGAGCGGGCCGCCGGAGTTCAATGCGCGAGCGCTGGACGCGGAGGAGGCGGTGATCTGTCACGGCGCCGCGTTCGGGTTGGTGCCGGAGGTGTACGAGGCCGGGCCGGACGGCGATGTCCATGTCGAGGTGGTGTGGCACTGCCTGGCCGTACGGGAGGCGCCGCCCGCCGATGTGCCGTCGCTGGGCGAGGCCGAGCGGGAACTGGCGGAGGGCCTGCGGGAGGCCACCGCGGTGTTGGCGCGGCTGGATGTGGCCGGGTCGGGGCCGGTGGCGGAGGCGGCGATCGATGCGTACCGGGCGCGGGCCGAGCGGGGGCGGGAGGTGTTGGCGCCGGGGTATCCGCCGAGGGCGGTGCGGGTGCTGGAGCTGGCGCAGCGGGTGGGGCTGCTGGTGTCGCTGGCGTATGAGAACGGGCACGGGGGTGCGGTCAGCTCCGCCGAGATGGGGGCGCGGGCGGAGGCGTTGCGGCCGGTGGAGCGGGTGGCTCGGCGGGCGCAGGTGGCTGCGTACAACGCGTATGTGGAGGAGCGGGAGCGCGGGGTTCGGTGAGCGCCGGCCGGGCCGGTGCCCCGCGCTGGGGCGGGCCGGGGTGTGCGCTGCCCGGCGTCGCAGGGTGACCCGGCCGGTGGAGCGGGCGCCCTGGCCGGTGGAGCGGGTGGAGCGGGTGCCCCGGGCGATCCCCCACGGCAGACCGGCCTCCCGGGATACCCGGGAGGCCGGAGGTCACTGCTCGCTTCGGGGGGTCGTCACTTGTTGACGGCCAGGTTGCCGAAGGCCGGGTTCAGGATGCCGACGACGTTCACGCTGTTGCCCGAGACGTTGACCGGGATGTGCACCGGGGCCTGGACGAGGTTGCCCGAGGCGACACCCGGGGAGCCCACGGCCTTGCCGTCGGCGTGCGCGCCGTCGGTGGCGGAGGCCACTCCGGCACCGGCTGCCAGCAGGCCACCGGCCACCATCGTCACGGCCGCTGCCTTCTTCAGGTTCTTCACTTCTAAGCCCTCCTTGCGATCGCCGCGGCAGTCGCCGCAGCACGCCATGGAGAACGGCGGGGGCCACGGGAGGATGCGCCATCCGGGGGACATTCCCACGACGGTATGAATCTCAGTCCGGAGCGGAACCCTCCGTATTGCCGTCCGTCATGCCCTGCGGAGAGCGTCTCAGCCGGTCACGCCATGGCGTACGGCCCACAGCGCGGCCTGGGTGCGGTCCGCGAGGTCGAGCTTCATCAGGATGTTCGAGACGTGTGTCTTGACGGTCTTCTCCGACAGGACCAGGGCTCTGGCGATCTCGCGGTTCGAGCGGCCGTCCGCGATCAGGCCGAGCACCTCGCGCTCGCGTTCCGTCAGCGAGCCCGCCCTGCCGGGCCCGGAGTTGGCCTCCTCCTGGGACAGCAGGGCCCCCGCGACCTCGGGCTGGAGCAGGATGTGGCCGGCGTGCACCGAGCGGATGGCTCCGGCGAGCGCATCGGGGTCGACGTCCTTGTAGACGTACCCGGCGGCGCCCGCGCGCAGGGCCGGGATGACCGTGCGCTGTTCGGTGAAGCTGGTGACGATCAGCACGCGCGCGGGGTTGTCCAGTTCCCGGAGCCTGCGCAGGGCGTCGACGCCGTCCATGCCCGGCATCTTGACGTCCATCAGCACGATGTCGGGCTTCAGTTCCTCCGCGCGCGCCACTCCCTCCGCGCCGTCGGCCGCCTCGCCGACGACCTCGATGTCGTCCTGTACTTCGAGGAAGGTGCGCAGGCCCCGGCGGACGACCTGGTGGTCGTCGACGAGCAGCACCTTGATCGGGTCAGCCACCGGGAACCTCCATCTCGATCACGGTGCCCTTGCCGGGCGCCGATTCCACGGTCAGCGTGCCGCCGACCCCGCTCGCCCGGTCCCGCATGGAGACCAGGCCGAGGTGGCGTCCGGCGCGGCGTATCGCCTTGGGGTCGAAGCCGGTGCCGTCGTCCGTCACGCGCAGGAGGGCCGCGCTGCCGCGTCGGTCCAGTGTCACGTCGACGTGTTCGGCCGCGGAGTGCCGCAGGGCGTTGTGCAGGGCCTCCTGGGCGACGCGCAGCACGGCCTCCTCCTGGGCGGCGGGCAGGGCCTTCACACCATGGCCGGCGAAGGTCACGCGTGCGGTGTGGGCGCGGTCGAGGACCTGGATCTGGGTCCGCAGGGTGGCGACGAGGCCGTCCTCGTCGAGGGCTGCCGGGCGCAACTCGACGACCGCGGCGCGCAGTTCGTCGGCGGCCTCGGCGGCGAGCGCGGCCACCTGGTGGAGTTCGCCCTTGGCGCGGGACGGGTCTCGGTCGACCAGGGCGGTGGCGGCCTGCGCGGTCAGGCGCAGGGAGAACAGCTTCTGGCTGACGGCGTCGTGCAGTTCGTGAGCCAGGCGGGAGCGCTCCTCGGCGATGGTCAGCTCACGGCTGCGTTCGTAGAGACGGGCGTTGGTGAGCGCGATCGCGGCGTGCTGGGCAAGGATCGAGAGCAGTTCTTCGTCGTCCGCCGTGAAGCCACAACTGCCGTCGGGTTTGGGGCAGTTCTTGTTGGCCAGGAACAGCGCGCCGATGACCTCGTCGCCGTCGCGGATCGGCAGGCCCAGGAAGTCGGACATGTCGGGGTGGGCCGACGGCCAGCCCTCGAAGCGTGGGTCCTTGCGGACGTCGGCGAGCCGCTCGATCTTGGCTTCCTGGAGCATCGCCGCGAGGATGCCGTGCTGGCGGGGCAGGGGGCCGATGGCCTTCCACTGGTCGTCGCTGACGCCGTCGACCACGAACTGGGCGAAGCCGCCGTGATCGTCCGGCACTCCGAGGGCGGCGTACTGCGCGTCGAGCAGCTCGCGGGCCGAGGCGACGATCGTCTTGAGGACGTCGCGCACCTCGAGATGCCTGCTCATGGCCAGCAGCGCGGAGCTCACCGCCGCCAGGCCGGACCTGGGCCTTTGACTCATGCCCTCACCGTACCGGCGGGGTGTGACAGCCGGATCGGACCAGTGGCGGCGGCCGGGTGAGGCGCGGGACCTAGGTCTGTGGTCCCGGGGTCGGCGAGGGGGCCGGGGGTGTCCGGCGCGGGTCCTGGGCCGGAAGGCGGGGGGTGTGCGGCGTAGGACGAAGGGCCCCGTGGTTCTGAGGCCCGCGTCCGAGGTGCGGTGGGCCTTGCCGTTCCTACGTTGAGGGCACCGCCGGTGGGCACCGGCGGCTCGGACGGACGAGGGGACGGTTGTCATGCCGGTAGCGATCATCACGGGGGCCTCGAAGGGACTGGGGCGGGCGCTCGCCGAGGCGTTGGCCGCGCGCGGCTGGGATCTGGTGCTCGATGCCAGGACGGCGAAGGCCCTCCAGGAGACGGCGGCCGGGCTGCGGACGTACGGCACGCGTGTGACGGCCCTGCCGGGAGACGTCACGGACGCCGGGCACCGGTCCGAGCTGGTGGCGGCGGCCTGGCGGCTGGGCGGCGTCGATCTGCTGGTGAGCAACGCCAGCGCGCTGGGGGCCGAGCCGCTGGTACGGCTGGACGAGCTGCCGCCGGCGGGGCTGCGGCGGGCGCTGGAGGTGAACGTGGTCGCCGCGCTGGGCCTGGTGCAGGAGGCGTTGCCGCTGCTGCGGGCGTCCGGATCGGGCGCGGTGATCACGGTCAGCTCGGACGCGGCTGCCGAGGCGTATGAGACATGGGGCGGTTACGGGGCGTCCAAGGCCGCGCTGGACCATCTCTCGGCGGTGCTCGGCGTGGAGGAGCCGGGGCTGCGGATCTGGGCGGTCGACCCCGGGGACATGGCCACGGACCTGTACGCGGCGGCCGTACCGGAGGACGGGGATCCGCGGCCGGCGCCGGAGAGTGTGGTGCCGGCGTTCCTGCGGCTGCTGGACGAGCGTCCGGCGAGCGGGCGCTATGGGGCCCCGTCACTGCTGGAGGGACGGCGATGACGTCGGCGATGGGGGTGCCCCCGTCCGGGCGGGGCCGGGTGGCCGGGAAGGTTCCGCGGGAGTTGTCGGCCCGGGTGCCGGCCGAGCAGCGGGGGCCGGGGCAGGACCGGGATGCCGTACGGCTGCTGGTGTCGCGTGGCACAGAGGTGTCGCATCACACGTTCGGTGAGCTGCCGCGGCTGTTGCGGCCCGGGGATCTGCTGGTCGTCAACACCTCCGAGACGTTGGCGGCGGCTGTGGACGGGTGGATCGGGCACGCGCGCGTGGTGGTGCATTTCTCCACGCGCGGGGACGACGGGCGGTGGGCGGTCGAGCTGCGGGATCCGGACGGGCGGGGCACCACGCGCGCGCATATATGGGGCAGCGCGCGAAGCGCTCCTCGGGAGGGTGGTGGCGGGCGGCGGGAGGGCGGGCCCGCGGGGACCGAGGTGCGGCTTCCCGACGGTGTGCGGCTGGTGCTGGAGGAGCCGCTGAGCGCTGGGAGCGAGCGGCTGTGGTGGGCTCGGGTGGGCGGGGCGCGGGGGGTGGCTCGGGCCGGGAGCCGTGGGGGCGGCCCGGGGGCGGTGCCGGCGCTGATGCGTGAGCACGGGCGGCCGATTCGGTACGCCTATACGGAACGGGACCAGCCGCTGTCCGCCCATCAGACGGTGTTCGCGCTCCCGTCGGCCGACGGGACGGGCAGCGCGGAGATGCCGAGCGCGGCGCGGCCCTTCACGCTGCGCCTGGTGACGGAGCTGGTGAGCCGGGGGGTGCAGTTCGCGCCGATCACGCTGCATACGGGGGTCGCCTCGATGGAGGCGCACGAGCCGCCGTATCCGGAGCGGTTCGCCGTACCGGAGGCGTCGGCGCGGCTGATCAACGCGGCGAAGGCGGGGGACGGCAGGGTCGTCGCGGTGGGGACGACGGCGGTGCGGGCCGTGGAGTCGGCGGCGGACGCCGACGGGGTCGTACGCGCGCGTGCAGGGTGGACGGATCTGGTCGTCACTCCTGAGCGCGGGGTGCGGGTGGTGGACGGGCTGCTGACCGGGCTGCACGAGCCGGAGGCCTCGCATCTGCTGATGCTGGAGGCGGTCGCGGGGCGGGCGGCGATCGACCGCAGCTACGAGGCGGCCCTGCAAGGGCTCTACCTGTGGCACGAGTTCGGCGACCTGCATCTCATCCTCCCGGCGGAGGGTCCTCACTCTGTGCATTGCGCAAGCAACTGCTGGTGAGACTGATAGGGGCCTGATGTGAGCCCGCGCATAGGGCGCAGGTCACGTACGAAGACCCATAGGAGACGAGGCGCCCCTTTTGAGCGGGACGGACGGCCCTATCTGTCCCAATTTGCCCTTCATGGGTCAACTACCCGGGATCGTACGTCACACCTTTGCCTGTCCATTTTGCGGCAGCTAAGAATTGCTCCCGTCGCTCAGCGCCGTGGCATCAGTCCGCGGCGTTTGTGCAGGAAGCACCCGTGTCCACTGACGGACAGCGAGCGACCTCCGCGCTACTCGAAGAGGTCCCACTGCCATGCTCAAGAACACCAAGAACCGCGGTCTCACTCGTGCACTGACCAAGCGGAACAAGATCGCAATCGCCGGTGTCACCACGCTCGGTGCCGCCGCCCTGGCCTTCTCCGCCGTACCCGGCAATGCCCAGACGACCACGGCCGAGCCCTCCACGGGCCAGGTGGCCTACAGCAGCGAGCAGATCAAGGACGTCAAGGGCAGCGTCACCGACCAGCTCGCCTCCGCGAGCGTCAAGGCCGACGCCATCGAGGCCAAGAAGAAGGCCGCCGCCGAGGCCGCCGCCAAGAAGAAGGCCGCCGACGCCGCCGCCAAGAAGAAGGCCGCGGACGCCGCCGCGAAGAAGAAGGCCGCCGCCGAGGCCGCCAAGAAGAAGGCCGAGGCGGAGCGCAAGGCGAAGGAGGCCGCGAGCCGGTCCGCCAAGCGCGTCCAGGTCAAGGCGGTCGCCGCCAAGACCTACCCGAACAACCTCGACGGCTGGATCCGTGAGGCCCTGGACATCATGAAGAAGCACGACATCCCGGGCACCTACCACGGTCTGCACAAGAACATCATGCGAGAGTCCTCGGGTAACCCGAACGCCATCAACAACTGGGACATCAACGCCCAGAACGGCGTCCCGTCCATAGGCCTGCTCCAGGTCATCAAGCCGACCTTCGACGCGTACCACGTCCCGGGCACGCCCAAGAGCCAGTGGGACCCGGTCGCCAACCTCACCGCCGCCGCCAACTACGCGGCCGACCGGTACGGCTCGATCGACAACGTCAACAGCGCGTACTGAGCGAGGTAGGCGCGGGCCTCTGATCCGTACGCCGAAGGGCGGCACCCTCCTGACGAGGTGCCGCCCTTCGGGCGTAGTGCATGACTTGGCTCACGTGACCCGGGAGCACCTGCCGGGGCCTACGTGACGGGGACTAGTTGCGCATGACTTCGGGCTCGTGGCGGCGCAGGAAGCGGGCCACGAAGAAGCCGCAGATCACGCCGAGGACGATCAGGGCGAGCATGTCCATGGACCAGGCGCCGACGGTGTGCTCCCACAGCGGGTCGTTGCTGTCGCCCTTGGCGGGCGGGCTGATCTGGTTGAAGTCGAGCGTGGCACCCGCGGCGGCGACCGCCCAGCGCGACGGCATCAGGTACGAGAGCTCGTTGACCCCGATGGAGTTGGCCAGCGGGAACAGACAGCCGGTGAAGACGACCTGGACGATCGCGAACATGACCAGCAGCGGCATGGTCTTCTCGGCGGTCTTCACCAGGGCCGAGATGATCAGGCCGAACATCATCGCGGTGAAGCCCAGCGCCATGATCGGAATGCACAGCTCCAGCAGGATCTGGCTGCCGAGGATCAGCCCCTCGTCCGGGATGGTGCGGCTGGAGAAGCCGATGACACCGACCATCAGGCCCTGCAACACGGTGATCAGGCCGAGCACGAACACCTTGGACATCAGATACGCGGACCGGGACAGGCCGGTCGCGCGCTCCCGCTCGTAGATGACCCGTTCCTTGATCAGCTCACGGACGGAGTTGGCGGCGCCGGCGAAACAGGCGCCCACCGCGAGGATCAGCAGCACGGTGAGGGCCGTGCCGTTGGCGACGGGCTTGCCGGTGTTCGGGTTGATCTCCGTGTTGACCAGGAGGTCCTTGCCGGAGTCGATCAGCAGACTCACCGAGCCCAGGACGAGCGGCAGGATCACCGTCAGGGCCAGGAAGCCCTTGTCGGAGGCGATGACCGAGACATAGCGGCGCACCAGCGTGCCGAACTGGGACATCCAGCCCTGTGGCTTCGGCGGCTTCATCGCCTGCATCTGCGGCATCGCTACGGACTGCGGGGCGATCGCGTCGATGTCCGCGGCGTACATCTGGTAGTGCTGCGAGCCCTTCCAGCGGCCCGCCCAGTCGTAGTCGCGGTAGTTCTCGAAGGCGGAGAAGACGTCGGCCCAGGTGTCGTAGCCGAAGAAGTTCAGCGCCTCCTCGGGCGGGCCGAAGTAGGCGACCGCGCCGCCCGGCGCCATCACCAGCAGCTTGTCGCACAGCGCCAGCTCGGCCACCGAGTGGGTGACGACCAGGACCGTACGGCCGTCGTCGGCGAGGCCGCGCAGGAGCTGCATGACATCGCGGTCCATGCCCGGGTCGAGGCCCGACGTCGGCTCGTCCAGGAAGATCAGCGAAGGCTTGGTCAGCAGCTCCAGGGCCACCGAGACGCGCTTGCGCTGGCCACCGGAGAGGGAGGTGACCTTCTTCTCCTTGTGGATGTCCAGCTTCAGCTCGCGCAGCACCTCGTCGATGCGCTGCTCGCGTTCGCGGGCCGTGGTGTCGGCCGGGAAGCGGAGCTTCGCCGCGTACTTGAGGGCCTTCTTGACGGTCAGTTCCTTGTGCAGGATGTCGTCCTGCGGGACCAGACCGATGCGCTGACGCAGCTCGGCGAACTGCTTGTAGAGGTTGCGGTTGTCGTAGAGGACATCGCCCTGGTTGGCGGGGCGGTAGCCGGTGAGCGCCTTGAGCAGGGTCGACTTGCCGGAGCCGGACGGGCCGATGACCGCGATGAGCGACTTCTCCGGGACACCGAAGGAGACGTCCTTGAGGATCTGCTTGCCGCCGTCGACGGTGACGGTCAGATGGCGGGCCGAGAAGGAGACCTCACCGGTGTCGACGAACTCCTCGAGACGGTCGCCGACGATACGGAACGTGGAGTGGCCGACGCCCACGATGTCGGTCGGGCCGAGCAGCTGCGCACCGCCCTTGGCGATCGGCTGGCCGTTGACGTACGTGCCGTTGTGGGAGCCGAGGTCGCGGATCTCCATGCGGCCGTCGGGCGTCGAGTGGAACTCGGCGTGGTGACGGGAGACCTGGAGGTCGGAGACGACCAGCTCGTTCTCCAGGGCACGGCCGATGCGCATCACGCGGCCGACCGAGAACTGGTGGAACGTGGTGGGGCTGCGGTCGCCGTAGACCGGCGGCGCCCCCGCGCCACCACCGGGCCCGCCCTGCTGGTGCGGCACCTTCGCGACGGACGGCTGCTGCTGCCAGCCGGCCTGGGGGGCTTGCTGCTGAGGCGCCTGCTGCGGAACCTGGTTGGCCGGTGCCTGATGCGCCGGAGCCTGCTGGGCCGGTCCCTGCTGGCCCCAGCCTGCCTGGGCGCCCTGCGCGGCGTACGGCTGCTGCTGCGGCTGGGCCTGCGGCGCGGCTGCGGCACCGGTGCCGGAGAGGTTCAGGCACGGTCCGTCGGTCGCGTTGCCCAGGTGCACGGCCGAGCCGGGGCCGATCTCCAGCTGATGGATCCGCTGCCCCTGCACGAACGTGCCGTTGGTGCTGCCGTGGTCCTCGAGGACCCAACTACGGCCGTTCCAGGTGATCGTGGCGTGCCGCCAGGACACCCTGGCGTCGTCGAACACGATGTCGCCCTGCGGATCGCGTCCGAGGGTGTAGGCCCTGGACGGATCGAGCGTCCAAGTCCGTCCATTCAATTCCAGTACGAGTTCCGGCACTCCATGCCCCACTGAGTAGTCCCCCGAGTTACCCCCATCACAGGGAGTCTAGGGATGTCGAACATCGTCGGGAACTATTTCAGGCTCCGCCCCCTGTCTGAAAGTCGGGCCTTATGAAGACCACGACGATGATCACGCGCACACGCCTCCCCTGGTTCCGTTGACGGGGTTGAAACCAGCCCGGAAAGTGGTAATCCACGCGAGGGGGACATGCGCGGCAAGCCGCCGCGCCGCGGATCGGGGGGTCTGCCATGAGCCCGTCCAGGAACGTCGAGACCACGAGGCACGGCACACGGCTGCCGTGGGGAGACATCCTGCTGTCCGCGATCGTCGCCGTGAGCTGGGCGTTGATCGGGATGGCGGGCACGGCAGCCCTCGGGCTGCATCTGTTGGAGGCGGATTCGGCGAGTTCGCTCGGTCCGATGACGGCAGCGGTGGTGGCCCTCGGGGCGGGTGGTTCCGTCACGCCGTCCGGTGATGTGTCCGCTTTCGGGTTGACAGGCGCGGAGGCGACGACGGCCATCGAGATCACGCCACTCGGGGTCGGCCTGGTCGGTGCGGTCCTGCTGTCGTGGTTCTTCTTACGGTCCCTGCGGCGCGCGGGAGTTGTGATCGCGCCGTCCGAACTCCTGGCCCGCGCGGGCGCGGTGGTCGCGCTGTTCGTGGCGGCGCTGGGCGGGCTCGCCTGGGCGGGGCACGATGTCATCACCATCGACGGGAGCGAGCTGGGGCTGGACGACCTGCCGGGTGCCGGCGGAGGCGACGGAGCCGGCGGTGACGGTGGCGGTGGCGGGATCGAGATCCCCGGCTTGGGAGACATTGGGGATATCGGGGATATCGGCGATGCCGGGGACATCGGTGGGCTGCTGCCCGATCGGATCGGCGACCTCATCGACGCGAAGGCCGCGGTCGGTTTCACGGTGGACACGGCGCCGACCCTGCTCGGTGGCCTGGGCTGGTCCACGGGCATCCTGCTGATCGCGCTGCTGGCCTCGCGCCACAGCCCGCTGCCGCGCGGTTGGGAGGCGGTGCACCGCGTCGTGCGGCCGGCTGTGTCCGCCCTCGTCGCGGTCCTGCTCCTCGCGGTCACGGCCGGGCTCGCGGCGGCGGCGTACGCGGCGATCGGCGACGACCATCCCGAGCGCATCGCGGGCGCGGCCCTGCTCGGCGCCCCGAACGGCGTGTGGCTCGGCATCCCGATCGGCCTGTTCGTGCCGTTCGACGGCAGGGCGACGGGAGTGCTGGCGAGCGTGCTGCCGGACCCCTTGGACGACCTGCTGACCGGCGACGCCGACCAGTCCGTGACCCTGGGCGGGTTGGCGGAGCTGGACGGGAGGGTGTGGCTGCTGGGCGTCGCGGCGGCACTGATGATGCTGCTCGCGGGGGTGCTCACGGCGGTGCGGACGCCTGTGGAAGGCGGGAGCGTTAGCGGGGGCGGAAGCGGGAACGCGGGCGACGAAGGTGCCTGGGCCGGTGGCGGGACCCTTCGATTCGTCGGGTGGTGTGCGCTGCGGCTCGCGGTCGCTACGGCGTTGGCACTGCCCTTGCTCGTCCTGCTGACCGAGTTGTCCGTCAACGCCTCCCTGTCGGTGCTGGGGTTCGACGCCTTCGACGCCGGGGTGGAGCTGCGCGGGAACCTAGGCATGGCGCTCGCCCTCGGGGCGGTCTGGGGCGCGGCGGCGGGCGGCGTGGGGGCGCTGCTGGCTCGCGCGACCGGGGCGGCCGGGAGGCGGGCGGCACCGCTGGCTCTGGGTGCGGCGACGGGTACGTGGGCCGCAGGGTCGGTGGGTCCCGCGCGGCCGGCGAGTTCTACGGGTCCAAGGGGCGACTCGGGCCCGGGGCGGGCTGCGGGTCCAGGGCCGGCGTTGGGGCCGGCAGGCGGTACGGGTCCGGCAGGGCCGGCCGCCGGAAGTACCGGAGGTTCCTGGGGTTCCGGGGGTCCCGGGGCTTCCGGGGCTTCCGGGGCTTCCGGGGGCGCCCAGGCTTCCGGAAGTTCCGGGGCTTCGCCGCGCACGACCCCGTCCGGGCCGTACACCCCCGCTGCCCCGTACCGGCCGCCCAACCCGGCGACGAACCCTTACCTGCGCGTGCCCGACTCACTGCGCGAGCCGGAGGACGCGCGGCCCGGTGAGGAGCCGTACTCCGCTGATCGGCGGTTCTCCAGCGAGCCGCCGCGCTCCAGTGCGCCGCCCGCCAGTGAGCCGCCCTTCAGCGAGCCGCCCACCGGTGAGCGAATCTCCGCCGAGCCGCCTTCGGATGACGACGACGTGTACGGCGCGCCCACCGTCGTGCGGCCGATCGATCCGCCCCCGAGGTCGCCTCGCCCGCCGGGCCGGCGTGGGAACCGGCCGGTGTCCGGAGCGGATGACGTGCCTCCGCCTCCGCCACCCCCGCCGCCGCCTCCTCCCCCGCCACCGCGGAGGCCCGAGGGGCGCTAGCCAGCGGCGCCGAGCCGCATCACGAAGACGGGCGGGCGTGGCCGGAACGTAAGGCCGACGCCACCCGGTCGACACCAAGTGTTCCGTGTCCGCCTGGCGGACCTCAGGGGCGGCAGGCACTGCGTGCCGGATACGGTGGAACCATCATGAGCGCTTCGCAGACCTCTGACATCCCCACCCTTCTCGTCAAGATCTTCGGGAAGGACAGGCCGGGCATCACGGCCGGCCTCTTCGACACGCTGGCCGCCTACTCCGTGGACGTCGTCGACATCGAGCAGGTCGTCACCCGTGGCCGGATCACGCTGTGCGTGCTCGTGACGCAGCCGCCGACCGGTCTGGAAGGGGATCTGCGCTCGACCGTCCACAGCTGGGCGGAGTCGATGAAGATGCAGGCGGAGATCATCTCCGGCCGCGGCGACAACCGGCCCCGTGGGCTCGGCCGGTCCTTGGTGACCGTGCTCGGACATCCGCTCACCGCCGAGGCGACGGCCGCGATCGCCGCCCGGATCACCGAGTCCGGCGCCAACATCGACCGTATCTTCCGGCTGGCCAAGTACCCCGTGACGGCCGTGGAGTTCGCGGTGTCCGGCGCGGAGACGGAGCCGCTGCGCACGGCCCTGGTGACCGAGGCGGCGGCACTGGGTGTCGACGTCGCTGTCGTCGCCGCCGGACTGCACCGGCGCGCCCAGCGGCTCGTCGTCATGGACGTCGACTCCACGCTCATCCAGGACGAGGTGATCGAGCTCTTCGCCGCGCACGCCGGGTGCGAGGACAAGGTCGCCGAGGTGACCGCGGCGGCCATGCGCGGCGAGCTGGACTTCGAGCAGTCGCTGCACGCGCGCGTGGCGCTCTTGGAGGGGCTGGACGCCTCGGTGGTGGACAAGGTGCGCAGCGAGGTACGGCTGACGCCGGGGGCGCGCACGCTGATCCGCACGCTGAAGCGGCTCGGCTACCAAGTGGGGGTCGTCTCCGGCGGATTCACGCAGGTCACCGATGATCTGAAGGAGCGGCTCGGGCTCGACTTCGCCCAGGCGAACACGCTGGAGATCGTCG
This sequence comes from Streptomyces sp. M41, assembly GCF_043673425.1. Classification (NCBI taxonomy): domain Bacteria; kingdom Bacillati; phylum Actinomycetota; class Actinomycetes; order Kitasatosporales; family Streptomycetaceae; genus Streptomyces; species Streptomyces sp. M41. Next base: position 75,854 of record NZ_JBIMKE010000030.1, on the reverse strand, counting down.
ACGGGAAGCTGACCGGCAAGGTCACCGGTGAGATCGTCGACCGGGCGGGCAAGGCGCGGCTGCTGCGCCGGTTCGCCGCCGAGGCGGGGGTGCCGTTGTCCCAGACGGTGGCGATCGGTGACGGCGCCAACGATCTGGACATGCTGAACGCGGCCGGGCTGGGCGTCGCCTTCAACGCCAAGCCGGTGGTGCGGGAGGCCGCGCACACGGCGGTGAACGTGCCGTTCCTGGACACCGTGCTGTATCTGCTGGGCGTCACCCGCGAAGAGGTCGAGGCGGCCGACATGCACGACGAGGACTGACCGCCCGCCCCACATCTCCGGCCCGCCCGCCCCACACCGTCGGCACGAGGCCGCACAACACCTCCGGCAAGCCCCGCACCACACGTCCCGCATGCGCAAGGCCCGGCGCCGTCGCGGTGGCGGGCCCTGCGCATGCGGGGTCGGTCACTCCGAAGGCGCCCAGTAGTCGAGCAGCGTGGCCACGCCGGGCTCCAGCGTCTTCCAGGTACCGCTGAAGGACAGCACGGCGAAAGCGGCGGCCGGGAAACCTCGGCGGCTCATCCTGTCGCGCGCGTCGCCCTCGGCGGAGCCGGAGAGGACGTCGGCGAGCCCCTGTACGCCAGGGTTGTGGCCGATCAGCAGGACGTTCTGCGCGTCGTCGGGGGTTTCGTTGAGCAGGGCGATCAGCTCGCCGGGCGAGGCCTCGTAGACCCGCTCTTCGTAGATGGTTTTCGGCCGGTGCGGGAACTCATGGACGGCGAGCTTCCAGGTTTCCCGGGTCCGGGTCGCGGTGGAGCACAGGGCCAGATCGAAGGGGATGTCGGTGTCGGCCAGCCGGCGCCCGGCCTCTGCCGCGTCCATTCGGCCCCGGTCCGCGAGGGGCCGCTCGTGGTCGGTCACCTGTGGCCAGTCGGCTTTCGCATGCCGGAAGAGGACGATCCTGCGGGATTCTGCGACGCTCATGAGACCCAGCTTCGCATGAAACAGGCCACGAGGCGCAGGGAGTTGACGTGCGGCTTCGGGGGTGCTCAGCGTGTGATCAGCTGTTGTATGCGCTCGAAGAGCTGGGTGATCGCGGGCTCGGCGGGTGCCGCGTGCGCCTCGGCCGGGTCGAGTATGAGCATCAGCAGCGTGATGAAGGCGAGCGTCGGCAGGGCGAGGGCCCACCAAGGCAGCCGGATGTCGGCACGGCCCGTGGACGCCGGGTGGGGCGGGGTGTGGGTGCGGGCCGACATGATGCCTCCGTGGGGTCCTCGAACCGTCCGTGTCCGCGCTCTCGCGGTCACACTTCGAAGTTACGGAGTTCTCGGCCCTCAACCCATCCGGTGATCCACCCAGTTGACCCTGACACTCGCCCCCTAGGGGATGGTGGTGCTAGCCCCACCATCGGCGTGACGAGTCGCGTCGGCGGGCGCCGACGGGCCTACGGCCCCGGCCCCAGCCCCGGCCCCGGCCCCGGCCCCAGCTCAGGGAGAGGCGATCGTCGCGATGATCCCGATGATCACGAAGATGGCGAAGAACGCGCCGAAGACCAGCAGCATCTTCTTCTGGCCGTTCTGGGGGTTCGGATCGAGCACTGGCATACGGCCAGTCTCGCACCCCCCGTCTGCGGCGCGAGCGCCGGGGTGAGGTGGCGGTGTGAGACGACGTGGGGGGTGGACGGGGCTCAGCGGCCCGCCTCGTCCTCCACCGTGCGGTTGCGGCCCGCCAGGACGCCCACCGCCATCTGCGGGATCATGAGCCCGGCCATCAGGGCGATGGGCAGCCCCCAGCCGCCGCTGTGCTGGTAGAGCACGCCCACCAGCAGCGGGCCCGGGATGGAGAGCAGGTAGCCGGTGCTCTGCGCGAAGGCGGACAGCTGGGCCACTCCCCCGCTGGTCCTGGCGCGCATGCCGACCATGGTGAGGGCGAGCGGGAAGGAACAGTTGGAGACGCCGAGCAGCACGGCCCAGACCCAGGCGCCCTCGGCCGGCGCGAGGTAGAGGCCGGCATAGCCCGCGAGTCCGCAGAGGCCGAGCGCGACGACGATCGGACCCTGGTGGGGCAGCCTGGTGGCGAGGCGCGGGATGACGAAGGCCAGCGGCACGCCCATCACCATCGTGACGGCGAGCAGCAGCCCGGCGGTGCCGGCGTGCACTCCCGAGTCCCGGAAGATCTGCGCCATCCAGCCCATCGTGATGTAGGCGCCGGTGGCCTGGAGGCCGAAGTAGACGGCGAGCGCCCAGGAGGTGCGGCTCCGGGTGATCCGCAGCCGGGGTGCGTCCACGCGCGCGTGGTTCTCCCGCGCGGAGGCGGCAGGGTGCTGCCCGGCAGCGGGCGGCTCCTGCCCGGCAGCGGCAGGCTTCTGCGCGGCAGCTGAAGGCTTGTGCCCGGAAGCGGCGGACGCCGTCCCCCGGTCCCGCACGAACGGGATCCACGGCACCACGGCCGCGGCACCGAGCCCGGCCCACACGGCGAGCCCGGTCTGCCAGCTCCCGCCGAGCCTGTCGGTCATCGGCACCGTCACCGCAGCCGCGGACGCGGTGCCGAGGGCGAGGGCCATCGAGTACAGGCCGGTCATGGAGCCGACCCGGTCGGGGAACCAGCGCTTGACGATGACCGGCATCAGGACGTTGCTGACCGCGATGCCCATGAGGGCGAGCGCGGTGGCGGCCAGGAATCCGGGCGTGCCGCCCACGTAGGGCCGTACGGCGAGCCCGGCGGTGATGGCGACCATGCCCGCGCACACCACCGCGGCCGGGCCGAAGCGGCGGGCCAGGCGCGGGGCGGCCACACCGAAGACGGCGAAGCAGAGCGGGGGCACGGAGGTGAGCAGTCCGGCGACGCTGCCGCTCATGCCGAGCGCGTCACGGACCTCTTCGAGCAGGGCGCCGAGGCTGGTGATGGCGGGGCGCAGATTCAGCGCGGTGAGCACGATGCCGAGCACCAGCAGCCGCATGGGCCACGCGCGCGTGGCGGGCTCAGCGGTCGTACGGGTCTGTGGGGTGCGTATCGGCATGGACACCACCGTCCGGGTTTCCTCGCTTGCCATGCCGACCATCATAGAATCATGGGATGATTGGTTGTCCACTCCCGGGCCGCCCGGTCCCGGCCCTCACGTGCGAAGGTGTGCCATGCCCTTGAGCCACCCGCGCCGCTCGGCGCTGTCCGAGCAGGTCATCGCGGCGTTGCGGAACCAGATCACCTCGGGCGAGTGGCCGGTCGGCTCCCGCATTCCGACCGAGCCCGAGCTGGTCGAGCAGCTCGGCGTGGCCCGCAACACGGTCCGCGAGGCGGTCCGGGCGCTCGCGCACAACGGTCTGCTGGACATCCGCCAGGGCTCCGGCACCTATGTGGTGGCGACCAGTGAGCTGGCCGGTGTCATGCACCGCCGGTTCGCCGACGCCGATCCCCGGCACATCGCCGAGCTGCGCTCCACGCTGGAGTCGGCCGCCGCGAAGCTGGCAGCCGAGCGGCGCACGGAGAAGGACCTCAAGCAGCTGGACGTGCTGCTGGCGCGGCGGGAGGAAGCCTGGGAGTCGGGCGACGCGGAGGCCTTCGTGACGGCCGACACGACCTTCCATCTGGCGGTGGTGTCGGCGTCCCACAACGACGTGATGATCGAGATGTACGCCGACCTGGGCGAGGTGCTGCGGGACTGGCTGCGCGAGGACGTCGGCGAGGAGCTGACACCGGAGACGCACATGGACCACGCGCGGCTGGTGGACGCGATCCGCGCGGGGGACGCCCAGGCAGCGGCCACCGAGGCGGCCGGCTATCCGTTCCTGTGCCGTCCGGGGCGCCTCAGTCCCCCCGCCGGTGGCTGACCCACACCGAGCCGACCTCTTTCCAGCAGCGCCCGGTCAGCCGCACGGTCTGCGCGGGCCCGGCCGCCACGGGGGCGCCGTCGCTGTCGAGGTCCCACCAGCGGGCGCACTCGACGTGCAGGCTCACCCGGTCGGTCTCCGGATACGGGTTGTGGCAGTACGCGGTCACCTCGGAGCCGGTGATCCGGACCCGGCAGGCAGCGCCGAACAGGTCGTCCGGGTCGGTCTCGGTGACGTGCACGCGCGCGTGGGCCATCGCGTCGTACGACAGGGGCAGTACGAGGGCGAGGGCGACGGTCGTTGAGGCCATGCGACGGGACAAGCGCACAAGGGGACCTCCTCGGCCGTAATGGGGAGGGGCTCGCGTGGTGAACGCGTAATCCAGAGTGCGCAGTTGTGGGTCTCCCCCGCCCGGACTGGTAGGCCGAACGGGTGACGCCCCGCTCCCCGCGCCATGCGGGAAACGGGGCGTCGAGGACGTACCCGGAGATCAGGCGCCGATGGCGTGCAGACCGCCGTCCACGTGGATGATCTCGCCGGTGGTCTTCGGGAACCAGTCGCTCAGCAGGGCGACGATGCCGCGGCCGGCCGGGTCCGGGTCCTTCAGGTCCCACTCCAGCGGGGCGCGGGTGTCCCAGACGGAGGCCAGCTCGCTGAAGCCCGGGATGGACTTGGCGGCCATGGAGCCGATCGGGCCCGCCGAGACGAGGTTGCAGCGAATGTTCTGCTTGCCCAGGTCACGGGCCATGTAGCGGCTGGTGGCCTCCAGGGCGGCCTTGGCCGGGCCCATCCAGTCGTACTGCGGCCAGGCGTACTGCGCGTCGAAGGTGAGGCCGACGACCGAGCCGCCGTTCTGCATCAGCGGCAGGCAGGCCATGGTCAGCGACTTCAGGGAGTACGCCGAGACATGCATGGCCGTGGCGACCGACTCGAACGGCGTGTTGAGGAAGTTGCCGCCGAGCGCGTCCTGCGGGGCGAAGCCGATGGAGTGCACGACGCCGTCGAGGCCGCCGAGCTCCTCGCCGACGACGTCGGCGAGGCGGCCCAGGTGCTCGTCGTTGGTGACGTCGAGCTCGATGACCTTGGTGGGCTTGGGGAGCTTCTTGGCGATGCGCTCGGTCAGCGTGGGCCGCGGGAACGCGGTCAGGATGATCTCGGCACCCTGCTCCTGGGCCAGCTTGGCGGCGTGGAAGGCGATGGAGGACTCCATCAGCACACCGGTGATCAGGACGCGCTTGCCCTCGAGAATTCCGCTCATGGTGATCAGTGACCCATTCCCAGTCCGCCGTCAACGGGGATGACGGCTCCAGTGATGTACGAGGCGTCGTCCGAGGCGAGGAACCGCACCGCCGCGGCGATCTCCTCCGGCTGCGCGTAACGACCGAGCGGCACCTGCTTCACGATGCCCTCACGCTGCTCGTCGGTGAGCACCTTGGTCATATCGGTGTCGACGAAGCCGGGCGCGACGACGTTGAAGGTGATGTTGCGCGACCCCAGCTCACGGGCGAGGGAGCGCGCGAAGCCGACCAGGGCGGCCTTGGAGGCGGCGTAGTTCGCCTGCCCCGCGGAGCCGAGCAGACCGACGACCGACGAGATCAGTACGACGCGGCCCTTCTTGGCCCGCAGCATCCCGCGGTTGGCGCGCTTGACGACCCGGAAGGTGCCGGTGAGGTTGGTGTCGATGACCGAGGTGAAGTCCTCCTCGGTCATGCGCATCAGGAGCTGGTCCTTGGTGACACCGGCGTTGGCGATCAGGATCTCGACGGGGCCGTGCTCGGCCTCGATCTCCTTGTAGGCCTGCTCCACCTGCTCGGGGTCGGTGATGTCGCACCTGACCGCGAGGAAGCCGGCCGGCGGCTCGCCCGAGCGGTATGTGACGGCGACCTTGTCGCCGGCATCGGCGAATACGCGGGCGATGGCGAGGCCGATGCCCCGGTTGCCTCCGGTGACGAGAACCGAGCGGCTCAACGGATCACCCTTTCGGTAGGGGTCTGAACACCCGCCCGAACAGTTGGATGACAGGCGGCTTCTCCGAAAACCTATCGGTCCCGTCCCGCGCCCGGACATTCGGGCACCGACAGTGGCACACGGGAGTCACTGTCGGGTCCCTACAGAAAGATACGGACTCCAGCCGGAAACGTGTGGTCCGCCGCCCTGCCCGCGCGACATGATCGGTGCCACCGGCCACGACAGCAGGAGGACCTTCCGTGCCCCATACGATCGATGAAGCCTTCACGGCGCTTCCGCTACGCCCTCTGGCCGACGCGGCGCTGGCACGCGCGCGTGCGCTGGGCGCCGAGCACGCGGACTTCCGGTTCGAGCGGGTGCGCAGCGCGTCCTGGCGGCTGCGGGACGCCAGGCTCGCCGGGTCGTCGGACACCACCGACCTCGGGTACGCGGTGCGGGTGGTGCATGGCGGTACCTGGGGTTTCGCGTCCGGGGTGGACCTGACGCTGGACGCCGCCGCCAAGGTCGCCTCGCAGGCGGTGGCGATGGCGAAGCTGTCCGCGCAGGTCATCAAGGCCGCCGGGTCGGACGAGCGGGTCGAGCTGGCCGACGAGCCGGTGCACACCGACAAGACGTGGATCTCGTCGTACGAGACCGATCCCTTCACGGTGCCCGACGAGGAGAAGTCCGCGCTGCTCGCCGACTGGAGCGCGCGGCTGCTCGCGGCGAACGGAGTCGATCACGTCGACGCCTCGCTGCTCACCGTCCATGAGAACAAGTTCTACGCCGACACCGCCGGGACCGTGACCACGCAGCAGCGCGTACGGCTGCACCCGCAGCTGACCGCCGTGTCAGTGGACGAGTCCAGCGGCGAGTTCGACTCCATGCGCACGATCGCGCCGCCCGTCGGACGCGGCTGGGAGTATCTGACGGGCACCGGCTGGGACTGGGAGTCCGAGCTGGCGCAGCTTCCGGAGCTGCTCGCCGAGAAGATGCGGGCGCCGAGCGTGCAGGCGGGGCCGTACGACCTGGTCGTCGACCCGTCCAACCTGTGGCTGACGATCCACGAGTCGATCGGCCACGCCACCGAACTGGACCGCGCCCTCGGCTACGAGGCGGCTTACGCCGGCACCTCCTTCGCCACCTTCGACCAGCTCGGCAAGCTCAGGTACGGCTCCGACCTGATGAACGTCACCGGTGACCGCACCGCCGAGCACGGCCTCGCGACCATCGGCTACGACGACGAGGGCGTCGAGGGCCAGTCCTGGGACCTGGTGAAGAACGGCACCCTCGTCGGCTACCAGCTGGACCGGCGGATCGCGAAGCTGACCGGCTTCGAGCGGTCCAACGGGTGCGCGTTCGCCGACTCCCCCGGACATGTGCCGGTGCAGCGCATGGCCAATGTGTCGCTCCAGCCGGATCCGGCCGGGATGTCGACCGAGGATCTGATCGGGAGCGTGGACCGTGGGATCTATGTCGTAGGCGACCGGTCCTGGTCGATCGACATGCAGCGCTACAACTTCCAGTTCACCGGGCAGCGGTTCTTCAAGATCGAGAACGGGCGGATCACCGGGCAGCTGAGAGACGTGGCCTACCAGGCGACGACCACGGACTTCTGGGGCTCGATGGCAGCCGTCGGTGGCCCACAGACGTATGTCCTGGGCGGCGCCTTCAACTGCGGCAAGGCGCAGCCGGGGCAGGTCGCGGCGGTCTCGCACGGCTGTCCGTCGGCCCTCTTCAAGGGAGTCAACATTCTGAACACGACGCAGGAGGCCGGTCGATGAGCGCCCGTACCAACAAGCCGCACGAGATCGTCGAGCGGGCCCTGGAGCTGTCGCGGGCGGACGGGTGTGTCGTCATCGCCGACGAGCAGTCGACCGCCAACCTGCGCTGGGCCGGCAACGCGCTGACCACGAACGGCGTCACGCGCGGGCGGACGCTCACCGTCGTCGCGACCGTCGACGGCAAGGAGGGCACCGCCTCCGGCGTCGTCTCCCGGTCCGCGGTGACCGCCGACGAGCTGGAGCCGCTGGTGCGGGCCGCCGAGGCCGCCGCGCGCGGGGCCGGGCCCGCCGAGGACGCGCAGCCGCTGGTGACGGGCGTACCGGCGTCGCCGGACTTCACGGACGCCCCGGCCGAGACGTCGTCCACCGTGTTCGCCGACTTCGCCCCGGCGCTCGGTGAGGCGTTCGCACGCGCGCGTGCGGGCGGGCGGGAGCTGTACGGCTTCGCCAACCATGAGCTGGTCTCGACGTATGTGGGCACGTCCACGGGGCTGCGGCTGCGGCACGACCAGCCCAACGGCACGCTGGAGTTGAACGCCAAGTCCCCGGACCGCACCCGCTCGGCCTGGGCGGGGCGTTCCACGCGGGACTTCAAGGACGTCGATCCGACGGCGCTGGACGCCGAGCTGGCCGTACGCCTCGGCTGGGCGGAGCGGCGCCTGGAGCTGCCGGCGGGCCGGTACGAGACGCTGCTGCCGCCGACCGCCGTGGCCGACCTGCTGATCTACCAGATGTGGTCGGCGTCCGGGCGGGACGCGGTCGAGGGCCGCACGGTGTTCTCCAAGCCCGGTGGCAGCACGCGCGTGGGTGAGCGGCTGACCGGGCTGCCGCTGACCCTGCGCAGCGACCCGAACGAGCCGGGTCTGGAGTCCGCCCCCTTCGTGATCGCGCACTCCTCCGGCGGCGACCAGTCGGTGTTCGACAACGGGCTGCCGCTCGCGGCCACCGAGTGGATGCGCGAGGGCGAACTGCGGCACCTCATGACCACTCGCCACAGCGCCGGGCTGACCGGTCTTCCGGTGGCGCCGGGTGCCGACAACCTGATCCTGGACGGCGGCGAGGACCGCTCGCTGGAGGAGATGGTCGCGAACACCGAGCGGGGGCTGCTGCTGACCTGCCTGTGGTACATCCGCGAGGTCGACCCGGCGACGCTGCTGCTCACCGGGCTGACCCGGGACGGCGTCTACCTGGTCGAGAACGGTGAGGTGACCGGCGAGGTCAACAACTTCCGGTTCAACGAGTCGCCGGTGGGGCTGCTGGGGCGGGCGACGGAGGCGGGGCGTACCGAGAAGACGCTGCCGAGGGAGTGGAGCGACTGGTTCACCAGGGCGGCCATGCCGGCGCTGCGCATCCCCGATTTCAACATGAGCTCTGTCAGTCAGGGCGTATAACCTCGTAGGCGGCTGTCACCCGACTGCCCGAGGATCTTCAAGGAGACACGAGAACCGTGACGGACATCGTCGACGAGCTGAAGTGGCGCGGCGTGATCGCCCTGTCCACTGACGAGGACGCATTGCGCAAGGCGCTCGCGGACGGTCCCGTCACGTTCTATTGCGGCTTCGACCCGACCGCGGCCAGCCTGCACGTCGGTCACCTGGTCCAGGTGCTCACCATGCGCCGCCTCCAGCAGGCGGGCCTGCGCCCACTGGCGCTGGTCGGCGGCGCGACGGGCCAGATCGGCGACCCGCGCCCGACGGCCGAGCGCACGCTGAACGACCCGGAGACGGTCGCGAACTGGGTGAACCGGCTGCGCGCGCAGATCGAGCCCTTCCTGTCCTTCGAGGGCGACAACGCCGCCACGATGGTGAACAACCTGGACTGGACGGCCGGTCTGTCGGCCATCGAGTTCCTGCGGGACATCGGCAAGCACTTCCGCGTCAACAAGATGCTCACCAAGGACTCGGTCGCCCGCCGGCTCCAGTCCGAAGAGGGCATCAGCTACACGGAGTTCAGCTACCAGCTGCTCCAGGGCATGGACTTCCTGGAGCTGTACCGGCGGCACGGCTGCACGCTCCAGCAGGGCGGCAGCGACCAGTGGGGCAACCTCACGGCCGGTCTGGACCTGATCCACCGGCTGGAGCCGCACGCGAATGTGCACGCCCTGGCGACGCCGCTGATGACCAAGGCGGACGGCACCAAGTTCGGCAAGACCGAGGGCGGCGCCATCTGGCTCGACCCGGAGATGACGACGCCGTACGCGTTCTACCAGTTCTGGCTGAACGCGGACGACCGGGACGTCTCCACCTACATGCGCATCCTGTCCTTCCGGTCCCGTGCGGAGTTGGAGGAGCTGGAGCGGCAGACCGCGGAGCGTCCGCAGGCCCGCGCCGCACAGCGTGCGCTGGCCGAGGAGCTGACGACGCTGGTGCACGGCGCCGACCAGACGGCCGCCGTGATCGCCGCGTCCAAGGCCCTCTTCGGCCAGGGCGAGCTGGCGGAGCTGGACGACCGGACGCTGGCCGCGGCCCTGTCCGAGGTGCCGCACATCCGGGTCGAGCAGCTCGGCCCGGTCGTCGACCTCTTCGCCGAGGTCGGCCTGGTGGCCAGCAAGTCGGCCGCGCGGCGCACCGTCAAGGAGGGCGGCGCCTACGTGAACAACGTGAAGGTCGCCGGCGAGGACGCGGTTCCGGCGAAGGAGGACCTGCTGCACGGACGGTGGCTGGTGCTGCGCCGGGGCAAGAAGAACCTGGCGGCGGTCGAGGTCACGGGCGTCTGAGCGGTCCTCGGACCTGGACGACCCGCGGGACCCGGCCGGGGCTCGGCGAAGGGGCGGCTTCCTGAGAAGGAGGCTGCCCCTTCGTCACCCCGGTTTCAGGTCCGCTGCTTTCGTTTGCCCAGCGTCGCCATGTACAGCATGTCGCCCGCGTACACGATGATCACCGCGGCGACGACCTGGAAGATGTGGCGGCTCCAGTCGATGCCGCTGGTCTCCTCGACGCCGAACCCGCGGGCGACGGCATTGCCGACGACGGCGCCCAGCATGCCGAAGATGGTGGTCAGCCAGAGAGGGCTGTGCTGCTTGCCCGGGATGATCGCCTTGGCGAGCAGGCCCAGCACGAAACCCACGATGATCGCCCACAACCAGCCCATGGCTGCCTCCTCGTACGGCTCAAGGTGAGCATTACGCCCAGTTTCCGTCCGGCCCCGGTACGCCGCATGCCGGGTGCGGCCGTCCGCGCTACGGCTGACGCCGTTCCCCCAGGTGGCAGGGGCCCCGGTCTCGTAGGCGACGCAGGCGGGGCGTACCGTGGGAGGTGTCGCGGCCCGGCCCCTCCACCGGGGGCGGACGGGTGCGGGCAGGGGGAGAGTCCGATGCGGGCGGATGGTGGAATGTGATGCGGAAGCTGCATGGCGAGGGCAACGGCCAGGTGTTCCGGATCACCGGCGCCCGGGCGGGCCTCCAGGACGATGTGCGGGCCCGGCAGCGCCGGTACGTCATCTCGATGTCGATCCGTACGGTGTCGGTGATCCTCGCGGCCTCACTGTGGAACGTCGAACGGCATGTCGCCATCGTGGCGTTGGTGCTCGGCGCGGTCCTGCCCTACATCGCTGTGGTGATCGCCAACGCGGGGCGGGAGAATGCGCCGTCGCTGCCGTCGACTTTCGTGACGGCGCCGACGCGGCCGATGATCTCGCCGCCGCGGACGAACGACGGTTTCGCGGAATCCGGTCCGGAAGATGTCGTGGGTGACTCCGCGCCCGGCGGACAACGCAAACCAGGCGACGGCACGTGATCGTGCGGAGGCGGGTCCTCCGCAGGCGACTCCGCGCCAAGCTCAGGAAAAGCTCAGATCAATAGTGTTGTTCCGGTGCCGGGGGACGGGCTACCCGTGACATACTTCGTGGACGCTCCGCATCCCCCGTCGGAGCGATGGACCGACGCCGGGCAGCTCCCCCCGTGGCTGCTCGGCGTCGCCTTTTGTGCGCCAAATTGTGAGACGAATTCGTGAGTGCCGAGACGCCCATCTGTTCCGCAAAGGGCTGCCGTGCCGACGCCGTGTGGGTGCTGGCGTGGAACAACCCGAAGATCCATACGCCGGAGCGACGCAAGACCTGGCTGGCCTGTGAGGAGCACCGCGAGCATCTGTCGCAGTTCCTCGGGGTGCGGGGGTTCTTGAAGGACGTCGTCCTGCTGACGGAGTGGGAAGAGGCGTCGTCAGCCGCCGATGGCTGACATCGGCCGGTCCGGCTGCACGAACGTCGGGTCGTCCAGGCCCGCGCCGGCCTTCTTGCCCCACATCGCCAGGCGCCAGATGCGGGCGATCTCCTCGTCGGGGGCGCCCGAGCGCAGGGCCGCGCGCAGGTCCGTCTCCTCCGTCGCGAACAGGCACGTGCGCACCTGGCCGTCGGCCGTCAGACGGGTGCGGTCGCAGGCGGAGCAGAACGGACGGGTGACCGAGGCGATGACACCGACCACATGCGGGCCGCCGTCCACCACCCAGCGCTCGGCCGGGGCCGAGCCGCGCTTCTCCGCGCCCTCGGGGGTCAGCTCGAAGCGGGTGCGCAGGGAGGTCAGGATGTCGCCGGCGGTGATCATGCCGTCGCGCTTCCAGCCGTGCTGGGCGTCCAGGGGCATCTGCTCGATGAAGCGCAGTTCGTAGTCGTGCTCGACGGCCCAGGCGAGGAGGTCGGGGGCCTCGTCGTCGTTCAGTCCGGGCATCAGGACCGAGTTGACCTTGACGGGGGTGAGGCCGGCCTCGCGGGCGGCCTCCAGGCCCTCGATGACGTCCTTGTGGCGGTCCCGGCGGGTGAGGGTCTTGAAGACGTCCGGGCGCAGGGTGTCCAGGGAGACGTTGACCCGGTCGAGGCCCGCCGCCTTCAGGGCGGTCGCGGTGCGCTTGAGGCCGATGCCGTTCGTCGTCAGGGACATCTGCGGGCGCGGTTCCAGGGCCCCGACCCGCTCGACTATGCCGACCAGTCCGGGGCGCAGCAGGGGCTCGCCGCCGGTGAAGCGGACCTCCTCGATACCGAGGGAGGTGACGGCTATGTCGATCAGGCGGACGATCTCGTCGTCCGTGAGCAGGTCGGGCTTGGCCAGCCACTGCAGCCCCTCCTCGGGCATGCAGTACGTGCACCGCAGGTTGCAGCGGTCGGTGAGGGAAACCCTCAGGTCGGTGGCCACCCGGCCGTAGGTGTCGATGAGCACTGGGCCCCCTCCCTCGTCACGGAGCACTTCTTTTCCGTCACCTGTGAGCCTACGTGAACGCACTGACAACAACAGAGCCCGATCCCACGACGTAGGACGCGGTCGCGTCGTAGAGACCTACGACGCGACCGCCGAGGGGCTGTGCTCAGCCGAGAGGCCGTGCTCGGTCGTGCTCAGCCGTGCCCACTCGTGCTCAGTCGTGCTCAGTGGGCGCCGGTGCCGGTCAGGGACCGGACCTCCAGCTCCGCGTACTTGCCGGCGTCGGGCTCCTCCTTGGACAGGACCGTGCCGAGCCAGCCCATGAGGAAGCCGAACGGGATGGAGATGATGCCCGGGTTCTTCAGCGGGAACCAGGCGAAGTCGACGTCCGGGAACATCGCCTTCGGGTCGCCGGAGACGACCGGCGAGAACAGCACCAGGCCGACGGCGACGATCAGACCGCCGTAGATCGACCACAGCGCGCCCTGGGTGGTGAACCGCTTCCAGAAGAGGCTGTAGAGGATCGTCGGCAGGTTGGCGGAGGCGGCGACCGCGAAGGCCAGGGCGACCAGACCGGCGACGTTCAGATCGCGGGCGAGGGCGCCGAGGAGGATGGAGACGGCGCCGATGCCGATGGTGGCGAGGCGGGCCGCCCGGACCTCCTCCTTCTCGGTGGCCTGACCCTTCCTGATGACGTTCGCGTAGATGTCGTGGGCGAACGACGAGGACGAGGCCAGCGTGAGACCGGCCACGACCGCGAGGATCGTCGCGAAGGCCACCGCGGAGATGGTGGCGAGCAGGATCGCGCCCCAGGCCGAGTCCACGCCGCCCAGATGCAGGGCGAGCAAGGGTGCGGCCGTGTTGCCGGACGGGTTGGAGGTGATGATCTCCTCCTGGGAGATCAACGCGGCGGCGCCGAAGCCGAGGGCGATGGTCATCAGGTAGAAGCCGCCGATGATGCCGATGGCCCAGTTCACGGACTTACGGGCGGCCTTGGCGTTGGGCACCGTGTAGAAGCGGATCAGGATGTGCGGCAGACCGGCGGTGCCCAGGACCAGGGCGATGCCGAGGGAGATGAAGTCCAGTTTGGAGGTGCCGGTGGCGCCGTACTGGAGGCCGGGCTCCAGGAATGCGGCGCCCTTGCCGCTGTTCTCGGCGGCCTTGCCGAGCAGATCGGAGATGTTGAAGTTGAACTTCAGCAGCACCAGGAACGTAATCAGGATCGTGCCGCCGATGAGCAGCACGGCCTTGACCATCTGGACCCAGGTGGTGCCCTTCATGCCGCCGATGGAGACGTACACGATCATCAGGACGCCGACGAGACCGACGATGAGGATCTTGCCCGCGTCGGAGGTGATGCCGAGCAGCAGCGAGACCAGCACACCGGCGCCCGCCATCTGGGCGAGCAGGTAGAAGATCGACACGACGATCGTGGAGGTACCGGCCGCCGTGCGCACCGGGCGCTGGCGCATGCGGTACGCGAGGACGTCACCCATGGTGTAGCGGCCGGAGTTCCGCAGGGGTTCGGCCACCAGGAGCAGCGCGACCAGCCAGGCGACCAGGAAGCCGATGGAGTACAGGAAACCGTCGTAGCCGAAGAGGGCGATGGCGCCGGCGATGCCGAGGAAGGACGCGGCGGACATGTAGTCGCCGGAGACGGCGAGGCCGTTCTGGAAGGCGCTGAAGGACCGGCCGCCCGCGTAGAAGTCGGCGGCGTCCTTGGTCTGGCGGCCCGCCCAGACGGTGATGAACAGGGTCGCGACCACGAAGAGCGCGAACAGGGTGATGATCAGCGGCCGGTGCTCGCTGGCCTCGTTCGCGGCGAGCTGGACCTGGGTCATCGCGGGGCTCATGCGCCGCCCTCCATACGGGTCTTGATGGCCTCGGCCTTGGGGTCGAGCTTGGCGCCTGCGTGCCGCGCGTACCACCAGGCGATGAGGAACGTGGTGATGAACTGGGCGATACCGAAGACGAACGCGATGTTGATGTTGCCGAACAGTTTGGTGCCCATGAAGTCGCCCGCGTAGTTCGAGAGCAGGACGTACAGCAGGTACCAGACGATGAAGGCGACGGTCAGCGGAAAGGCGAAGGAGCGGTAGGAGCGGCGCAGTTCGGCGAACTCCGCGCTCTGCTGCACCTCGGTGAACTCCTCGGTGGAGGGGAGTTTGCGTGTCTCTTTCGAGGGGGGCGGTGCGTCGGTTGCCACGGAGTCTCCTCGCGTTGCGGGCGCTGTTGCGACGGTGGACGGGGACGGTGCGCGGGTGGGGGTGTGGGTGGGGGTTGGGATTGGGACGGAGGGCGGTGCGGGGGTCGGCGGCTGGTCGGGTACGGACTCGTCGGGTACGGACTGGTCGGGTACGGACTCGTCGGGTACGGACATGGACGGCTCTGTTCCTTGTGGTGACGTGGATCACTTGAGCCGGGTGGCGATGGTAGGGCCCTGGTGCGTGATCCAAAAGGGGGGCTCGATCGTGCTCGCGCCTCCTGTCCAACGTCACGGCGCCACGCGAGGACCGGTTCAACCGCCCGCCCGTCTTTCCGAAGTCGCCCGGATCAGCGATTGCTGGGCGGGAGGTTCAGGGATAGCTTCACCCTGCACCACTCGTCATGTACCTGCCCGTGCGCCCACCCGCGCTCCGGGCGGTGCCCGTCCGGATGATGTGGAGATCCCATGGCTCATCTGCGGTTCAGACGCAGGCTCGGTCTCGCCGTACCCCTCGCGCTGTCGTTGACCGCCTCGCTCGGCATGCTGCCGACGGTGGCCTCGGCGGCGGCGCCGCCCGCGGAGCCGCTCACGGAGCCCGTCGCGCGGACGGCGGACGCGCCGCGCCTGGCATACGTCGTCAACACCGGGACGGACCGCCGCACGATCGAGTCGGTGACCGAGGCGATCACCGCGGCCGACGGCACGGTCGTCGTCACGTACCGGAAGATCGGCGTGATCGTCGTCCACTCCGCGAACCCCGGCTTCGCCGAGACCATGCGCGCGGTGCGCGGGGTCCAGTCGGCGGGTGCGACGCGTACGGCGCCCTTGTCCGCCGCCGGGGCCACCGACGAGGGGCCCGTCCAGCCCCTGACGGCCCAGCAGGCCGCGAAGACGGCGAGCACCGCGAAGGCGGGAGCGGAGCCCCTCGAGGCCGATCAGTGGAATCTGCGCGCGATCGGCGCAGACCGGGCCGCCGGCATCGCCCCGGGGAGCCGGAAGGTGACCGTCGCCGTGATCGACAACGGCGTCGACGACACCCACCCGGACCTGGCGCCGAACTTCTCCGCCGCCCAGTCCGCGAACTGCGCGGGCGGCAAGGCGGACACCCGTGCCGGCGCCTGGCGGCCGTACACCTCCGACATCGGCCACGGCACCCATGTGGCGGGCGAGATCGCCGCGCCCCGCAACGGCGTCGGCATCGCCGGTGTCGCCCCCGGCGTCAAAGTCTCCGCCATCAAGGTGAGCGACCCGGTCAACGGCCTCTACTACCCCGAAAGCGTGGTCTGCGCCTTCGTGTTCGCCGCCGATCACGGCGTCGAGATCACGAACAACAGCTACTACGTCGACCCATGGCTGTACAACTGCATGGATCAGCCGGACCAGCGGGCCATCGTCGACGCGGTCAACAGGGCGCAGCTGTATGCCCAGCGCAAGGGCACGCTCAACCTCGCGTCGTCCGGCAACTCCAACCACGACCTGGACTCCGACGCGCTCGTCGACGACAGCAGCCCGGACGACTCGACGCCGGTCGAGCGCACCGTCGACCCGCACGAGTGCTTCGACGTACCGACGCAGCTGCCGGGTGTCGTCACGGTCGGCGCGACGGGCGTGCGGAACGTCAAGTCGTACTACTCCTCGTACGGTTACGGCGTGGTGGACCTCGCGGCGCCGGGCGGCGACCGGCTCTACCAGATCCCGGACACCCCGTCGAAGAACGGCCGCATCCTGTCCACCCTCCCGGATGGCAAGTACGGCTTCCTCCAGGGCACCTCGATGGCCGCCCCGCACGCCTCGGGCGTCGCCGCGCTGCTGAAGTCCCGGCACCCGCACGCGACTCCCGCGCAGCTGAAGGCGCTGCTGATGGCGCAGGCCGACAACCCGGGCTGCCCCGAGTCCTACGACCCGGACGGTGACGGCACACCGAACGCGGTGTGCGAGGGCGGCAAGCGGCTCAACGGGTTCTACGGGTTCGGCGTCGTGGACGCGCTGGACGCGGTCGAGTGACGCGCGGGTTCTGAGCGTGCTCGGGCCGGGCGGGCGTTACCGCCCGGCCTCTCGACCGTCTCGATGGTGAGTGACGGAAGGACGGGCGCTCTCGAAGCACGCCTTCCGGTACGGGAGTTGGCCCGCGGCGCGCGCCTGCGTCGGTGCGTGCGCGTCGACCGCGGCCGAGCTGGGCGCGCGACGGGCCGGGCTCGCGCAGGTGCCGGAGGTGCGGCTGGACGACGGGGCGACGGGGCGACGGGGCGACGGGGCGACGGGGCGACGCCACGGCGTTCACGAGCGAACGGCATCTGCGGTCGACGGACACGCGCCGATCTCCTTCGCGCCTTTGTCGCCTTCTGGCGACCGGCGGACGGCTGGGTGCGCACGCATGCGAACCACCCGCATCACCGGGCCCGGCTGCCCGCCGCCCTGGACCTGCCGAAGGAGGACCCGGCCGGACGCCGTCGCGTCCGACGACGCCGTGCGGTCGGCACACGAGGTCGAGGAGGCCGTGTATACGGCCGGCGGGCCGGCCGTGGCGCTGGGTACGCCCGAGGGGCGGGCGGCCCACCAGCAGACCGCCGCGGTGGCCCGCCGGCCGGTCGGCGGGCACGGACGGTTCGACGAGGCACGCGCGCGTGCCCGTCGAACAGAGGCACGCGCGCGAACGCTGCCGTCGCTCGGCGGCTCCCCGTGCCGCCCGCCGCCGGAGTACGCGTACTGGACCTGACGCGGGTCATCGCGGGACCCGTCGCCACCCGCACGTCGGCGCTGCCGGCCGCGGACCTCCTGCGCGTGGACCCGCCGCGGTACCCCGAACTCCCCGACCAGCACGCCGACACGGGCTTCGGGAAACGCTCGGCGAAGCTGGACGGCCGCCGCTCGGCCAGGATCGTGACACAGCTGTCGGCATAGTGGTGGTGCGGGCCGTGGGGTGGGCAGCGCGGCTTCGACAGCCTTGTGGACGCCGCCGCCGGTGCCGCCGCGATCGCGGGCGCCACGGCCGACGGCCCGGCCCGGCGACCCGGCGCGCCGCCCGCGCAGGCCCTTGACCACGGGACGGGCCATCTGCCGGGGGCGGCCGTGCTGCGGGCGCTGACCGAGCGGCAGGAGCCCGGGTACGGCCGGTGCGTGTGGCTGTCGCCGCGGCCCGTACGGCCCGGTGGCTGACGGACGGGATCCGGTCGGGCGGCGATCCGGAGGGCACCCCGGCGTACGAGGGGCCCGATGCCTGGCTCGCCGAGCGGACGGCCCGCTCGGGCGGCTGCGGCGCGCCTTGCCGCCGGTGTCATTCCCCGGGGGGGCCGTGGACTGGGCGCGGGCGCCCGGGGTCTGGGTGCGGATGGGGCGAGCCGGGGCCCTCGTGGCCTGGAGCCTCGGGGTCGAGCCGAGCCTCGCGGCCGGGGGGTGAGCACCCTGGTCGCGCTCCGCGTACCTACGGGCGGAATGCCGTACACCCCTTGTTTTCCGTTACTTACCTGTACTTGCCTGTTCTGTGACGGCTTGTGATGATCTTGAGGTGACGTTGACGAAACCCTCCCTCGCCGGGTCCGACGGGAGTGTGCCGGAATCCCGCCCCGGTGTCGGTCCCGCCGTCGCCGTCCTCGTCCTGGTGGGGGCGGCGGCGCTCATACCGCTGCTCGGGCCGTCCGCCGCGCTGCACGGCACCGGGGAGGCCGCCGCGCCCGGCACCGGTGGCATCGCGCTGCTGCGCACGGTGCTGTTCGCGGCCCTGTGCGTCCCGCTGGGCGAGCTGTTCGTGCGCCGACTGGCCCGTTCCCTGCCCGGCAGCACCACCCTTGTCCTGCCGCGCAGTTGGGCGCCGCACGCGGCAGCCGCCGGTTTCGTCGCCGCCCTCGCTCTCGCCTCGGTCGTGTCCACGGGCAACCTCGTGCCGGACAGCCCCTCCGACCTCGACATCGGCGGCTTGTACGGGTCGCGCGACGGCAGGCTCGCCCTGCTGGAGGTCAACGCCTTCGCCGCGGCGGGGCTGTGCGCCCTCTCGCGCCGCCCCGCCGCCCAGGTCTGGCCCCTGGCGGCGATCGTGTGCGCCGAGGCACTGCGAGCGCACCCGACGACCGAGTACAGCCCGCTGCTCGGCTCCGGGCTGACGCTGGTGCACCTGACCTGTGCCTCACTGTGGGTGGGCGGCCTGCTGTACGCGCTGCGGATCCTGCGCGGTCCCGGCGACAGGGAGGCGGGCGCGGCGCTGCTGGGCCTCTACGCGCGCGTGGCGGCCGTTCTGCTCGCCGCCATCACAGCGACCGGTGTGTGGAGTTCGCTGCGCCGGATGCCCTCGGACACGATCCTTCAGCAGCTGACGGAGACCGCGTACGGGCGGGCCCTGCTGGCCAAGGTGCTCCTGGTGGTCGCCGTGGCCGGGCTCGCGCTGTGGGCGCGGATCCGGTTGAGCCGGGCCGCCGACCCGCTGAGCGCCTGCTCCCCCGCGCGCGCGGAGGTCGTCGCGTTGGGCGCGGTGGTCGCGCTGTCGGGGCTGCTCACGGCGCTGCCGCTGCCGATCCGCTGGTGAGCCCGGTCCCTACGGGGGCCTACGCCCCGGCCGCGTCCAGCAGTGATCCGGCCGCATAGGTGACGCCCATGGCCAGCGCGCCCCCGGCCACGTTGCGCAGCACCGCGCGGGGCGGGGCAGCCGCGCCGAGGCGGGCGCTCGAGAAACCGGTCAGGGCGAGCGCGGCCAGGACGGAGGCCACGGTGACCGCCAGCCGCCATTCCGCGGCCGGCAGCACGATCGCGAGCAGCGGGAGCAGCGCCCCGGCCGTGAACGCCAGGAAACTCGCCCACGCCGCGTGCCAGGGGTTGGTCAGGTCGTCCGGGTCGATACCGAGCTCCACGCGCGCGTGCGCCCGCAGCGCGTCACGTTCCGTCAGCTGGACGGCCGCCTCCAGGGCCACGTCCTGCGAGAGCCCTCGGCGTTCGAGCATCTGGGCCAGCTCCCGAAGCTCCGCCTCCGGCCGCTCCCGCAACTGCCGCCGCTCGGCGGCCAACGCGGCCCGCTCCGAGTCGCGCTGTGTGGAGACCGAGACGTACTCGCCCGCCGCCATCGACATCGAACCGGCGAGCAGCCCGGCCAGTCCCGCCGTCAGCAGGGCCGAGCGGTCGTCCGTCGCGCCGGCCACGCCGACCACGAGCCCGGCGGTCGACACGATGCCGTCGTTCGCCCCGAGCACGGCGGCACGCAGCCAGTTCAGCCGTCCGCCCAGCGTGCCGCCGTGGGCCTCGTCATCCGTGGGTTGGGTCACATGCGGAGGATCGCACCACAGGGGACATCCCGGATAATCGACGCTTCTGGGTGCGGGGCGTCGCGGGCGGATGCGGGCAACGGCCCGTGGGCGGAGCCCGGTTGGCGTCCTGGCGTTCGCAGGCCTCGAACAGGCTGGCGGGGCAAGGCACCTGACGGTCAGGACTGTCAGTGCCGGCCCGTATCCTCAGTGACCATGCTCGAAGACCGTACTGCCGCAGCGTCCTCCCCCACAGCGTGGCCGACCGCGTATCCCCAGGGATACGCGGTCGTTGACGTGGAGACCACCGGCCTGGCCCGGGACGACCGGATAATCTCCGCGGCCGTCTATCGGCTGGACGCGCTCGGCGAGGTCGAGGACCACTGGTACACGCTGGTCAATCCGGAGCGGGACCCGGGCCCGGTCTGGATCCACGGTCTGACGAGCGAGGCACTGGAAGGCGCTCCCCTCTTCACGGACATCGCCGAAGAGTTCTCGGCCCGGCTGGACAGCCGGGTGCTCGTCGCGCACAACGCCGTCTTCGACTGGCAGATGATCGCCCGGGAGTACGCGCGCGCGGAGCGCGAGGCCCCGGTGCGCCAGCGGCTGTGCACCATCGCGCTGTCCAAGGAGCTCGGCCTGCCGCTGCCCAACCACAAGCTGGAGTCGCTGGCCGCGCACTTCGGTGTGATCCAGCAGCGCGCGCACCACGCGCTGGACGACGCGCGCGTGCTGGCGGAGGCGTTCCGGCCCAGCCTGCGGGCCGCGGCGGCGGGCAGGGTGCGGCTGCCGCTCCAGGAGTGCCTGCCGCTGACCGAGTGGCGGGACACATCCGCGCCCCGGATCGGACAGCAGGCCGGCGGTCGCGGCGGCTACAGCGCCTACAGCAGCTACCGGCCGACCAGTTGGCGGCCGTCCCGCAAACGGCCCGCCTGCCCCTACCCCAACCCGGGGCGCTACGAGGAGGGCGGGAGGCTCAAGCAGGGCATGCGGATCGCCTTCTCCGGGGACACCTCGATCGAGCGCGACCTGCTGGAGGACCGGGCGATCGAGGCCGGGCTCCATGTGGCGACGAGCCTGTCCCGGCTGACCAGCCTGCTCGTCACGAACGACCCGGACTCGAGCACGTCGAAAGTGGTCAAGGCCCGGCAGTACGGGACGCCGGTGGTCGACGAGGCCGCGTTCGGGCAGCTCCTGCGGGACGTGGAGCCGGCATCGCAGCAGTGACCGTACGGACGGGTGATTGCGGCGCGACTCGCCCGGAGCCCCCTCGCCCGGACCGCGGTGACGGCTCACCCTGTGGCGCATGGCGACATGTGAAGTTTGCGGAAATGACTACGGAATGACCTTCGAGGTGCACGCGCAGGGCGCGGTACACGTCTTCGACTGCTTCTCCTGCGCGATCCACCGCATGGCCCCGATCTGCGAGCACTGCCGGGTCCAGATCATCGGGCAGGGCGTCGAGGTCGACGGTCAGTGGTACTGCGGCGCGCACTGCGCCCGCGCCGAGGGAAAGGCCGGGATCGTCGACAAGGTGTGACCCGGTTGACCCGGTACCCGGGTGAAGGCACCCCACGACCGAGTTGTACGGTCGTGGGGTGTACCGCTTCCTGTTGTCCCGGCAGTGGGTGATCCTCACGCTGGTCGCCCTGCTCCTCATCCCCACGATGATCCGGCTGGGCTTCTGGCAGCTTCACCGCTACGAGGAGCGTGACGCCCGCAACCAGCTGGTGGCGGACGCGCTGGGCGCGAAGCCGGTGCCCGTGGAGAAGCTGACCTCCCCTGGGCATACCGTCACCACACAGCAGCGGTACCGCACCGTCACCGCCGAGGGCCACTTCGACACCGACCGGGAACAGGTCGTCCGGCGGCGCGTGAACGCCGACGAAGAGGTCGGCTTCCATGTGCTGACCCCCTTCGTCCTGACGGACGGCAAGGTACTGCTGGTCAACCGCGGCTGGATCCCCGCCGACGGCCCGAGCCAGACGGCGTTCCCCAAGATTCCCGCCCCGCCGGCCGGCCGGGTCACAGTCACCGGGCGGCTGATGCCGGACGAGACGACCGAGGCGAGCGGCATCAAGAACCTCAAGGGCCTCCCCGAGCGCCAGGTCATGCTGATCAACAGCGAGCAGGAGGCCGGCCGCCTCGACGCCCGCGTGCTCGGCGGCTACATCGCGCTGACGACACCGAAGCCGAAGGGCGACCTCCCGGAGTTGATCGGCAGGCCCGACGACGAGAACGCCCCGCTGAACTACGCGTACGCCATCCAGTGGTGGCTGTTCGCTGCGGCCGTCCCCCTCGGCTGGTTCGTGCTGGCCCGCCGCGAGGCGAGGGAGCGCGCAGAGGCCGCCGCCGCGCCGGAGGAATCGGAGTCGGCCCCGGCCGCTGTGTAGCGATCTCGCCGCGGGAGTTCATGACGCACCGACACGCGGCCGGGTCGCGTCGCAACGCGCGGACCTCACCAGCGGGACCTGCGGGAGGGCCGCGGCGCGCTCGCCGGCGCGGGGCAGCCGGCGCTCGGCGCCTGCCGGACGGCGCTCGGCGACCGCCGACACAGGTAACGCCGACGCGGGGAGCGCCGACGCCGGCTGATCTCGCCGTACTCGTCATGGTCGTGTTCGCCCCGGCCACGCTGACCGAACCGTGGGGCTCGACCGGGCCCCGGCGGCTCCCGGCGGCTCCCGGCGGCTCCCGGCGGCTCCCGGCGTGATCTTCTCCGGCACCGACTCCCGGCGGGTGTGTCACTCCGGCCACACCCCGGATTGGCCCACCGGCCCGCAGGGAACCCGCACTTCGTGCACCCGCGTATCGAGGACTACGCCCTTATCGGCGACGAGCAGACGGCTGCCCTGGTCGGCACGGACGGATCCGTCGACTGGTTGTGTCTGCCCCGCTTCGACTCCGCCGCCTGCTTCGCCCGGCTCCTCGGCGACGAGGAGAACGGCTACTGGCGCATCGCCCCCAAGGACGCGCAGGGCGCCTGCACCCGGCGTGCCTACCGCCCGGACACTTTGGTGCTGGACACCGAATGGGAGACCGACGAGGGCGCGATCCGCGTCACCGACCTGATGCCGCAACGCGACCGCGCCCCCGACCTGGTGCGCGTCGTCGAGGGCGTCCGCGGCCGGGTCACCGTGCACAGCGATCTGCGGCTGCGCTTCGACTACGGCTCGATCGTCCCGTGGGTGCGCCGGTCCGACGGACACCGGGTGGCCGTGGCCGGACCGGACTCGGTGTGGCTGCGCAGCGAGCCGGAGGTGCACACCTGGGGCGAGAAGTACGGAACGCACTCGGAGTTCACCGTCGAGGAGGGCGAGAAGGTCGCGTTCGTCCTCACCTGGCACCCCTCTCACGAGCCGCGCCCGCCGCTCATCGACCCGTACGAGGCGCTGCACGCCGCCGTCCGGGACTGGCGCAAGTGGGCGGGGCGCTGTACCTACGACGGCCCGTACCGGGATGAGGTCGTCCGCTCCCTGATCACGCTCAAGGCCCTCACCTACCGTCCGACCGGCGGCATCGTCGCGGCCCCCACCACCTCCCTCCCCGAGGAACTGGGCGGCGTGCGCAACTGGGACTACCGCTACTGCTGGGTGCGTGACTCCACCCTCACCCTGAACGCGCTGCTGGCGGCCGGCTACCAGGAGGAGGCCGAGGCATGGCGCAACTGGCTGCTGCGCGCGGTCGCCGGCGACCCGGCCGACCTCCAGATCATGTACGGCCTGGCGGGTGAGCGACGGCTGCCCGAGTTCGAGGTGCCCTGGCTGTCCGGATACGGCGGCTCCACCCCCGTACGCATCGGCAACGACGCCGTACGGCAGCTTCAGTTGGACGTGTACGGCGAGGTGATGGACACCCTCGCGCTGGCCCGGGAAGCGGGTCTGTCCGCCAAGCCGCAGATCTGGGCGATCCAGACCGCCCTCGTGGACTGGCTGCGGACCCAGTGGCAGCAGCCCGACGAGGGGTTGTGGGAGGTGCGCGGGGGCCGCCGGCACTTCGTGCACTCGAAGGTGATGGTGTGGGTGGCCGCGGACCGGGCCGTACGCACCCTGGAGCGGAACCCCCAGCTGGACGGCGATCTCGACGCGTGGCGGGAGCTGCGCGCCGACGTGCACCGCGAGGTGTGCGAGAAGGGCTACGACGCCGAGCGGAACACCTTCACCCAGTCCTACGGCTCCCGTGAGCTGGACGCCGCGCTGCTGCTCATCCCGCGCGTGGGCTTTCTGCCGCCCGACGATCCACGCGTCGTCGGCACGATCGACGCGATCCGCGCCGAGCTCGGCCAGCACGGCTTGCTGCGCCGCTACAGCGCGGACGGGAAAACCGTCGACGGGCTGCCGGGCGGCGAGGGCACGTTCCTGGTCTGCTCGTTCTGGCTCGCGGACGCGCTGCACATGACGGGCCGTACCCAGGAGGCCAGGGAGCTGTTCGAACGGCTGGTGGCGCTCACCAACGACGTGGGGCTGCTGTCGGAGGAGTACGACCCCGTCGCCGAGCGCGGGCTCGGCAACTTCCCGCAGGCGTTCAGCCACATCGGCCTGGTGAACACCGCCCTCGCCCTGTTCGGGGGCGACCGGGCAGGATAGGGGCCATGGATCTTGGATTGAAGGACCGGGTGTACGTCGTCACCGGCGCCACGCGCGGACTGGGCAACGCGGCGGCGCGTGAGCTCGTGGCCGACGGCGCGAAGGTGATCATCACCGGACGGGACGAGAAGAGCGTCACCGACGCGGCGGCCGCACTGGGCCCGAACGCGGTCGGGATGGCCGTGGACAACGCCGATCCGCGGGCGGCCGGGCAGCTGATCGAGGCCGCCCGTGCGCACTTCGGCGGCTTCCACGGCGTGTTCATCAGCGTCGGCGGGCCGGCGCCCGGTTTCGTCGCCGACAGCACCGACGAGCAGTGGCAGGCGGCGTTCGAGTCGGTGTTCCTCGGCGCGGTACGGCTCGCGCGGGCCGCGGCGGCGGAGCTCGAGTCGGGCGGTGTCATCGGGTTCGTGCTCTCCGGGTCGGTGCACGAGCCGATCCCGGGACTGACGATCTCGAACGGGCTGCGCCCCGGGCTCGCCGGGTTCGCGAAGTCCCTCTCCGACGAGCTGGGGCCCCGAGGCATCCGCGTAGTCGGACTGCTCCCCGGGCGCATCGACACCGACCGGGTGCGCGAGCTCGACGCGCTGTCCGCCGACCCCGAGGCGACCCGGGCAGCCGCCGAGTCCCGCATCCCGCTGCGGAGGTACGGCGCACCGGAGGAGTTCGGCCGCGCGGCGGCGTTCCTGCTGTCCCCGGCCGCCTCCTATGTCACCGGGGTCATGCTGTCGGTGGACGGCGGGGCCCGGCACGGGTTCTAGGGCGCGTCGGCAAAGTCCCGTCGTGGGCAGGCGGACTCCACGGACGGGGCTCGTCATCAGCCGTGTCCGCGACGTCCCGCCGCATATCAGGCCGCCTCAGCTGACCCGCTCCGCCCCGTGCTTGACGCCCCTGAGCCGGACCTCGGTGGGCAGGGAGGCCAGGCCGGCCGAGTCGCGGGCGTGGGCCAGGGCCTGTGTGGTGAGGTCGTCCAGTGCCGTCCCGGGGTCCACATGCGGTTCCAGCCGGAGCCGCACCCGGGCCTCGGGGGCGAGACGCCGTCCCGTCAGACGGGCCCGGGAGCGCTGGACGCCCTCCGCCCTCGCCGCCTCGCTCGTCAGGACGCTCTCCAGGGCCCGGCCCCGCAGCAGCGCGCCCTCGCCGTCGCCGGTGTCGACCAGGACCTCGGTGAGGCGGCGACGGCGCAGATTCGCGGCGAGCCACCACAGGGCCAGCAGGACCAGGACGGCCAGCACGGCGATGACGACCGGCCACCACCAGTCCTCGTCCCGCCAGCGGGTGCGCTCGGCATCGCTGAGCAGCACGTCGTGCCGGCTGTCGTGGATCCACCAGGACGGGGGGTCGAGGCCGAGCCCGACGGCCAGGACGGAACCGCCGATCACCAGCAGCACCAGCCCGACGAGCCCGATCAGCACCCGGTTGAGCACCCTGGGCACGGCCCTCACCCCTTCCGTCCGGCCCGCCGTACCCGCACCGACAGCGACGGCGGGCGGGCCAGCCCCAGGCCCATGATCGCGTCGGCGAGCGTGACGTCGAGGTCGGCGCGTACGTCGTCCAGGTCGCGGAAGTGCGAGACGGCGCGCACGTCGGCCCGGCGCCGGCCCATCCGGACCCGTGCCGACTGGACACCGGAGATCTCCATGGCCCGGTCGCGCAGCACCAGCGCGGCCAGGTCGCGGTCGAGCCCGGCGCGCACATCGGGGTGGGTACGCCGCATCGCCAGCACCGAGCGCAGGCCCGGGGTGACGGCGAGGACCAGCAGCCACAGGCCGAGGGCGGCGGCGACGCCCGCGCCGAGCAGTACCCATGTGTCGTCCAGGGGGCGCGTGGCGAGCTGGTGGGCCAGTTCCCGGCGCCAGCGCATGCCGGCGCGGTCGGCGCGTACGGAGGCGATGTCGTACAGGAAGAAGCCGGCGCCCACGAAGAGCACGAGTGCCGTGAGCGCGGCCGGGATCCGGCGGGCGGACCAGAAGCGGCCGGCGCGGCCGTGCTCGTCCTCGAGGGCGGGCGGGGGCTCTTGGTCCGCCGCCGACGCCGACTGGTCGAGGGGTTCGGGTCCGGTCTCCTTCTCGATGACCGGCAGTCGCTGTGTGGTGCCCTCGGGGCCCTGGGACTCGCTCATCGCGTCCTCCTCCCCCGTGCCGCGCCCTGCCCGGGCGCCGGGTGCAGCCGCTCCACATGCACGACGACCTCCGGCACTTCCATGCCCACCAACGCGACTACCCGCTCGGTGACGTGCCGACGCACGGCCGCGCAGCGGGCGCCGATGTCGGTGGGGTAGTCGAGTTCGAGGTGAACCCGGACCCGGGCGGTGTCATGGGCCACGACGACATTGGCGTAGGGCCGGTCGGCGTCCCGCGCGAGCCTGCCCACCGCCTCGCGTGCGGCCTGGGAGGCGATCTTCGCGACGAC
Organism: Streptomyces sp. M41; assembly: GCF_043673425.1. Classification (NCBI taxonomy): domain Bacteria; kingdom Bacillati; phylum Actinomycetota; class Actinomycetes; order Kitasatosporales; family Streptomycetaceae; genus Streptomyces; species Streptomyces sp. M41. The sequence goes on along the minus strand of NZ_JBIMKE010000030.1, from coordinate 48,764 downwards.
CCGGTCGGCGATCCAGGTCGCCCCGCGCTCCCCCGCCGCGACCGCGGGCGGCGGCTTGCGGAGCTCCGCGGCACCACCGCTCACGGCCGTCACCGCCGCCGTTCGTCACGGTGGCGGAAGAAGTCACCGAGCTCCCAGTCCCCCTCCAGGAACCGCCCGACGACGAAGCCGACGGCGCCCAGGGCCGCCACCAGCAAAAAGGCGCCGAATCCGCCGAAATACCCGGCGAAGCCCAATGCCATGCCGGCGATCATGCCGACCACGGCCATGCTCATGGTGCGCTCCTCAGCTCCTCGGCAACTCCCCGGCCGCTGCGTCGTCCGGACGCCGGCGCGTCACTGGATCCGGCGCTCCGGTTCTTCTTCCTCTTCCTCGGGCAGCTTCACATCACTCACCGCGATGTTGACCTCGACGACTTCGAGACCGGTCATCCGCTCCACGGCGGTGATCACGTTCTCGCGCACGTCCCGCGACACATCGGCGATCGACACGCCGTACTCGACGACGATCTCGAGGTCGAGCGCGGCCTGTACCTCGCCGACCTCGGCCTTCACTCCCCGGGTCACCGACTTCGTGGTCCCGCCGGGCACCCGGTCGCGCACGGCCCCGATGGTCCGCGAGATGCCGCTGCCCATGGCGTGCACACCGTCCACGTCGCGTGCCGCCATTCCGGCGATCTTCTCCACGACGCCGTCCGCGATCGTGGTGCGACCGCGGGACCCCGGGTCTCCCCCGCCCCGCCTCGTCGCCTGCGTCTTGCGCATGGTGGGAGCGCTCTCGCCCTCCGTCCCCCGGTTCTGCTCCGTCACATCAGTCATGGCCGTTCGTCCTTTTCGGTCGTCGTCCCATGACCACCGTAAGCACGGTTGCGCGATCCCGCGCCGGGGATGGGGCAGGCTGGAGGAATGACTACGGCGGATCGGTGGACGCAGACGGTCCGGCAGCAGCTGGGGCTCGGCAGACTGCTGCCGCTGGGGGATGCGCGCGACGGCGCGTGGATCGCCGAGAAGGCGTCCGCGGCGGTGCTGAGGAGCGCGGCCAAGGACATGCGCGGGGTACGGCTGGAGGCGCTGCGGATCGCCCTCACCGATCCGGCCCAGGCGCAGGAGGCCGCCGTACCGCAGCCGCCCGGTGCTCTGCCGCCGGGGCCGCTGCGGATCACGGCGGACTTCGCGACCACGGCGACGCAGCCGCTGCCGGAGACGGCGCAGCGGCTGCGCGCGCTGCTCGCGGCCACGGCGGTGGACCGCCTCGGTCTGACGGTGACCGAGGTGGACCTGCGGGTGACGGCCCTGCTGGACGAGGACCCGGGGCCCGGCGCGGTCAGCCCGCCGGAGCCGGAGACGGCGGCCGAGTCGGCCGACGCCGAAGCCGCATCGGTAGCCCGAGCCGACGTCGACGCCGACGAGGAGCGCATCGCCGCGGTGGCCTCGGCGGTCCCGGGTGTCGTCCGGCTGACGGGACTGCCGGGCGGGTTGGGCCGTTCGGTGCACATCGAGGAGCGGCGGGGCGAGGCCGCCCTGCCGCGTCGCCATGTGCGGGTGGAGTTCGCGGTGCGCGCGGACCACCGGGCCGTGGAGGTGGCCCGGGAGGTGCGCGAGAGGGTGGGAGCAGCGTCGCCCGATCACCCGACGGTGGCGGTGCTGATCACATCCGTCGGCTGATCGGCGCACGGCTCGGTGGCCGGGGGTCGGCGGCTGCCGCGCGGCTCACCCGCCCGAACCACAGACCCGAATCTCCCACCCGAATCACCCGCCCGGACCCACCGGCCCCCGCTCATTCGCCGAGGCCCGCCAGGTCCCTCAGTCGGCGTGCCTGTGCGGCCCGCTCGGCGCCGCGCTGCTCGTCGTAGGTGCGGTCGACGGCACCCCGCAGCAGCGCCTTGGTCTCGATCACGGCATCTCGCGGCGCGGCCACGACGGCCGCCGCGAGGTCCTGTACGGCGGCGTCGAGCTGCTCGGCGGGCACGGCGAGGTTGGCCAGTCCGCTGCTGACGGCCTCCTCGGCGAGCACGAACCGGCCGGTCACGCAGATCTCCAGCGCACGGCCGTATCCGACCAGCCCGACCAGCGGGTGCGTGCCCGTCAGGTCCGGGACCAGTCCAAGGCTGGTCTCGCGCATGGCGAACTGCACGTCGTCGGCGACGACGCGCACGTCACAGGCGAGCGCGAGCTGGAAGCCCGCCCCGATGGCATGGCCCTGGACGGCGGCGATGGACACGAGGTCGTTGCGCCGCCACCAGCTGAAGCCGTCCTGGAACTCCGCGATGGCAGCGTCGAGTTCGCCGTCGCTGCTGCGCGCGAGGTCGATGAAGGAGAGCTCGCCCTCGATCCCCTCGGGCGTGAACATCTGCCGGTCGAGACCGGCGGAGAAGGACTGGCCCTCACCGCGCAGCACTACGACCCGTACGCTGCCCGGCAAGGTCCGCCCGGCTTCGGCGAGCGTCCGCCACATGGCGGGGCTCTGTGCGTTGCGCTTGGCCGGATTCGTCAGCGTCACCGTGGCGATCGCGCCGTCGACGGTGAGCCGTACGCCGTTCTTGTCGAGCAGGGGAGCGAGTTCCTGGTCGGGCGAAGCCATGGGGTGCCTCCGATGCGTGCGGTCACATGGGATGCCCGGCAGGGCACCCCTTAAGTGACTGCACAGTAACCACCCGGGCGATCAGCAGACCGACCGGGTGGTCACCATCGAAGGCGATGGGCCGCCCGAGATCAGCCTGCGGCCTTCTTGCCTCGTGTCGCGCCGCCACGCCCACGAAGCGTGACGCCCGACTCGCTGAGCATCCGGTGAACGAAGCCATACGAGCGGCCGGTTTCCTCGGCCAGTGCCCGAATGCTCGCACCGGAGTCGTACTTCTTCTTCAGGTCTGCCGCGAGCTTGTCGCGCGCGGCGCCGGTCACCCGGCTGCCCTTCTTCAGAGTCTCGGCCACCCGTGCCTCCTCATGGGAAGTGCGCTCTGGTCTCCTCATGATCACCCCTCCGGCGCTTCATGGCCACCCATTCGGCAAGGTCCGTGAGACAAGGTTGTGACGACAGGAGCGCGTCCCCACATGCGGAATACGGAATTCCGAGAGGCGATGTCCGTACCGCCGAACGGGTTCTTTTGCGAAGCACCAGGTCAGCGACGCGCGGCGGCCGAGCCCTTGTCGATGAAGGACTCGGCCGCGAAATTGATGTAGTACACACCTCGGTACGAGGAGATCTCACACAGATGATGGATCACCGATGGGCCGAATGATCCATACGCCGGTGATCACGCATTCGATCAAGCGAGGGCGACGAGATCCGCGTAATCGGCGCCCCACAGATCCTCGACACCGTCGGGCAGCAGAATGATCCGCTCCGGCTGCAGGGCGTCGACGGCGCCCTCGTCGTGGGTGACGAGCACGACCGCGCCCTTGTAGGTGCGCAGCGCCCCGAGGATCTCCTCACGGCTGGCCGGGTCGAGGTTGTTGGTGGGCTCGTCGAGCAGCAGGACGTTCGCCGAGGAGACGACCAGGGTGGCGAGGGCGAGACGGGTCTTCTCACCGCCGGAGAGGACCCCGGCGGGCTTGTCGACGTCGTCACCGGAGAACAGGAACGAGCCGAGCACCTTGCGAACCTCGACGAGGTCCATGTCGGGGGCGGCGGAGCGCATGTTCTCCAGGACCGTGCGGTCCGGGTCCAGGGTCTCGTGCTCCTGGGCGTAGTAGCCGATCTTGAGGCCGTGGCCGGGGACGACCGCGCCGGTGTCCGGCTGTTCCACGCCCGCGAGGAGCCTGAGCAGGGTCGTCTTGCCCGCACCGTTCAGCCCGAGGATGACGACCCTCGATCCCTTGTCGATGGCCAGGTCGACGTCGGTGAAGATCTCCAGGGAGCCGTACGACTTCGACAGGCCCTCGGCGGTCAGCGGGGTCTTGCCGCAGGGCGCGGGCTCGGGAAAGCGGAGCTTGGCGACCTTGTCGGACTGGCGGACCTCTTCGAGCCCGGACAGCAGCCGTTCCGCGCGCCGGGCCATGTTCTGCGCGGCGACCGTCTTGGTGGCCTTGGCGCGCATCTTGTCGGCCTGGGCGTTGAGCGCGGCGGCCTTCTTCTCGGCGTTCTGCCGCTCGCGCTTGCGGCGCTTCTCGTCGGCCTCGCGCTGCTGCTGGTAGAGCTTCCAGCCCATGTTGTAGACGTCGATCTGGGCACGGTTGGCGTCCAGGTAGAACACCTTGTTCACCACCGTCTCGACCAGGTCGACGTCGTGGGAGATCACGATGAAGCCGCCGCGGTAGGTCTTGAGGTAGTCGCGCAGCCAGACGATCGAGTCGGCGTCGAGGTGGTTGGTCGGCTCGTCGAGCAGCAGGGTGTCCGCGTCGGAGAACAGGATGCGGGCCAGCTCGATACGGCGGCGCTGACCGCCGGAGAGGGTGTGCAGCGGCTGGCCGAGCACCCGGTCGGGGAGGTTCAGCGCGGCGGCGATGGTGGCGGCCTCGGCCTCGGCGGCGTATCCGCCCTTGGTGAGGAACTCCGTCTCCTGGCGCTCGTACTGCTTGAGCGCCTTCTCCCGGGTGGCGCCCTGGCCGTTCGCGATCCGCTGTTCGTTCTCGCGCATCTTGCGGATCAGTACGTCGAGCCCGCGCGCGGACAGGACGCGGTCCCGGGCGAGCACGTCGAGGTCGCCGGTGCGGGGGTCCTGCGGGAGGTAGCCGACCTCGCCGGAGCGGGAGATGGTGCCGCCGGCGGGGATGCCCTCGCCGGCCAGGCACTTGGTGAGGGTGGTCTTGCCGGCGCCGTTGCGGCCGACGAGGCCGATGCGGTCGCCTTTGGCGACGCGGAAGGTCGCGGACTCGATGAGGACGCGCGCACCGGCGCGCAGCTCGATACCGGAGGCGGAGATCACGGACAGACTCCAGGGCAGGGGTAGTGGCGGGATGGGCGGCTGAGGACGTTCCCGCCGTCTAATGCGCGAGGAGAATGGCCATGGGGTTCAGTCTAACGGGGCCGTGCAACCACTTTTTCTGGGTTCATGTGTTCGGACCGCGGCCCGGCGGCGACCGGCGGGCCGTTGTCAGTGGTCGCTGCGAGACTGGCAGCAGGTCGGGACTCCGGCCGCTGCGGGCGGCAGAGCGCGGCGTTCCTAGGATTCTCCGGATTTCCCGAGGGTGATGGTCACAAAGGGGTGATCGGCATGGCAGGTACGAGCGGTGGGCGTCCGAGCATCTACCCGACGCTGCTGTACGCGGACGCGAAAGCGGCGATCAAGCAGCTCACGGAGGCGTTCGGGTTCACGGAGCTCGCGGTGTACGAGGGCGAGGACGGCAAGGTCGCCCACGCCGAGCTGATGCAGGGCAACGGCGCGGTGATGCTCGGCTCGAAGGGCACCGACAGCGCCTTCGACAAGGCGATGAAGGCCGCGGGCACGACCGGGGTGTACGTCGTCGTGGAGGACGTCGACGCACACCACCGACGGGCCGTGGAGCACGGCGCCGAGATCCTGATGCCCCCGACGGACCAGGACTACGGCTCGCGGGACTACATGGCCCGGGACATCGAGGGCAACGTGTGGAGCTTCGGCACCTATGCCCCCGAGACGGGCGCCTGAGCACGGGCCCTAGCTTCCCCCGGTGTGCACCTGGAAGGCGGCGCGGCGCACGGCCTTCGCCAGGGCGGGGTCGGGGTGGGCCGCGGCGAGCGCGACCAGGACCTGCACGGTGCGGGGGTGACCGACGGCACGCACCTCGTCGAGCAGCATCGGCACGGTGGGCTGCACCGCCGACTCCAGGTGGCGTACCAGCATCGGGGCCTCGCCGTGGTCGGCGACGGCGGCTGCGGTGTCGACCCACAGCCAGGTGGCCTCTTCGCGGGTGAGCACCTCGTGGGCGTCCTCGGGGTCGAGGCCGTCGTGCTCGGCCAGCCACAGCAGGGCGTAGGGCCGCAGGGTCGGCTCGTCCGCGACGGCGCGTACGTCGGGCTCGGCGGGGGCGCCGACGACGCGCAGCGCCTCGAAGGCGAGGCCGCGCAGCAGGGCGTCGTCGCCCCGGGCGGCGCCGAGGAGTTCGGTGACGGCGCTGCCGACGGGGCGGGCGGCGAGCCAGGCGCGGTACTCGTCGCGGGCGGCGTTGGGCCGCAGCTGGGCGCAGCCGCGGAGCATGCCCTCGGCGGACTGCTCGATGTTCCCGGCGGGGCTCTGGGCGGCTACGCAGATCTGCTCGAGCTTGACCCAGACCGCCCAGTTGCCGAGCGGGGTGAGGGTGGCCTGGCCGTCGCCGTAGGTGAGGGCGCCGACGGAGGCGAGGGCGTGCAGGGCCCAGTCCAGGAGGGGGGCGAGCGAGGGGTCCTCGGCGGCGGCCGGGACGGTGACCGGCTCGGGGCGGGGCCCGTAGGGGATCTCGCATCTCTCGGTGCGCAGTTCGGTGACCCGCTGCTCCAGCAGGTCCAGGAGCTGTGCCACGGGGACGGATCCGGCGGACAGCTGGAGGAAGGAGAGCAACTGGGGCATCGCGGAGACGACGTCGGCCACGGCGCCGTGCTCGTGTCGCTCGGGTTCCGGGTGGGCGAGCGACCAGGCGTCGAAGAGGGCGACCCAGCCGCGCAGCACGGCGCTGTCGTCGCGGTCCCAGGCGCGCAGGCGCCAGCCGGGGCGGGCGCTGTCCCCGTGCACCTCGACGAGGCCGGCGAGGCGAGCGGTGTCCCAGTCGGCGCGGACCTGAGCCGCGGTCAGACCGAGGGCCAGGGCGGCTCGTTCGGCGGTCGCGTCGGAGAGGGTGCCCTTGCCGTCGGAGGTGCCCCCGGCCCGGCCGGGGCCCAGGGCGGCATCGGCCCAGTGGGCGACACGGGCCGCGGCGGCCAGGCCGGAGCGCGCCATTCTGGCCAGTTCGGCCCGGGCCGGTGTGCCCTCCGGGGGGCGCGGTGCGGGGCGGCGTGGGCGCCGCTGGTTCACGGCTCTGGGGGCGGCGGCCAGGGGTCGCGGGCGGACGAGTCGAAGCCTGGAGTCGCGCGGGATACGGGACGTCACGGGTGCAGTCTTCCGGTTGACGGTCCGAAAACCCAAACGGAATGTCACGAGGGGCGACGGGGATGGCCAACGCACGAGGCTCTGCGAGCACCGGAGGGCCGATAACAGGCCACTGGTACGGCCTTAAACGGAATCTGCGGGACCGGATCCCCTCGCTCGCGCCGTGGGGCCGGGGACGGTGCCGGCCGGCGTCACATCAGCGGGGTGAGGAAGCGGCGCAGCGCCTCCTCGTAGGACTCGGGGTCGGCGTTCCACATGGCCGCGTGCGGGGCGCGCTCGACCGTATGGAGGGCCACGAGACCGGGGTAGGTGTGGGCCAGCCGACGGGACAGGGTCCAGGGGGCCACCCTGTCGTCGGGTCCGTGGAAGATCAGCGTCGGCACGGCGGGCCGGTGGGGGGCGCCGGCGTCGGTGCCCCGGCCGGCGTCCAGGCCGGTGCGGCCCTGTGCGGCGCGGACGGCGAGCGGCAGCAGCGCGCTGGGGGTGTGGCGGGCCGCGGCGAGGGCGCGCAGGGTGGCCTCCCAGCTCAGCACCGGGGAGTCCAGGACGAGCCCCGAGACCCGGTCACGCAGGCCCGAGTGCGCGGCGGCGCGCAGCGCCATCGTCGCGCCGGTGGACCAGCCGAGCAGCACGAACTGTTTGGCGCCGTACCGCACGGCGTAGCGCATCGCGGCGTCCAGGTCGCGCCACTCGGTCTCACCGAGGTGGTTGAGGCCGTCCGGTGGGCGGGGTGCGCCGAGGTCGCCGCGGTAGGCGAGGGCGAGCACCGGGAAGTGCCGCCCGCTGAGGAACCCCATGATGTTCATGGCGTGTTCGCGGGTGGTGCCGAGGCCGTGCACGGCGATGATCCAGGTGCTGCGGTTGCCGGGGACGAACCAGGCGGGCAGGGAGCCGAGTTCGCCGGGGATGTCGATGTCGGCGTGGTCGAGGCCGAGGGCCGCGCTCGGGTTGCCCACGTGGACGTTCGGGGTGAGCCAGACGCTGTCGCCGGGGTCGAGGGTGCCGTGGGTGACGCGTTCCAGACGGCGTACGACGGTGTCGGCGGAGTGCTTCGCCGACGCGAGGACGGGGCCCACGACGGCATGCGAGCCGTCGCCGGAGAGACCATAGGTGCCGGGGCGCAGGGAGGCCAGGTCGCGGGTGAGGGCGATCTGGCCCGCGGCCGTGGCATGCACGGTGAGCCGGGGTTCGGTGGGCAGCGGCCTGCCCGAGGGCGCCGTCAGCGCGGCCCCACTGGCGAACCGCCCGGCGGCGACGCTCGCCACGCCGGCGGCAAGGGCAACGGTGACGGCAGCGGCCGTCGCGGTGACAGTGCGCACGTGTCCAGTGTCCTGGCGGACGGGGGGCCGGGCCAGTGGGAGGGCGACTTGGAGTGAGGCGGGCCTCCAGCAGTACTCCCACCGCGCGCACCCCGCACGCCCGCCGCGAGCTCGCCGCACTCCCCGCCGTACTCCCACCGCACGCCCGCCGCGTCCCCGCAGCCCTCCCGCAGCTCTGCGCGCGGCCCCGCGCTCACCCCCGCTGCCCGTACCCCCGCAACCGCTCCCCCGCCTCGGCCACCTGCTCCTCGGACAGCAGCGTCGGTGTGAGGCCCGGCACCGAGGAGGCCGTGAGCCACAGGCGGGACATCCACTCCAGCTGGGCCGTGCGGTCGTGGGCCTGGGCGAGGGTCGCGCCGTAGGCGATCGTGCCGTGGTTCTGGAGGAGACAGGCGGTGCGGCCGGTGAGGGCACGGAGCATGTTCTCGGCCAACTCCTGGGTGCCGTACGTCGCATAGGGGGCGACCCGGACCGGACCGCCGAGGGCCGCCGCCATGTAGTGGATCAGCGGAAGCTCGGGGACCAGGGTCGAGACGGCCGTCGCGTGGACCGCGTGTGTGTGGACCACCGCGCCGGCGTCCGTCGCGCGGTACACCGCGAGGTGCATCGGCAGCTCGCTCGTCGGCACCAGCGTGCCCAGCACCTGCCCGCCCTCCAGGTCCACCCCGGTCACGTCCTCCGCGGTCAGCCGGTCGTACGGCACCCCCGACGGCGTGACCAGCACCGTGTCCCCGACCCGCACCGACACGTTCCCGGACGTGCCGACGACCAGCCCCTCGGCCACGGTCCGCCGCGCCGTGGCCACGAGGGCCTCCCACGCGTCGACCTCCTCGGCACGCACCTTCCGGCTCCGCTGCCCCTGCCGCCCCTGCCGCCCCTGCCGCTCCTCAGTCATACGGCGATCCTGCCAGCCGGCGTCCACACGCGGCCTCAAGTCCCGCCGGGGCCGGGCACTTTAGGACGGAAGGCCAGCGTCCGGAAGTACACAGATGAGGACATAGCACCTTCCGTCCCTACTTGGCCTGAGATCGATCAGAATTCAACGATCTTCCCATGATCTCTGGGGGATTTGTCGTGCACGTCGCCATTCCGGGGGGAACCACATGGCCCGTGATCGCAAACCGCCCCGCCGCCACTCCGGTCGCCACTCCGGTCGCCGCACCCGTCACCGCTACCGCCGCCACTCGCGCTTCATAGCGGCATCCATGACCGCACTCGCCCTCGGCGCGACCGCGCTCGCCGAGACGCCCGCCTCGGCGGCCGGCAAGCCGAGGGGGCATGACGTCTCGTCCCACCAGAAGAACGTCAACTGGCCGAAGGCCAAGGCGAAAGGCGCCCGGTTCGTCTACGTCAAGGCGACCGAGTCACACACCTACCGCAACCCCTTTTTCGGCCAGCAGTACAACGGCTCCCGCGACGCGGGCCTGGTCCGCGGCGCCTACCACTTCGCCCTGCCGAACAGGTCGTCCGGCAGGACCCAGGCGGCGTACTTCGTGCGCAACGGCGGCGGCTGGCGGCCCGACGGCTGGACCTTGCCGCCCGCGCTCGACATCGAGTACAACCCGTACGGCAGGCAGAAGTGCTACGGGCTGACCAAGGCCAGGATGACCGCCTGGATCCGGTCCTTCAGCGACGAGGTGCTGCGGCTCACCGGCCGCCGCCCGGTGATCTACACGACCACCCACTGGTGGAACACCTGCACCGGCGCCGACCGCGCCTTCGCCGCCGATCACGCGCTGTGGGCGGCGCGCTACAACGCGTCGAGCGCGGGAACACTGCCGGCCGGATGGCGGTTGTGGACCTTCTGGCAGTACGACAACGGCGGCAGCCTGCCGGGTGACCAGAATCTCTTCAACGGGTCCATGGCGCAGCTGAGGAAGTTCGCCCGGGGCCGCTAGCCCATGGGGCCCGGGCCGTACGCCACCCAGCGGAACGGAAGCCTCCGCCACCATGGGAGAAACCCTCCCTCCCGGACACCGTGCGGCCCGCCCCAGTTCATCTTCCGTTCACTCAGGTTGCCTACGTTCATCGCGCCAATGACCTCGAACGATTGCCTGGGTAAATGGAAAGCTTCTCGCTGATCCTCGCGATTGTGGTGGTGACCGCACTCGCGTTCGATTTCACGAACGGTTTCCACGACACCGCCAACGCGATGGCCACGACCATTTCCACGGGCGCTCTGAGGCCCAAGGTCGCGGTGGCCATGTCCGCCGTCCTCAATCTCGTCGGCGCCTTCCTCTCGGTGGAGGTCGCCAACACCATCTCCAAGGGCCTCGTCGACGAGGCCGGCATCCGTCCCGAAGTCATATTCGCCGCGCTGGTCGGTGCGATCCTCTGGAACCTGCTGACCTGGCTGGTCGGTCTGCCCTCCAGCTCCTCGCACGCCCTCATGGGCGGCCTGATCGGCGCCACCGTCGCCTCGGCCGGCGTCGGCGCGGTCCACGGCGACGTGCTCGTCACCAAGGTGCTGATCCCGGCGATCGCCGCCCCGCTGGTGGCGGGCATCGCGGCGATGTTCGCCACGCGGCTGACCTACAAGCTCGGCAAGAAGGCCGACGGCGGCGAGGCGTCCAAGAAGGGCTACCGCGCCGGGCAGATCGCCTCCGCCGGTCTGGTCTCCCTGGCCCACGGCACCAACGACGCGCAGAAGACCATGGGCATCATCACCCTCGCCCTGGTCGCCGGCGGCACCCTCGCCCCCGACTCCGACCCGCCCATGTGGGTCATCCTCTCCGCGGGCGTCGCCATCGCCCTCGGCACCTACCTCGGCGGCTGGCGCATCATCCGCACCATGGGCAAGGGTCTGACCGACCTCCAGCCGCAGCAGGGCTTCGCCGCCCAGACCAGCGCGGCCACGGTCATCCTGGCCTCCTCCCACCTGGGTTTCTCCCTCTCCACCACGCACTCCGTCTCCGGCGCGGTCATGGGCGCGGGCCTCGGCCGCAAGGGCGGCGTGGTCCGCTGGTCGACGGCCACCCGGATGTTCGTCGCCTGGGGCCTGACCCTGCCGGCCGCCGCCCTGGTGGGCGCGCTCGCGGAGTACGTGACCGGCTTCGGCGACTGGGGCACGGCCCTCGTCGCGGTCTTCCTGGTCGTCTCCAGCGCCGTGATCTGGAAGCTCTCCCGCCGCGAGATCGTCGACCACACCAACGTCAACGACCACGACCCCGACGAGCCGGCCGGCGTGGTGACCACGGCCATGGCCGCCGTGACGCCGCCGCCGGCGGGCACGGTGACCGAGGACATCACGGCCACCGTCCCGGCTCAGGCCTCCGAGCCGGCGCCGTCCAAGGCAGCCGTCTGACCCCCACCCGGTTACTCCTCCGGTTACTCAAGGAAGCAGAAGCATGAAGATCGACTGGGCGGCTCTCGGCTCCGTCTTCGGTGTCAGCCTCGTGGTCACCATTGCCCTGGTGGGCCTGTTCACCCTGGGCATCACCGGCCTGTCCCGCCGCGAACGCGCGGTGGCCCAGGGCGACTCGGCCACGCTCGCGGTCACCGGCGCGTACGCCTGCTTCGCGGCGTGTGCGGCGGCCGTGGGCTACGGGATCTATCTGATCGTGGCGTGACCCGCGCGCGCGTCGTGCGCTGACGCACGCCGGTCACGGATCGAGGTGCGAGACGGAACACCGTCCCGCACCTCACGCCTGTGTGGGCCTCCGCACACTCTCCCTTCGCAGGTCAACAGCAAGTTGACGGCCCTTCCGACCCCGTGGTGGACTGCCGGAGCCATCTACGGCGGCAGAAGAGGAAGCCGGTGCGAATCCGGCGCGGTCCCGCCACTGTCACCGGGGTAGAAACCCCCCGGGAGCCAGGAACTCTCACCGCCGGTCTCGTCGAACCAGGGCGCGGACACCCTGAGTGAGGACATAACGCGATGCTCGGCTGCCGTTCGAACTTGAGGTTCCGCACCAGGGCGCTGCCCGCCCCCGCGGCCGGCTGACGCCCATGCGTGCCGATCGCGTCTTCGCGTACGGCGCCGCCGCCGGACTTCTCGGTGATCTGCTGCTCGGCGACCCGCGCCGGGGGCATCCGGTCGCCGTGTTCGGGCGGGCCGCCGCTGCCGTGGAAGGTGTGTTGTGGCGTGACCACCGCGCGTGGGGTGCGCTGCACACGGCCGTGTGCGCCGGTGGCGCCGTGGCGCTCGGAACCATCGCCACCCGGGCCGTCCGTACGTCCCCCGCCGCATCCCTGGCCCTGACCGGCGCCGCCACCTGGGCGGTGGTCGGGGGGACTTCGCTGGCCCGGGAGGCCCGGCACATCGGGCGCGCCCTGGAGGCCGGAGACATCGAGGGCGCGCGGGCGCGGCTGCCGCATCTGTGCGGGCGGGACCCGCAGGCGCTGGACGCGGACCAGATCGCCCGGGCCGTGGTGGAGTCCGTCGCCGAGAACACCTCCGACGCGGTCGTGGGCGCGCTCGTCTGGGGGGCCGTGGGCGGGGTGCCGGGGCTGCTCGGGTTCCGGGCCGTGAACACGCTCGACGCCATGGTGGGCCACAAGTCGCCCAAGTACCGGCGCTACGGCTGGGCTTCTGCCCGGCTCGACGACCTGGCGGGGTGGCCGGGGGCGCGGCTGACGGCCGTGCTCGCGGCGCTGGCCGGGCCGGATCCGCGCGGTGCCGTGAGCGCCTGGCGGGCGGACGCGATGAGGCATCCGAGCCCCAACGCCGGCCCCGTGGAGGCCGCTTTCGCCGGGGCGCTCGGGGTGCGGCTGGGCGGGACGCTGTCGTACGGGGGGCGGGTGGAGCACCGGCCCGTGCTGAACACACAGGGACGGGCCGTCGTCACCCAGGACGTCGACCGGGCCGTACGGCTGTCGCGGCGCGTCACCTGGCTGGCGCTCGGGGTGTGCGCCGGGGCGCGGCTGCTGACGAACGCGCGGTCGCTGAAGAGGGGGCAGAGAGTATGAGCGGTGGTCTTCTGGTCGCCGGTACCACCTCCGACGCCGGCAAGAGCGTCGTGACCGCCGGGATCTGCCGGTGGCTGGTACGCCAGGGCGTCAAGGTCGCGCCCTTCAAGGCGCAGAACATGTCCCTCAACTCCTTCGTGACGAGGGAGGGGGCGGAGATCGGCCGGGCCCAGGCCATGCAGGCGCAGGCGTGCCGTGTGGAGCCGACGGCGCTGATGAATCCCGTGCTGCTCAAGCCCGGTGGCGAGCAGAGCAGTCAGGTCGTGCTGATGGGCAAGCCGGTCGGCGAGCTGAGCGCGCGCGGCTACCACGGCGGACGGCAGCAGAAGCTGCTGGGGACCGTGCTCGACTGTCTCGCCGAGCTGCGGGGCACGTATGACGCGGTGATCTGTGAGGGGGCCGGCTCTCCGGCTGAGATCAATCTGCGGCGGACGGACATCGTCAACATGGGCATCGCGCGCAGTGCGCGGCTGCCCGTGCTGGTGGTGGGCGACATCGACCGCGGCGGTGTCTTCGCGTCGTTCTTCGGGACCGTGGCCCTGCTCTCCCCCGAGGACCAGGAACTCGTCGCCGGGTATCTGGTCAACAAGTTCCGGGGAGATGTCAGCCTGCTGGAGCCCGGCCTCGACATGCTGCACGACCTCACCGGGCGGCGGACGTACGGTGTGCTGCCCTTCCGGCACGGGATGGGCATCGACGAGGAGGACGGGCTGCGGGTCTCCCTGCGCGGTGCCGTACGGGAGTCCCAGGTGTCCGCCCCCGTCGGCGAGGACGTGCTGCGGATCGCGGTGTGCGCCGTGCCGCTGATGTCCAACTTCACCGATGTGGACGCCTTGGCCGCCGAGCCGGGTGTGGTGGTGCGGTTCGTGGACCGGCCGGAGGAGCTGGCCGACGCCGACCTGGTGATCGTGCCGGGCACCCGCGGGACGGTCCGGGCGCTGGAGTGGCTGCGTGCCCGGGGGCTCGCCGAGGCACTGGTCCGCAGGGCCGCCGAGCAGCGGCCCGTCCTCGGCATCTGCGGCGGGTTCCAGATCCTCGGCGAGCACATCGTGGACGACGTCGAGAGCCGCAGCGGCGAGGTCGACGCGCTCGGGATCCTGCCGGTGCGGGTGCGGTTCGCCCGGGAGAAGACACTCACCCGGCCCGAGGGCGAGGCCCTCGGGGAGCGGGTCGCGGGCTACGAGATCCACCACGGCGTCGCCGACGTACACGGCGGCACCCCCTTCCTGGACGGCTGCCGGGTCGGCCAGACCTGGGGCACGCACTGGCACGGCTCGCTGGAGTCGGACGGATTCCGGCGGGCCTTCCTGCGGGAGGTGGCGCTCGCCGCGGGGAGGCGCTTCGTGCCGGCCGCCGATACGTCGTTCGCCGCGCTGCGCGAGGAGCAGCTCGACCGGCTCGGTGATCTGATCGAGCAGCACGCGGACACGGACGCGCTGTGGCGGCTCATCGAATCGGGGCCGCCGCAGGGACTGCCCTTCATTCCCCCGGGGGCTCCCGCATGAGCGCCGCGCGCACCCTCGGCGCCCCGGCGGCCGGGGACATCGACGACCGGACGTACGAGATGTGCGACATGTACGAGGAGCTGCCGGCCGATACGCCGGAGCGGCGGCGCGCCACCTGTCTTGAGCTGGAGGGCAACTTGGAGGGCGACGACCTGTGACCACCCCCTTCCCCTTTTCGGCCGTTGTCGGCCAGGACGACCTGCGGCTCGCACTGCTGCTGAACGCCGTGTCCCCGGCGGTCGGCGGCGTGCTGGTGCGCGGTGAGAAGGGCACGGCCAAGTCGACGGCGGTGCGGGCACTTTCGGCGCTGATGCCGCAGGTGCCGGTCGTCCCCGGCTGCCGTTTCTCCTGCGACCCCGGCGCTCCCGACCCCGCCTGCCCGGACGGACCGCACGAGCCGGGTGCGGGCGTCCCGCGCCCCGCACGGATGGTCGAGCTCCCGGTCGGCGCCTCCGAGGACCGGCTGGTGGGCGCCCTGGACATCGAGCGGGCGCTCGCCGAGGGCGTCAAGGCATTCGAGCCGGGCCTGCTCGCCGACGCGCACCGCGGGATCCTGTACGTCGACGAGGTCAACCTTCTCCACGACCACCTGGTGGACCTGCTGCTGGACGCGGCGGCGATGGGCGCGTCGTACGTCGAGCGCGAGGGTGTGTCCGTGCGGCACGCCGCGCGTTTTCTGCTGGTCGGCACCATGAACCCCGAAGAGGGTGAACTGCGGCCCCAGTTGCTCGACCGGTTCGGGCTGACCGTGGAGGTCGCGGCGTCGCGGGAGCCCGAGCAGCGGGTGGAGGTCGTCCGGCGGCGGCTCGCCTACGACGACGACCCCACCGCCTTCGCCGCCCGCTGGGCGGAGGAGGAGGCCGATGTACGTCGACGCATCGTCGCGGCGCGGGAGTTGCTGCCGTCGGTGCGGCTCGGGGACGCGGCGCTGCGGCAGATCGCGGCGACCTGTGCCGCCTTCGAGGTGGACGGGATGCGGGCCGACATCGTGATGGCGCGTACGGCGACCGCCCTGGCGGCCTGGGCCGGGCGGACGGACGTGCTCGCCGAGGACGTCCGGCAGGCCGCGCTGCTCGCGCTGCCGCACCGCAGGCGCCGTAACCCCTTCGACGCGCCGGGGCTCGACGAGGACAAGCTGGACGACACCCTGGAGGAGTTCGGCGGTTCCGAGGACGACGACCCGGATCCGGATCCCGACCCCGGGCCGGACGGTCCCGGTGGGGGCGGCGGGCAGCCGCCGCAGTCCGGTGACGGCCCGCACGACGGTGGACCGGCCGCGTCGGACGAGGCCGGCGCCGGCGGGCAGCCGCAGGCTTCCGGTGCCGGGGAGCAGACGCCCGTACGGGCCGCCGAGCCCTTTCGGGCGAAGGTGCTCAGCGTGCCGGGGGTCGGCGAGGGTGCCGCCGGGCGGCGTTCGCGGGCACGGACCGAGCAGGGGCGGACCACTGGGTCCAGGCGTCCTCACGGGGCCCTGACCAAGCTGCATCTGGCGGCCACCGTGCAGGCGGCGGCGCCGCATCAGCGGGCCCGGGGGAGGTCCGGGCCGGGGCTGGTGGTGCGCCGGGACGATCTGCGGCAGGCCGTGCGCGAGGGGCGTGAGGGCAATCTCGTGCTGTTCGCCGTGGACGCCTCCGGGTCGATGGCGGCCCGGCAGCGGATGGGCGCGGTCAAGGGGGCCGTGCTGTCGCTGCTGCTGGACGCGTATCAGCGGCGGGACAAGGTGGGGCTGGTGACGTTCCGGGGAGCGGGCGCCGAGGTGGCGCTGCCCCCGACCTCGTCCGTGGACGCGGCGGCGGCCCGGCTGGAGGCGCTGCCGACCGGTGGGCGCACACCGCTGGCGGCCGGGCTGCTCAAGGCACACGAGGTGCTGCGGGTGGAGCGGCTCAGGGACCCGGCGCGGCGTGCGCTGGTCGTGCTGGTGACGGACGGGCGGGCCACCGGCGGGCCCGAGCCGGTCGCGCTGGCCGGGCGGGCCGCCCGGCTCTTCGCGGCGGACGGTGTCGCCTCCGTGGTGGTCGACTGCGAGTCGGGACCGGTGCGGCTGGGGCTCGCCGGGCAGCTCGCGGGTGAGCTGGGAGGTACTGCGGTGACGCTGGACGAGTTGCGGGCGGACTCGATCGCCGGGCTGGTCAGGGATGTTCAGGGGACTTCGAGGAGGGCCGCGTAATGCCGCAGGGACAGCCGAGTGTCGTACCGGAGGACGGGCTGACGACGCGGCAGCGCCGCAACCGGCCGCTGGTCCTCGTGCACACCGGGGTCGGCAAGGGCAAGTCCACCGCCGCGTTCGGGCTCGCGCTGCGGGCCTGGAACCAGGGGTGGCCCATCGGGGTGTTCCAGTTCGTCAAGTCGGCCAAGTGGAAGGTCGGCGAGGAGAACGCGCTGCGGGTGCTGGGGGCGTCCGGGGAGGGCGGCTCCGTCGACTGGCACAAGATGGGTGAGGGCTGGTCATGGGTGCAGCGCGACATCCAGGGTGACAACTCGACCAACGAGGCCAAGGCCCGGGAGGGCTGGGAGCAGGTCAAGCGGGACCTAGCCGCCGAGCGGTACAAGCTGTACGTGCTCGACGAGTTCGCGTACCCGCTGCACTGGGGGTGGATCGACACCGATGAGGTCGTCGACGTGCTGCGTGATCGTCCCGGGACCCAGCATGTCGTGATCACCGGCCGCAACGCGCCCGCGAAGCTGGTCGACTTCGCCGATCTCGTGACCGACATGTCCAAGGTCAAGCACCCGATGGACGCGGGTCAGAAGGGCCAGAGAGGCATCGAGTGGTGACAGCTGTGCCCCGGCTGGTCATCGCCGCGCCCTCCTCGGGCAGCGGCAAGACCACCGTCGCCACGGGGTTGATGGCCGCGCTCACCGCGCGGGGGCTCACCGTGTCCCCGCACAAGGTGGGGCCGGACTACATCGACCCCGGGTACCACGCGCTCGCCACCGGGCGGGTGGGGCGCAACCTCGACGCGTACCTGTGCGGCCCCGAGCTGATGGGGCCGTTGTTCCTGCACGGGGCGCGCGGGTGTGACCTGGCCGTCGTCGAGGGGGTCATGGGCCTGTACGACGGGGCGGCGAAGGAGGGTGAGCTGGCGTCGACCGCGCATGTCGCGAAGCTGCTGCGGGCGCCGGTGGTGCTCGTGGTGGACGCCGCGTCGCAGTCGCGGTCGGTGGCGGCGCTGGTGCACGGGTTCGCGTCCTGGGACCCGGAGGTGCGCCTCGGGGGCGTGATCCTGAACAAGGTCGCCTCCGACCGGCACGAGGAGCTGCTGCGGGACGCGCTGGAGTCGACGGGAGTGCCGGTGCTCGGGGTGCTGCGGCGGGCGCCGCAGGTCGACACACCGTCGCGGCATCTGGGGCTGGTGCCGGTCGCCGAACGGCGGAGGGAGGCCGTGGAGGCGGTCGCGGCGATGGCCGCGCAGGTGTCCCAGGGGTGCGATCTGGAGGGGCTGCTGGGGCTGGCGCGAAGCGCGGGGGCGCTGGACTGCGAGCCCTGGGAGCCTCGGGGGCAGTGGGAGCCTCCTGCGACAGCCCCGGCCGGGCGGCCGGGCGGCCGTGCCGTGGTCGCGGTGGCCGGGGGCCCCGCCTTCACCTTCTCCTACGCCGAGCACACCGAGCTGCTCGCCGCGGCCGGCGCCGAGGTCGTCGCCTTCGATCCGCTGCGGGACGAACAACTCCCCGAAGGCACCGGCGGATTGGTCGTCGGCGGCGGGTTCCCCGAGGTGTACGCGGCGGAGCTGTCTGCCAACGAGCCGCTCCGCAAGGCCATCGGCGACTTCGCGGTGAGCGGCGCTCCCGTCGCCGCCGAGTGTGCCGGGCTGCTCTATCTCTGCCGTGAGCTGGACGGGCAGCCCATGTGCGGGGTGCTCGACGCGACCGCCCGGATGAGCGGCCGGCTCACGCTCGGGTACCGGGACGCCGTCGCCGTGGGCGACAGTGCGCTGGCCGCGGCGGGGACCCGGATGCGGGCGCACGAATTCCATCGGACCGTCGTCGAACCGGGGGCGGGGGCGTCCCCCGCCTGGGGTGTCCGCAGCCCGGTGCGCCGCCTCGAGGGCTTCGTCCAGCAGGGAGTGCACGCGAGCTATCTGCACACTCACTGGGCCGCACACCCCGCTGTCGCCCGACGGTTCGTGGAAGGGTGCCGCACGCCATGAGCGACCGGGAGCGGGGCCGGACCGAGGCGACCGCGCGGCCCCACATACCCGAGCCGCCCGAGGCATGGCCGGGCCGCGTACAGGCGTACGACGGTCCCATCGGGGACGCCGTACGGGCCGTGTCCGCGGCGGAGGGCGAGCGCGTGGTGCGCTTCCTGGCGACCGAGGCGGTCGAGGAGCCCACGGCCCCGCACCCCGCGTCCGCGGCGGAGGGCGATCGCATGGTGTGCCCCTTGGCGACCGAGGCGGTCGAGGAGCCCGCGGCCCCGCACCCGGCCACCGAACCTGTCGTCAGCCCGGCCTCGGACGCCCCGGATCAGCCCGGTCCGGACCTGCTCGGCCTCCCGGCGGAGGGCGACGTGGCCGGGGTGCTGCGGGCCCTGGTGGACGGCGAGCTGGTGGTGCTGCTGGCGGGCGTGGCCCAGCCGCTGCCGCCGTCGCGTGCCGGTGCCGAGGGGGCGTGCACGATCCGGGTGACGGACCGGGTCGTCGAACCCGCCGAGCGCGAGGTCGTGCTGCGTCCGCCGTCCCTCGTCGTCGGTGTCGGTGCCTCCAGGGGCGCCTGTGTGGAGGAGATCCTCGGGCTGGTCGAGGGCGTGCTCGGCGAGGCCGGTCTCTCCCCCGTCTCCCTCGCCGAACTCGCCACCGTCGACGCCAAGTCCGACGAGCCCGGCATCGTCGGGGCCGCCGCGCGACTCGGCGTCCCGCTCGTCACTTACTCCGCCGAGCGGCTCGCGGGGGTCGAAGTCCCCAACCCCTCCGAGGTGGCCGGCGCCGCGGTCGGCGCCCCCTCGGTCGCCGAGGCCGCCGCCCTGGCGCGCGGCGGTGAACTCCTCGTACCCAAGCGGAAGTCGGGTCGTCCCGACGGGCAGCCGGCGCGGGCGACCTGTGCCGTCGTACGGCGTCCGGTGGACGGATGGCTCACGGCGGCCGGGGTCGCCTCCGGCGCGGGGCGACTGGTGCCGGTGCCCGCCGGGGTCGCCTCCGGCGCGGGGCGACTGGTGCCGATGTCCGCCGGGGACGCCGCGCCGTCTGGGCACGCCGCGCAGACTGGGCAGGCTGGGCACGCCGAGGGCGACGAGCACGCCGAGCACGCCGAGCACTCCGAGGACGCCGAGGACGCCGGACAAACCGAGCACACCAGACACACCAGGCACACCGAGCGCGCCCAAGGTGGCCTCCCCGGGGCGTCGGACCGCGAGAAAGAACGGTGGCCACGCCATGGCACTCACCCCCATGCCCGCTGAGCCGCACGACCTTCGGCATCACGGCGACGCCGAGGTCCGCGACGACGGGGCGGCGCTCGTCGACCTCGCCGTGAACGTCCGTGCCGACACACCGCCGGTTTGGCTGCGGGAGCGCATCGCGGCCTCGCTGGGCGGGCTCGCGGCCTACCCGGACGGGCGGGCGGCACGGGCGGCGGTGGCGGCGCGGCACGGGCTGCCGGTGGAGCGGGTGCTGCTGACGGCGGGCGCGGCGGAGGCGTTCGTGCTGCTGGCCCGCGCCCTGAAGGTGCGCCGGCCGGTCGTGGTGCACCCGCAGTTCACGGAGCCGGAGGCGGCGCTGCGGGACGCCGGGCACACGGTGGACCGGGTGCTGTTGCGGGAGGAGGACGGCTTCCGGCTCGATCCGGCGGCCGTCCCCGAGGACGCCGAACTGGTGGTGATCGGCAACCCCACCAACCCGACGTCGGTGCTGCACCCGGCCGGGGCCGTGGCCGCACTCGCGCGTCCCGGGCGGACGTTGGTGGTGGACGAGGCGTTCATGGACGCGGTGCCGGGTGAGCGGGAGGCGCTGGCAGATCGGACGGACGTGCCGGGTCTGGTGGTGCTGCGCAGCCTGACGAAGACCTGGGGGCTGGCCGGTCTGCGGATCGGCTACGTCCTGGCCGCCCCGGAGACCATCGCCGATCTGGAGCGCGCCCAGCCCCTGTGGCCGGTCTCCACGCCCGCCTTGGCCGCCGCGGAGGCATGTGTGTCCCCGCGGGCCCTGGCGGAGGCGGCCCACGCGGCCCATCGCATCGCCGCCGACCGGGCCCATCTCGTCGCCGGGCTGGGCGCGTTCGCGTCGGCCGGACTCCGGGTCGCCGAGCCCGCCGAGGGCCCGTTCGTCCTCGTACGCCTGCCGCGGGCGACCGCCGTACGCCGGCACCTGCGCGACCTCGGGTTCGCGGTTCGGCGCGGCGACACCTTCCCCGGGCTGGGCGAGGGCTGGCTGCGGCTGGCGGTGCGGGACCGCCGGACGGCCGACTCGCTTCTCTCGGCGCTGGAGCGGGCGATCGCCCTGGCGTGCACGGGCCCGGGTCAGCCGGTCGAGGGGGACCCCGGCCCGAGGTGACCGGTTCCGTCGTCAGCCGCGGTCGCGGCGCGCCAATGCCACCGCCGGCGGTACGGGACCGCCCGACGGCCGAATCGCTTCTCGCGGCTGGAGCAGGCGATCGCCCTGGCGTGCACGGGCCCAGGTCAGCCGGTCGAGGGGGACCCCGGCCCGAGGTGACCGGTTCCGTCGTCAGCCGCGGTCGCGGCGCGCCAATGCCACCGCTCCCCCACCCGCGAGGAGCAGCGCGACCGCACCGCCCGCGATGTACGGCGTCATGGAGTTGCCGCCGGTCTCGGCGAGACCCTCGTCGGAGGACCCGCCCTGGGGCTCCACCTCGCCGGCCGGGGCGGTGCTCGGGGCGGCTTCCCGCTCGGGCTCGGCCGGGGTCTCGCAGGTCGCCTTCGCCAGGGTCAGGGTGCCCTCGACCTCGGCGACGTTCAGCTTCAACGGGTCGACAGCGACCTTGAGTTCGAGGGCGGTGGCGGCGGCCGTGTCCGAAGTGGTCTGCGTCCTGGAGTAGTCCAGCCGCACCTCGCCCACGCCCGGCACCTGGACGTTCGTGGTGCCGCCTGCGGTCAGGGTGACCTTCTTGCCGAGGACGGTGACGTCGCCGAGCAGGTTGGAGGTGGCGGTCGGCTTCTTCCCGGCCTCGCAGGTCGCCCTGGAGGTGACCTGGCCGACCTCGATCAGTGACAGGAGCCGCAGTCCGGGGACATGGACCTCGGCGTCGGCGAGGTTCGTGTACCCCTCGGCCCTGCCGTCGGCGACCGTCGCCTTGGCCGAGGCGACCTTCGCGCTCAGCACGCTGAACGGCTTTCCGCCGTCGACGCCGTCGAGCTGTGCCGTCAGCGTCGCCTTCTCGGCGCTTCTGGGCGCCTCGACCTCGTTGAGCGAGACCGCGAGCGGGACGTTCACGGTCTTGTTGAGCAGGGAGACGTCGAGCCCGGTGCGCAGTACGACGGCGCTCGCGCGGCCCTCGTCACCGGTCGCGTGCGCGGGACCGGCGGCGGCCAGCACCGCGGGAGCGGCGGTCAGGGCCGTGGCCGTCGCCACGGCGGCGAGACGGCGTGCGGGCAGGCGGAAGTTCTTGCCGTTCAAGGTGGGGACCCCCAGAAGAGACTTGCTCGGGACCCGGCAAGAATCGCGCACTCAGAGTGAACAGTCAGCAATCCGCCGGGACTTCACTCCAACGTGGGGTTTCCGTGAACCTTTTCGAATCGTGCGGCACGGCTGTTCCATGCTTTCACCGTCGCGCCGGCATCTTTCCGCATACGCGGGGCGGCGCCCCGGCGCGCGCGACGGAGTGCGCAACGCCCCAGGTGGCGACGGACCGTCACACTCCGTTGCCGTCACACTCCGTTGCCGTCAGCCGACGACGCGCCCGTTCAGCACCACCCGGCGAGGCGCCGCCAGCACACGTACGTCGTCCCGCGGATCGGACTCGTACACGACTAGGTCCGCCGCCGCGCCCTCCTCCAGCCCGGGTCGGCCGAGCCACTCGCGTGCCGCCCAGGTGGTCGCCGCGAGCGCCTGCACCGCGGGGAGGCCGGCGGTGACCAGTTCCGCCACCTCGGCGGCGACCAGCCCGTGCGGCAGGGTGCCACCGGCGTCGGTGCCCACGAAGACCGGGATCCCGGCGTCGTAGGCGGAGCGGACGGTGTCGTAGCGGCGTTCGTGGAGCCGGCGCATATGGGCCGACCAGCGCGGGAACCTGGACTCGCCGCCGTCGGCCAGCTTCGGGAAGGTCGCGATGTTCACGAGGGTGGGCACGATCGCCACCCCGCGCTCGGCGAACAGCGGGATCAGCTCCTCGGTCAGGCCCGTGGCGTGCTCGATGCAGTCGATGCCCGCCTCGACCAGGTCCTGGAGGGAGTCCTCCGAGAAGCAGTGCGCGGTGACCCGGGCGCCCAGCCGGTGGGCCTCGGCGATGCCC
This sequence comes from Streptomyces sp. M41, assembly GCF_043673425.1. Lineage (NCBI taxonomy): Bacteria > Bacillati > Actinomycetota > Actinomycetes > Kitasatosporales > Streptomycetaceae > Streptomyces > Streptomyces sp. M41. The sequence continues at coordinate 25,653 of NZ_JBIMKE010000030.1, read as the reverse complement.
GCCTCGACCGCCTCGCGCGGCCAGGTGGGCGCGAGGTCCCCGAGGTCGCGGTCGATCCAGTCGCCGACCAGCTTCACCCAGCCGTCGCCGCGCCGGGCCTCCTGGGCGACATAGGCGACGAGGTCCTCCGGTTCGATCTCGTGCGCGTAGCCGCGGATGTAACGCCGGGTGCGGGCGATGTGCCGGCCGGCCCGGATGATCTTCGGCAGGTCCTCGCGGTCGTCGACCCAGCGTGTGTCGGAGGGCGAACCGGCGTCACGGATCAGCAGGGTGCCCGCGTCGCGGTCGGTCAGCGCCTGCTTCTCCGCGATGTCGTCGTCGACCGGGCCGTGCGCGCCGAGGCCCACATGGCAGTGCGCGTCGACCAGGCCGGGCAGGGCCCAGCCGGTGACCCGGCGGACGTCCCGGGCGCCGACAGGACGGTCGTAGGAGATCCGGCCGTCCACGACCCACAGTTCGTCCCGGACGTCGTCGGGCCCGGCCAGGACCCGGCCCTTCACATGCAGCACCGCATGATTGCTCATGCCACGCACGATAGTTCGTCGGCCGCGGGCCGGTGAGGGCTGGTCGCGTCCGCGCGGCGGTAGCCGCACATCGACAACGCCCCGTGCCCCTCAGGGGGTGTTGTCCTCCTCCACGTCGGCCATGGCGGGGTCCAGGAGCCGCGCGAGGAAGTGGCGGGTGCGTTCGTGCCGAGGGTTCGCGATGACCTGGTCGGGGGTGCCGTCCTCGACGATCACTCCGCCGTCCATGAAGACGACCCGGTCGGCGACCTCGCGGGCGAAGGTCATCTCATGGGTGACGACCATCATCGTCATGCCCTCGTTCGCGAGCATGCGCATGACCGCGAGAACGTCCCCCACCAGCTCGGGGTCGAGCGCGGACGTGGGCTCGTCGAAGAGCATCACCTCGGGGCCCATGGCGAGCGCGCGGGCGATGGCGACGCGCTGCTGCTGGCCGCCGGAGAGGGACGCCGGGTAGGCCGACGCCTTCTCCGCGAGGCCGACCCGCTCCAGGTTCTCGGCGGCGACCTTCGCGGCGGCGGCCTTGTCCCGGCCCAGCACCCGGCGCTGCGGCAGGGTGAGGTTCTCGGTCACCGTGAGGTGCGGGAACAGGTTGAACTGCTGGAAGACCATGCCGATCCGGCGGCGTACGGCGTCGATGTCGACGTCCGGGTCGGTGAGCTCGGTGCCGCCGACGAAGACCTGCCCCTTGGTGGGCTCCTCGAGCAGGTTCACACAGCGCAGCAGCGTCGACTTGCCCGAGCCGGACGGGCCGATCACGCACACGACCTCGCCCTGCTGGATCTCCAGGTCGATGCCGCGCAGCACCTCGTTGTCGCCGAAGGACTTGTGCAGGCCGCGGACGTCGATCTCACGTCGGGAGCCAAGGGTCTTGTCAGTCACTCGGTCAGTCACTTCACGGCCTCCTGGGCCTTCGCCTCCATGCGGCGTACGACGAAGCCGAGCGGGATGGTCACCAGCAGGTAGCACAGGCCGGCGACCAGGATCGGCGTGGAGTTGGCGGTCTGGCTGGCCAGGTCCCGGCCGAACTTGGACAGCTCGCGCTCCTCCAGCGTCACACCGAGGAACAGCACCAGCGAGGAGTCCTTGAAGAGCAGGACGAGCTCGTTGGTGAGCGGCGGGAGGATGATCCGGAACGCCTGCGGGATGATGATCGAGATCATGGCGCGGGCGGGCGAGAACCCCAGCGAACGCGCCGCCTCCATCTGTCCCTTGGGCACCGCCTGGATGCCGGCGCGGATCGTCTCCGCCATGTACGCGGCGGCGACCAGGCCGAGCGCGAGCGCGACCTTGCCGTAGGTGCCGCCGGGGATCTCCGTGCCCGGGAAGGCGAGCGGCACGGCCACGCCGATGAAGATGAAGATCAGCAGCGCGGGCAGTCCGCGGAAGATCTCGATGTAGACACCGGCGAGCCAGCGGTACGGGCCCACGGACGACAGCCGCATCAGCGCGATCACCATGCCGAGGACCAGTCCGACCGCGAAGCCGGACAAGGTGTACAGCACGGTGTTCTTCAGTGCGAGGGTGATGACGTCCGGGAACATCTCCCGGGCGATCTCCCCTTGCGCGAACTGGTTCTTCAGCTGCCCCCAGTCGGCCGCGACCGCGAAGGCGATCACGGCCGCGACGAAGACGACGTACTGGATGCCGCGCGACAGGCTGCGCTTCTGGCGCCGGGTCAGGCCCTTCTTCTTGGGCTGCTTCGACTGCAGTGGTACGTCAGAGCCGCTCATGGGGGTCAGGCGGCGGGGGACGCGGAGGCGGCGGACTCGTCGTACGGGCCGATCCACTTCTCGTACAGCTTCTTGTACGTGCCGTCGGCCTTGGCGTCCGCGAGCGCCTTGTTGATGGCCTCGCGGAGCTTGGTGTTGCCCTTCTTCACCGTGAAGCCGTACTGCTCACCGGTGTTGATCTGCTCGGCGACCTGGAAGGCGTCGGCGTTGGCCTTGTCCTTCAGCCAGCCCTGGACGACCGGGTAGTCGATGACGACCGCCTGGACCTGGCCGGTGCGCAGGCCGTTGAGGACGGCGTCGGAGGACTCGAAGGAGACCGGGTCGAGGCCCTTGCTCTTGGCGTAGTCCTCGCCGGTGGTCTGCGCCTGGGCGCCGACCTTCTTGCCCTTGAGGTCGGCGAAGGAGGAGATGCCGCTCTTCTTGTCGACGAGGACGGCCTGGGTGGCCTCGAAGTACGGGTCGGAGAAGTCGACGTTCTTCTTGCGCTCGTCGGTGATGGTCATGCCGGCCGCGGCGAGGTCGCACTGTCCGGCGTTGAGGGAGCCACCGGTCTTGAAGTTCTCGAAGGGCTGGTCGACGATCGCCTGCTTCACGCCCAGGTCCCGGGCGACGAGGTCGACGAGCGCGACGTCGAAGCCCTGCACCTTGCCGTCGATCTCCGACTGGAAGGGCGGGTAGGGCAGGTGGGTGCAGGTGGTGAGCCGGCCCGCCTCGACGACTTCGACGCCGCCGGCCGCGGTCTTCGCCGCACCGCCGCCGCTGTCGTCGGAGGAGCAGCCGGCCACGAGCACCAGCCCGGCCGTCGCGGTGGTGGCGGCCAGGACGCGGGTCCGGCGCCCGAGGGTCGTCTTCACGGGGGAGCCTCCTGAGGGGAACTGTGGGTTCCGATTATAAGGACAGGTTTGGGATCCTCAAACCAAACCGATGGTAAGCGGGCCGCTGGACCTAAGAAGTCGGGAGGGGGCGGGGGCGGGGGCCGCCCGGCTACGCTCGTGATCGTCGGCCCCGGAGCGACCGGAGCTATCGGGGCGCACAGAACGAAGAGAGCCGCGTCGTGACCCACCCCCTCCTGGACCTGGCCCCGCTGGGCGCAGCCCGTTTCGCCGCCATCGAGGACCGGGTGGCGCGGCTGCTGGGGACCCGGCAGGACGTCGTGATCATGCAGGGTGAGGCGCTGCTGCCGCTGGAGGGGGCGATCCGGGGGGCGGCGGGGCCGGGCACGACGGCACTGAACGTGATCACCGGGCCGTACGGACAGACCTTCGGGGACTGGCTGCGGGACTGCGGGGCGAGCGTGATCGATCTGGCGGTGCCCTTCCACACGGCGGTCACGGCGGAGCAGATCCGGGCGGCCTTCGCCGAGCACCCGGAGATCGACTTCGTCTCGCTGGTGCACGCGGAGGCCGCGACCGGCAACACCAACCCCGTCGCGGAGATCGGCGAGGTGGTCCGGGCGCACGGGGCGCTGTTCTACCTGGACGCGGTGGCGTCGATCGCGGCCGAGCCGGTGCTGCCGGACGAGTGGGGCGTGGACCTGTGCGTGATCGGGGCGCAGAAGGCGATGGGCGGTCCGGCCGGGGTGTCCGCGGTGTCGGTGAGCGAGCGGGCGTGGGGGCGGATGGCGGCGAATCCCAGGGCGCCGCGGCGGTCGTATCTGTCGCTGCTCGACTGGAAGGAGCGGTGGATCGACGGCGGGCGCCGGGCCCTGCTGCACGCTCCGGCACAGCTGGAGATGCTGGCACTTGAGGCGTGTGTGGAGCGGATCGAGGCGGACGGGCCGGACGCGGTGATGGCCCGGCACCGGGGCGCGGCGCGGGCGACGCGGGCCGGGGCGCGGGCGCTCGGCGGCGGGCTGGAGCCGTATGTGTACGAGGCGCGGGACGCCGCCCCGGTCGCCACGACGCTGCGGGTGCCGTCGGGGGTCGTGGCGTCGGAGGTGGTGGCGCGGGCCCTGGCCGACGAGCCCGGGTTGCCGCTGGCCGCGGGGGGCGGGGGGCTGGCCGGGGAGATGATCCGGGTCAATCACTACGGGGCCGATGCGTCTGTGGGGGTGGTGCGCGGGTGTGTGGCCGCGCTGGGTGCGGTGCTGGCGGGGCAGGGGCTGGCCGTGGACGTGGCGGGGGCGCTGCGGGCCGTCGACACCGCGTGAGAGGGCCCCGCCTCGGGGCGCCCCGGGAGCCCGAAATAGCTGCGAGAACACATCGACGGAGTTACCCGGGTCTAAATTCGACGTAATTCTCGAATTCCTTTCGGTGGCAGCTTCCCATTCTCTTCTGCCCGGTTTCGCCGGTCCTAAACGCAAAGATTCCGCGAACACCAACCGGAGTAATTCGGGCAGGCCGTGTGGGAGTTACATGGCTGTGACGCGTTCCACATCGCGTCCGTTTTGTAGGGGATTAACCGGACAGAGTCGGGCGAATCACTGCCACTTTGCCATGACCTTCACGCCCGCGTGATAACACACCTCGGCCAGATACGTAACCCCTCACGGCCATGCAATTTCAATTTTCCCTCGGTAAATTCAATTCGCATGACTGCCGCACAAGCAGACCTGCAAATCGACCGTCCGGCGGTGGCCGACGGGGCCGCGCTGTGGCGTATTGCCCGGGACTCCAAGGCCCTCGACCTCAACTCGTCGTACAGCTATCTGCTGTGGTGCCGTGACTTCGCCGGCACATCGGCCGTCGCCCGCGACGAGCGCGGCGAGCCGGTCGGCTTCGTCACCGGATACGTACGGCCCGAGCGTCCGCACACCCTGCTCGTCTGGCAGGTGGCCGTCGACGACGCCCAGCGCGGACGCGGCGTCGCCGCCGCGCTGCTCGACGGGCTCGTCGCGCGCGTCGGTGCCGAGTACGGCGTCACCAGCGTCGAGACCACGATCACCCCCGGCAACACCGCCTCCGAGCGGCTGTTCGGCTCGTTCGCCGAGCGGCACGGAGCCGCCCTGGAACGCGAGGTGCTGTTCCCCGCGGGCCTGTTCCCGGACGGACCGCACGACCCCGAAGTCCTGTACCGCATCGGTCCCCTCTCCCTCTGACCTCCCCCCCCACACGCATCGAGGAGCGATTCGTCGTGACCATCACCCAGCCCGACCTCAGCGTCTTCGAGACCCTGGAGTCCGAGGTACGCAGCTACTGCCGCGGCTGGCCCACCGTCTTCGACCGGGCGCGCGGCAGCCGCATGTACGACGAGGACGGCCACGAGTATCTGGACTTCTTCGCCGGGGCCGGCTCACTGAACTACGGGCACAACAACCCGGTCCTGAAACGCGCGCTGATCGACTACCTGGAGCGTGACGGCGTCACGCACGGGCTCGACATGTCCACCAGCGCCAAGCGCGCCTTCCTGGAGTCCTTCCAGAACCTCGTGCTGCGGCCCCGTGACCTGCCGTACAAGGTCATGTTCCCCGGCCCCACCGGCACCAACGCCGTCGAGTCGGCCCTCAAGCTCGCCCGGAAGGTGAAGGGGCGCGAGGCCATCGTCTCGTTCACCAACGCCTTCCACGGCATGTCCCTGGGCTCGCTGGCCGTCACCGGCAACGCCTTCAAGCGGGCCGGCGCCGGCATACCGCTGGTGCACGGGACGCCCATGCCGTTCGACAACTACTTCGACGGCGCGGTCGAGGACTTCCTGTGGTTCGAGCGGCTCCTGGAGGACCAGGGCTCCGGACTCAACAAGCCGGCCGCCGTGATCGTGGAGACCGTGCAGGGCGAGGGCGGCATCAACGTGGCCCGCCCGGAGTGGCTGCGGGCGCTCGCCGAGCTGTGCGAGCGGCAGGACATGCTGCTCATCGTCGACGACATCCAGATGGGCTGCGGCCGTACCGGTGCCTTCTTCTCCTTCGAGGAGGCGGGCATCACGCCGGACATCGTCACGGTGTCCAAGTCCATCAGTGGCTACGGGCTGCCCATGTCGCTGTGCCTGTTCAAGCCCGAGCTGGACATCTGGGAGCCGGGTGAGCACAACGGCACCTTCCGCGGCAACAACCCCGCCTTCGTCACGGCCACCGCCGCCCTGGAGACGTACTGGGCGGACGGGTCCGCGATGGAGAAGCAGACCCGCACGCGCGGCGAGCAGATCGAGCAGGCGCTCATCTCCATCACCGAGGAGAACCTCGCCGATGTGAAGGAGTACCGCGGACGCGGGCTCGTGTGGGGTATGGAGTTCCACGACAAGGAGCGCGCCGGACGGGTGGCGCAGCGCGCCTTCCAGCTCGGGCTGCTCATCGAGACGTCGGGCCCCGAGAGCGAGGTCGTGAAGCTGCTTCCGGCGCTCACGATCACCCCGGAGGAGCTGGACGAGGGGCTTCGCATCCTCGCCCGGTCCGTCCGGGAAACCATCTGAAACACCTGCCTAGGAGGCATCGCAGCACCGTGATCGTCCGTTCGTTCAAGGACATCGAAGGCACCGACCGGCATGTGAAGGGCGCGTCGGGCACCTGGGAGAGCAAGCGCATCGTCCTCGCCAAGGAGCGGGTCGGCTTCTCGCTCCACGAGACGATTCTGTACGCGGGTACGGAGACGTCGATGTGGTACGCGAACCACATCGAGGCCGTCATCTGCGTCGAGGGCGAGGCCGAGCTCACCGACGACGAGACCGGGCAGAAGTACACCATCACGCCCGGAACCATGTACCTCCTCGACGGTCATGAGCGGCACACGATGCGGATCAAGGAGGACTTCCGCTGCATCTGTGTGTTCAACCCGCCCGTGACCGGCCGGGAGGACCACGACGAGAACGGCGTGTACCCGCTGCTCACCGAGCCCGAGGAGGTGTGAGAAACCCATGACCACCGTCACCGATCTCTACCCCAGCCGCGGCGCCACCGAGGTGTCGACCCCGCGTCAGGACCCCGTCCTGTGGGGCGCCCCCGACACCCCCGGCCCGATCGCGTCGGCCGACCTGCAGTCCTTCGAGCGCGACGGCTTCCTCGCCATCGACCAGCTCATCACCGAGGACGAGGTCGCGGTCTACGCACAGGAGCTGGAGCGGCTGGTCAGCGACCCGGAGATCCGTGCGGACGAGCGGTCGATCATCGAGCCGAAGTCCAAGGAGATCCGGTCCGTCTTCGAGGTGCACAAGATCAGTGAGGTGTTCGCCTCCCTGGTGCGCGACGAGCGGGTCGTCGGCCGGGCGCGGCAGATCCTCGGCTCGGACGTGTACGTCCACCAGTCGCGGATCAACGTCAAGCCGGGCTTCGGGGCGAGCGGGTTCTACTGGCACTCCGACTTCGAGACCTGGCACGCCGAGGACGGTCTGCCCAACATGCGCACGGTGTCCGTCTCGATCGCGCTGACCGAGAACCACGACACCAACGGCGGGCTCATGATCATGCCCGGCTCGCACCGGACCTTCCTCGGGTGTGCGGGGGCCACGCCGAAGGACAACTACAAGAAGTCGCTCCAGATGCAGGACGCGGGCACGCCGTCCGACGAGGCGCTGACCAAGATGGCCTCCGAGTACGGCATCAAGCTCTTCACGGGCAAGGCCGGTTCGGCGACCTGGTTCGACTGCAACTGCATGCACGGCTCCGGGGACAACATCACGCCGTTCCCGCGCAGCAATGTGTTCATCGTGTTCAACAGCGTGGAGAACAAGGCCGTCGAGCCCTTCGCGGCTCCCATCCGGCGGCCGGAGTTCATCGGCGCGAGGGACTTCACGCCGGTGAGGTGACCTCACCGCGCTGAGGGGCCTCGCTTCGGTGGGGACCTCGCAGCCGCGGCAGCGACGCGGCCCGCTCCAGTACGTTTCGTACGGCGGGCCGCGTCGCCGTTCTCATTCCTGAACCAGGGCGTCCAGCAGCCGGTCGACGTCCTCGGTGGTGTTGTAGAGGTGGAACGCGGCGCGCAGATTGCCCGCCCGGTCGGAGACCTCGATGCCGGCGCGGCTCAACTCGGGCTGGCGGTCGCCGAGTCCGGGCACGGACACGATCGCCGAGCCGGGTGCGGGCACGGGTGCGTGGCCGAGGCTCGCCAGTCCCGCGCGGAACCGGTCGGCGAGGGTGAGGTTGTGCGCCCGGACCGCGTCCACGCCGAGCTCCTCGATCAGTTCCAGGGAGGCGCGCAGGCCGGCGTGGCTGAACAGGCTGGGGCTGATGTCGAAGCGGCGGGCGGAGCGGGCGAGGTTCTGGACGGGGCCGTAGCAGCTGTCCCAGGGGATCTCTCCGGCGACCCAGCCCGCGAGCAGCGGCGTCAGTCCGCCGAAGTCCTCGGGGAGGACGCAGAAGGCGGCGCCGTGCGGGCCCAGAAGCCACTTGAAGCCGACGGCGGCGAGGAAGTCGTACTCTCCGGCGGCCATGGACAGCCAGCCGGCCGACTGGGAGGCGTCGAGGTAGGTGCGGGCGCCGTGCGCGCGGGCCGCGGCGCGCACCGCGGGCAGATCGGCGAGCCGGCCGTCGGCGGACTGCGCCGCGCTGACCGCGACGAGCGCGGTGTCCAGGCGGACGGACTCCGCGAGCCGGTCCAGCGGGACGGCACGCACCTTGAGGTCGCCGCGCATGTGGAAGGGGTTCACGAGGGAGGAGAAGTCGGCCTCGGCGGTGAGGACTTCGGCGCCGGCGGGCAGGGAGGCGGCGATCAGCCCGCCGTACTCGGCGACCGACGCTCCCGTGGCGACCCGCTCGACGGGCACGCCGGCCAGCCGGGCGAACGAGGCGCGGACGGCCTCCACGTCCTCGTACAGCGGGCCCAGCGGTGTGCCCTCGGCCCGCATCCGCACCGCCCGGTCCAGGGCGGCCACGGTGCGGGCCGGCAACAGGCCGTTGCTCGCGGTGTTGAGATAGACGTGCTTCGGGGCGAACTCTGCGCGGACGAGGCTCTCGAAGGTCTCCATGGCTCCACTGTGAGCCCTGACGACCTATTAGTCCATCGTCATTCTTCGCGCATGCTCCCCAAGGAATTCTTATACGTCTTCTCCGACCTGCGCGTTCACTCGTCCCGCGCCGCAAGAAGAAAGACACCCTTGGCTCACACTGTTCGAACCAGTGCGGCTGGTCGTCGGGCTTCGTTCCGATTCCGCCGGTACTGTGCGCACATGCCTCAGAAACGACCGGAACCCGTGTCGAGCAGCCCCGCTACAGCGCTGAACGGTTCGGAGATCACGACGACCGAATGCCGTGGCTGTGGCGCCATGGTGAGTGGTCTCAATGGCAGGTACGCGTGCGGTGTGTGCGGATGGGTCAACAACTGGTCTGAAGGGCACACCGCGCTGCCAACTGCTGAGGACGATCCCGACTATCCCGGATAGCGCCCCAGCCTGGCCCCGTCTGCACCCCACGCGGGTGGACCGAGCAGGTCAGACCCCGGGCCCGGCCTCCGGGCCGCGCGCCGTGGCGACGTGCCCGTCAGCTTCCGTCGCGCAGGTCCTTCATCCAGGTCGGCCGGAACTCGAGGTGGTCGTACGTCACCACGCACCCCTCCCCCATCGGCGACTGGGTCATGAAGCCCACGAGGGCGGCGTCGGTCTCCTTCTCGTCGCCGAGGGTGAACAGCCGGACGAAGGTCCAGCGCTTGCCGTCGCGGGAGGCGTGGAAAGCGAAGGCACGGCCGGTGCGGCTCACCCTCAGCCACACCGAACTCCCCTCCACGGTGAAGGAGTTGGCGTCGTCGGAGTGGCCGCGGGTGACGACGGTGCACACGGTGGGCACGTCCGGGGAGTACTCCAGGCACAGCTTGGCCCAGGCCCGTTCCCCGACGTGGACGTAGAGGACACCCGCGTCGAAGGCCCCGGCGAAGCCGACGGTGACCCGGGCGATCAGCTGGAAGTCGCCCTCGGGCGCGCCGAGCAGCCGCGGCGCGTCGGAGGCAGGGTCCAGGGCCTCGCCGGTGGGCGGCACGAAGCGGTCCTGCCGGGGACCCGCCCAGCCGGAGAGCATGCCGTCCTCGTAGGACCAGTGGCCGTCGGGGCCGTAGGTGCGCAGCAGGAAGGGCAGTTCGGGGAGTTCCACATCCATGGGGGGATTCTTCCAGGCGGGGCCCGGCGCCGGGGCTCCCGCGGACGATCGGGTCAGCGGGACTGAAGCGCGTCCAGAGCGACGGCCTGGGCGAGGGCGAGACGCAGGTCCAGAGCCGGCGAGGACACGTCGACCAGATAGCGGTCGCGCAGCCCGATCTTCTTGTCGACCCGCATCACCGGCTTGTCGTCCGAGGTGAAGTCGAAGTGGTACGGCCACAGGAACGGCACCAGGTCGAGCGGCAGCAGCTCCCAGACCCGGCGCAGGACTGCCACCAGCCGGTTGCGCTCCCGCCCCACGGCCGAGACCGAGTCCGGCTGGTCCAGTTCCCAGGTCGAGCGCAGCAGGGAGGCCGCGAACTTCTTGCGGAACGTGCCGATGACGTTGTCCGTCGCGTCCCGGACGTCGTAGACGGCCCCGACGTCGAGGACCTGCCGGGCCTTGGCGGTGAACAGGACCTGGCTCTTGGACTCGTCGGTGTAGAAGGTCATCTGCTCCTTGAGCGTCATCCGCTTCTGCTCGGCGAAGGCGACTACCCTGCCGTCGGATCCGTCCGGCAGCGTCTCGGTCACGACGTAGCGGTTGATCATGAGCGTCGTCTTCTGCCGGATGCTGAAACGCTCGTTCGCCTGCTGCCGTGCACTGTCCATCGTGCCGCTCCCCCTGACGGTGAGTTGTTGCCGGTGAGTCCGACGGGACCATCGTCGCCGTGCGCCGCGGCCCGGGGCAGTCTCCGTAAGTCGACGAGCGCCGCGACCAAAGATGACGGGCGCGGCGGTCGGGGCGTGTCGACTTTCGTCGTTCGGGGGTGCACCGAAGGGTGGATGCGGGCGCCCGGGGGCCGCTGTCTATCGTCTGCGCGTGGACCCAAGTGAGACACCCCGCCCCCACCGGCCGCTCCTGTCCCGGCTCGCCGCCGCCTCCCCGTGGCCGCGCAGGCGGATCGTCGGGGAGGTCGTGCTCACCCTCGTGCTCGCCGGGCTGGCCGGGCTCGCCGGGCTCGCCGAGGTCGTCGACGGTGGGGAGGACGCATCGGGGGCCCGGGCCGGCGCCGTGGCCTTGGCCGTGGTGGTGCTGACGCTCGTCCGCCGCTCGCTGCCGGCGACCGTGCTGGTGGTGTCGGCGGCCATGGCCGGGACGCTGGGCGGCGTGACTCCGCTGCTGATCTACGCCAGCTGGTCGGCGGGCAGCCGCATCATGCGGCCCGGCCGCGCACTGGCCGCGTACGCCGCCGGGCTGGCGCTGCACATCGCCTTCGCCGCCCACGGCATGGTCGACCAGCCGGTCGAGTTGTCGCTGGTCATGACGGCCGTGCTCGCCGGGGGCTCGTTCCTGGCGCTGGCGGTCGTGCCGGGTCTCGCCTCCCGCTACCGCGCCCAGCGCCACGCGCTGCTCGACGCCCTGCGCCGGCACAACGCCCAACTGGTGCGCGAGCAGGCGATGGTGGCGGGACAGGCCCGGCTCCTCGAGCGGCAGCGCATCGCCCAGGACATGCACGACAGCCTCGGCCACCAGCTCGCCCTGATCGCGGTGCACACCGGGGCGCTGGAGGTGGACCCGGATCTCAGCGACCGCCAGCGGGAAGGCGTGGGCATCCTGCGGGAGGCGTCCAGGACGGCGATGCGGGAGCTGCGCGAGGCCGTGGGCATCCTGCGCGACGGTGTCGCGGCGTCCGACGGGCAGCGGCCGGACCCGGCCGACCCCGAGGCCCCGGCGGCCCGGGGGGCGGCGACGGTCGACGGGCTCGTGGAGTCGTCGCGGGCGGCGGGCGCGGCCGTGGAGCTGCATCGCTCGGGAGCCGTACGGTCCCTCGCGCCCGCCGCCGACCACGCGGCGTACCGCATCGCCCAGGAGGGTCTGACCAACGCGCACAAGCACGCGCCGGGCGCGCCGATCTCGGTGGCGCTGCGGTACGAGCCGGACAGCCTGGTGGTCGAGGTGGCCAACGGGCCGGTGCCGGCCGGGGCACCGGCGGCGCCGCCCGCGGTCAGCGGCGGTCAGGGACTGGCGGGTCTGCGGGAGCGGGCCCGGCTGGTCGGCGGCATGGTGCACACCGGCCCCACCGCGGACGGCGGTTTCCGGCTCGCCGGTGTGCTGCCCTACAGCGGTGGCGAGGTCGTGCCCCGCCCGGACGGCGCGACCTCCGTCGCCCCGCACGACGACTTTCGGGGGCAGATCGAGGCGGGCGCGGCGGGTGACGGTGGAGCGGTCACCGACCGTTCGGATCCGCAAAGGGAGTTCGCCGCCATCATGAGCAGCAAGAAGAAAGTCGCCCTCGGCTGTGCCGTGACCGCCGTCGTCCTCGTCGTGGGCGTTCTCGGGCTAGGGGCCTGGGGGCTGATGGCGTTGTTCGACGAGGTGGAGAGCGGCACCATATCGGCGAACCAGTACAAGTCGGTCAAGGTCGGCGACGCCGAGAAGGACGTCAAGGCCAAGCTGCCGGAAGGCAGTTCCCTGCTGAGCAGCGGCCAGGACAAGCACGGCCCGCCGCTCCCCGAGGGTGCGACGTGCCGTCACTACCTGGACATCGACGACGACATCGTCTACCGGTTCTGCTTCCGCGACGGCAAGCTCGTCGCGAAGGAGTCCTACAAGGACGAGGTCTGACCCACGGCGACGCGGTCGCACATCTGACCGGATCGGGCATGATGGCGGGGCTTTGCCATCCGTTCATCACCCCCACACCGCGCAGGAGGCCGCGTGATCCGGGTCCTCGTCGCCGACGACGAGCCGCTCATCAGGGCCGGCATCAGGATGATCCTCACCTCGGCCGACGACATCGACGTCGTGGCCGAGGCGGCGGACGGCCGGGAGGCCGTGGAGACCGCCCGGCGCACCGCGGTGGACGTGGCCCTGCTGGACATCCAGATGCCGGTGATGGACGGGCTGACCGCGCTGGCCGAGCTCGGCCGGGCGGCGCCGGACGTCCGGGCACTGATCCTGACGACGTTCGGTGAGCGGGAGAACGTCCTGCGGGCGCTCGGCCACGGCGGCGCCGGCTTTCTGCTGAAGGACTCCGCGCCGCAGGAGCTGATCCACGCGGTGCGCGCGGCGGCTGCCGGCAACGCCTATCTCTCCCCGGCCGCCACCCGGCACGTCGTGGACATCCTCGCCTCCCCAGCCGCCACCGCGCGCGGTGAGGAGGCCCGGCGCCGTCTGGCCGGCCTGACCGGACGGGAACGTGACGTCCTGGCCCTGCTGGGCGAGGGCCTGTCCAACGCGGACGCCGGCGCCCGGCTGCACATGAGCGAGGCCACGGTGAAGACGTACGTCAGCCGGATCCTGACCAAGCTCGGCTGCGAGAACCGCGTCCAGGCGGCGCTCCTGGCCCGGGACGCGGGCCTGGAGTCGGACGCGGGGTGAGCGCGGGTCGAGCGGCCGTGAGCACGGATCGCACGGATCGCGTGGGGGTGAGCTCGGGTCGAGCGGGGGGTGCGGCGCGCCTCAGCGCTCCAGCGTGCCGTTGAACCTGCGGGGCAGCCCCAGCGGGTTGTCGTCCCGCAACTCCGCGGGGAGCAGCGCCTCGGGCGCCCCCTGGTACACGACCGGCCGCAGCCACCGCTCGATGGCCGTGCCGCCGACGGAGGTGGAGGTCGAGGTCGTCGCGGGGTAGGGCCCGCCGTGATGCTGGGCCGGCGCCACGGCCACCCCCGTCGGCCACCCGTTGACCAGCACGCGTCCGGCGAGCGGCGTCAGCTCCTGGAGCAGCCGCGCACCGCGCCCCGCACCGGCGGCCTCCTCGGCCGACAGATGGACGGTCGCCGTCAGGTTGCCCGGCAACCGCGACAGCACGCCCGTCGCCTCGGCCTCGTCCTCGTAGCGGACCACCACCGTGACCGGCCCGAAGCACTCCTCCAGGAGCAGGTCGTGGGCGCCCTCCCGCGCCAGCTTGCTCGCGGCGACCGTGAGGAATCCGGCGCTGACCGTGTGCTCACCGCCCGCGCCCGGCGTCACCGGCGACTCCACGTCGGGCAGTGCCACGCGCTCGGCCACACCGGCGACGAAGTTGTCGCGCATCCGGTGGTCGAGCAGGACCCCGGCCTCGGTGCGGCTCACGGCGTCGGTGAGGGACTTGACCAGGCCGTCGCCCGCCGAGCCGGACGGCACCAGGACGAGCCCGGGCTTCACACAGAACTGGCCCACGCCCAGCGTCATGGACCCGGCGAGGCCGGCGCCGATCGCCTCGGCCCGCTCCGCCGCCGCGGCCTCGGTGACGACGACGGGGTTCAGCGAGCCCAGCTCACCGTGGAACGGGATCGGGACCGCACGCGCGGCAGCCGCGTCGAAGAGGGCACGGCCGCCGCGTACGGAACCGGTGAACCCGGCTGCCGCGAGCAGCGGGTGCCCGATCAGCTCGATGCCCGCCTCGAAGCCGTGCACCAGACCGACGACGCCCGCCGGGATGCCGTGCTCGGCGGCGGCCGTACGGAGCACCCGCGCGACCAGTTCCGACAGTCCCGGGTGGTCCGGGTGGGCCTTGACGACGACGGGGCAGCCCGCGGCCAGCGCGCTCGCGGTGTCGCCGCCGGCGACGGAGAAGGCGAAGGGGAAGTTGGAGGCCGCGTAGACGGCGACGACGCCGAGGGACACCTTGTAGCGGCGCAGGTCCGGGATCGGCGGGGTGGCGGTGTCGTCGGGGTGGTCGATGACGACGTCGAGGAAGGCGCCCTCGTCGACGATGTCCGCGAACGCCCTCAGCTGGTAGCAGGTGCGGGCGAGTTCGCCGGTGAGGCGGACCGGGCCGAGCGCGGTCTCGGCGTCGGCGGCCTCGACGAGCAGGTCCTCGGCGGCCCGCAGTCTGTCGGCGGCGGTGCGCAGGAAAGCGGCGCGGACCGGGCGGTCGGCGAGGGAGCCGCGCGCCTCGTGCGCGGCGCGGACCGCGGCGTCCACCTCCTGGGCTGTGGCCTCCACCGCAACCTGTTCGCGCTGCTTCCCGGTTCGGGGGTCGACACTCCAGACTGGTGCTGCTGCCACCGCGGGTCCCTCCACACATGTCATGCCGCAGTACGGGGTCATCCACCAGGGATGTTCGATATACTGAACACTGTCTCCGATGATGAATGCGCTGTGGAGACTATTTCCCGTCGAACGAAGGGGTCAAGGGCGATGTCGGCTGGCGAGACGGGCGGCGGGGCGCAGGTCAAGTCCGCGGTGCGGACGGTTGAACTGCTCGAATACTTCGCCGGACGCCCCGGCATGCACTCCCTCGCAGCGGTCCAGGAGGCCGTCGGTTACCCCAAGTCCAGTCTGTACATGCTGCTGCGCACGCTCGTGGAGCTCGGCTGGGTGGAGACGGACGCCACGGGCACGCGGTACGGCATCGGCGTACGGGCGCTGCTGGTCGGCACCTCGTACATCGACGGCGACGAGGTGGTCGCCGCCGCCCGCCCGACCCTGGACCGCCTCTCGGACGACACGACGGAGACGATCCACCTGGCCCGCCTGGACGGCACGAACGTCGTCTACCTGGCCACCCGCCAGTCCCAGCACTATCTGCGGCCGTTCACCCGGGTCGGCCGCCGCCTGCCCGCGCACTCGACCTCCCTCGGCAAGGCGCTGCTGAGCACGTACACCGACGAGCAGGTCCGCAAGATGCTGCCGGAGACGCTGCCGGCGCTGACCGAGAACACCATCACCGACCGGGAGAAGCTCATCGAGGAGCTCCACCAGGTCCGCGAGCAGGGCTTCGCCGTGGACCGCGAGGAGAACACCCTCGGCCTGCGCTGCTTCGGCGTGGCGATCCCGTACCGCACTCCGGCGCGGGACGCGATCAGCTGCTCGGTGCCGGTGGCCCGGCTGACGCCCGCGCACGAACAGATGGTGAAGGACGCGCTGTTCGACGCACGGGACAGGCTGACGCTGGCCACCCGCCGGCTCTGACATGCTCGCCGGCTCTGACATGCTCGTAGGCTCTGACGCCATGGATGTGGAACTGCGCGAGGTGCACGACAGCGATCTGCCGGTCTTCTACCGGCAGATGAACGACCCGCAGGCCCTGCACATGGCGGCCTTCACCCCCAAGGACCCGGCCGACCGGGACGCCTTCGACGCCCACTGGAAACGGATCCGGTCCTCGCCGGACGTCCTGCGCACGATCCTGGCCGACGGTGACGTGGTGGGCAGCGCCGCCGTGTACGGGGACCCGGGCGAGCGCGAGGTGACGTACTGGGTGGACCGCGCGTACTGGGGCCGGGGTGTCGCCACGGCCGCGCTGCGGGTGCTGCTCACCGAGGTTCCCGAACGCCCGCTGTACGCACGGGCGGCGGCCGACAACGAGGGCTCGATCCGGGTGCTGCGCAAGTGCGGGTTCCGGGTGACCGCGCAGGCGCGGGGCTTCGCCAACGCGCGGGGTGAGGAGATCGACGAGGTCGTGCTGCATCTGGAGGGGTGAGGGGCTCTCCCCCGCCCGGCGGAGACGGATCGTCGGCGCGCAGGAGGTGCGAGGGGCCGCCCTCGCGGGAGCGTGGACGCATGACGCAGACACTCGCCCACGTCCCCGAAACCGGCCCCGCCGCCGTCGCCGCCGGCCGGTCCCGCCGGCTCCTGCGTGCCGTCGCCGTCCTCGCGTGCGTGCCGTATCTGTCGCTCAAGGTCGCCTGGATCGCGGGCAGTCGGCTCGGGATCCCGGACGGGAGCTCGCTGCTGGAGCACCGGGCGACCATGGCCGTCGCCAACAGCGTCACCGTCCTCATGGACGGGGCCGTGATCGTGCTGGCGCTGCTGCTGACCCGGCCCTGGGGGCTGCGGGTGCCCGCATGGCTGCTCGCCGTTCCGGCGTGGGTGGCCACCGGGCTGCTGGCGCCGATCATGGCCGGCTTCCCGGTCCAGCTGATCGCCGATCTGCTCGGCGGCAGCATGGAGACCACCGGCGGCAGCGGGGAGCCGTTCCTCGACGCCTGGGTCTTCGGCGTCGTCTACACCGGGTTCATCGTGCAGGGGCTCGCCCTCGGCGCCCTGTTCGTGCTGTACGCCCGTGACCGCTGGGGCGGGCTGTGGGCGGGCCGGGTATGGGAGTTGCCGACCGGCGTCATCGGGGCGGCCCAGCGCGCCGCCGCCGTCGCGGCCGGAGTACTCGCGCTGCTGCCCCTGTCCGCCCATGCCGTGTGGGCGTGCGGCGGCACCGCGGGGCTGGACGGCAGTCAGGCCGCCGACCGGACGACCGGCTTCTACATCATGGAGGCGCTGTCCGTCGCGTTCCTCGCCATGGCCGTGACCGGCGGCCTGCTGCTCGCCTTCCGGCGCGGGCGGGTCCTGCCCGTCGCGCTCCCGCTCGCCCTGGCCTGGGTCGGGTCCGCCGCGACCGCCTGCTGGGCGGGCTGGCTGTCGCTCGCGCCGCTCACCGACGTGGGCGACGGCCCGGCACCGCTGACGAACCTCGCCTACGCTGGCCAGATGATCGTCGGCATCCTCGTCGCCTGCCTCGGCGTCCACTTCCTCGCGGAGCGCTCCGCCAGGTGCAACCGTCGTACGGCATGAGCCGGTTCATCCGTTTTCTGTTCGGCCGGCAGGCGCGGCGCCGATGGCTGCATCTGATCATCGGCGGCGCGCTCTCCATGCCGTACGTCTTCGTCGGCCAGATCATCATCGGGCCCGCCACGGACGCCCGGTACATGTTCGCCGACCTCTCCCTCCAGCTGCTCTCCTTCGCTGTGGGCCTGCCCCTCGCCGCGCTCACCTCCGTGCTGTTCCCGCTGACCCGGCCGCTGGAGGCTGGTGCCGTGGGATGGCTGTGCGGGGTCGACGGGGACCGGCTGGCCGGCGGGCCGGCCCGGACGCGGGGCGCGAAGGGGCGTACGGCGGCCTGGTTCACGCTGCATCTGGGGTTCGGCGGGATCATCGCCGGGATGTCGCTGGCGGTTCCGCCGTTCTCCGGGTTCCTCGTCGCGCTGCCGGTCGTCCAGTGGCTGGGGCACGACCCGCTGGAGCTGCCCGCGGCCCTGGACCACGCCTGGGTGACGGCGCTCGCGCCGGTCGCGGGCGTGGTGATGCTGGTTCTGCTGGCCCTGTGCGCCGCCGCCTGCGGTGCGCTGCTCGCCCGGTGGGCGCCCCTCCTGCTCGGGCCCACCCGGGAGGACCGGCTGGCCGCGGCCGAGGCACGCGCCGCCGACCTGGCCGTGCGCAACCGGCTCGCGCGCGAACTGCACGACTCCGTCGGCCATGCCCTCAGCGCCGTCACCCTCCAGGCGAGCGCGGCCCGCCGGCTCCTCGACACCGACCCCCAGTTCGTCCGTGAGGCCCTCGCCGCCATCGAGGACACCACCCGGCGCACGGTCGGTGAACTCGACGCCGTCCTCGGCGTGCTGCGCGAGGGCGACGCGCCGGGCACGGCCCCCGCGCCCACCCTCGCCGGCGACCTCGACAGCCTGCTGCGCCGCACCCGCGCGGGCGGGCTGCGGGTGACCGCCACCGTCGACGCCGACCCGGACTCCCTGCCGCCCGTCCTCTCCCGTGAGGCCTACCGCATCGTGCAGGAGGGGCTCAGCAACGCCCTCAAACACGCCGGTGAACGGGTGACCGTGACCCTGCGGATCGCGATCGCCGACGGCCATCTGGAGATCACCGTCGAGAACCCCCTGGAGCACACCCCCGTCTGCCGCCCCGGCGGCGGCCACGGTCTGCGCGGCATCGCCGACCGGGCCCGGCTGCTGGGCGGAACGACACAGGCCGGCCCCGCCCGGGGGACCTGGCGGCTGCACGTACGACTTCCCATGAAGGGGCCCGCATGACGATCCGGATCGTCCTCGCCGACGACGAACGCATGGTGCGCACCGCACTGCGCGCCATCCTCTCCGCCGAGCCGGACCTGGAGGTGGTCGGGGAGGCGGCGACCGGCGCCGAGGCGGTGTCCGTGGTGCGCGAGCAGCGGCCGGACGTGGTCCTCATGGATGTCCGGATGCCCGAGATCGACGGCATCCGGGCCACCGAGCAGATCCTGGCCACGCTCGCCGACCCGCCCAGGATCGTCGTCGTGACCACCTTCGAGAACGACGCCTATGTGTACGACGCCCTGCGCGTCGGGGCCGCCGGGTTTCTGCTGAAGCGGGCGGAGGCCGAGTCGCTGGTGCAGGCCGTACGGCTTCTCGCGCACAGTGACACCGTGCTGTTCCCGTCGGCGGTGCGCAGTCTCGCGGCCGAGCACGCGCGCGCGTGTCCCGCGCCCGCGCCCTGGGTGGCGAGGCTCACAGGACGGGAGAGCGATGTGCTGCGGCTGATGGGGCAGGGGCTGACCAACGCGGAGATCGCTAGGCGCATGGAGGTCGGGCCGGCCACCGTGAAGTCGCACGTCGCGGCGGTCCTGGCGAAAACAGGCACCCGCGACCGCACCCAGGCGGTGATCGCCGCGTACGAGGCGGGCTTCATGAACGCTCGATGAGAAAACGGGGCGCAGGGGAACGATCCGGTCCATCCCGCTCGTCCTTGGGAGTGGGATGAACAAGACGATCAGGCGGGCGTCCGTCTTCGCACTGCTCCTGGTTCTCGCCCTGCTGGTCAGGGCGACCTGGGTGCAGTTCTACGACGGCCAGGCACTCGCGGACGACAAGGACAACCGGCGGAACACGATCGAGCTGTACAGCGAGCCGCTCGGCAACATCGTCGTGGGCGGCAAGGCCGTCACCGGCTCGGCGCCGATGAAGAGCGGCGACCTCGCGTACAAGCGCACGTACACGGACGGCTCGCTGTACGCGGCCGTCACCGGCTACAGCTCACAGGCGTTCGGGGCGACACAGCTGGAGGGCGTCTACCGCGACCTGCTCGACGGCACCGACAACCGCCTGAAGAGCGTGCTGGACACCGTCACCAACAAGCGGTCCGACCCGGGCAATGTGATCACGACGATCGACCCGTCGGTGCAGAAGGCGGCCTACGACGCGCTCGGCGACAACAAGGGCGCCGCCGTCGCGATCGACCCCGCGACCGGGAAGATCCTCGCGGTCGTCTCCACTCCGTCCTACGACCCGTCGCGGATCACCACCGGTGACTCCGACGCCTGGAAGCAGCTGACCGGGGACAGCGACAAGCCGATGACGAACCGCGCGCTGCGCCAGCCGCTGCCGCCGGGCTCGACGTTCAAGCTGGTCGTCGCGGCGGCGGCGCTGGAGGACGGGCTGTACTCGTCCGTGGACGAGAAGACGGACAGCCCCGACCCGTTTCCGCTGCCGCAGTCGAGCAGCAAGCTGACGAACGAGAACCCGTCCGCGCCGTGCGAGAACGCCTCGATCCGGGTGGCTCTCCAGTACTCCTGCAACAACGTCTTCGCGAGCCTGGCCGTCGACCTGGGCCAGGACAAGGTCCGCGCGACGGCGGAGAAGTTCGGGTTCAACGACGACGAGCAGGACGTGCCGGTGCGGGCGTACGAGAGCGTGTACCCGACGGGCATGGACGGGGCGCAGACCGCGCTGTCCGGCATCGGCCAGTTCGACGTCACCGCCACGCCGCTCCAGATGGCCATGGTGTCGGCGGCGATCGCCAACGACGGCAAGCTGGTCTCCCCGCACATGGTGTCCCAGATCACCGACGGCGGCGGGGACGTCCTGGAGAACTACGACGACAGCGCCGGGAGCGAGGAGATCGTCAGTTCCGACACCGCCGAGCAGCTCCAGTCGGCGATGCAGACGGTCGTCGAGAAGGGCACGGGCACGAACGCGCAGATCCCGGGCGCGACGGTGGGCGGCAAGACGGGCACCGCCCAGCACGGCGAGAACAACAGCAAGACGCCGTACGCCTGGTTCACCTCCTACGGGAAGGCCGACGGCAAGGAGGTCGCCGTGGCGGTGGTCGTCGAGCAGTCGGACGCGGCCCGCTCGGAGGTCAGCGGCAACGGGCTGGCCGCCCCCGTCGCCCGGAAGGTGATGGAGGCGGCGCTCCAGGGGTGAGGGGTCACTTCACGGTCACTTCACGCCCAGGATCTGCTCGATCGGGTCGATGGCGAAGTACACGAGGAACAGCGCCGAAGCCCCCCACAGCAGCCAGTGGATCTCCTTGGCCCTCCCCAGCACCGTCTTGATGAGGACGTAGGCGGCGAACCCGGCCCCGATGCCATTGGTTATCGAGTAGGTGAACGGCATGACGGCGATGGTAAGGAACGCCGGGACGGCGATCTCGTACTTGTCCCAGTCGATGTTCTTGACCTGGGTCATCATCAGGAAGCCCACGGCGACCAGGGCGGGGGCCGCCGCCTGGAGCGGGACGATGGTGAGCAGCGGGGTCAGGAACAGGGCGAGTCCGAACAGCCCTCCGGTGACCAGGTTGGCGAAGCCGGTGCGCGCGCCCTCGCCGACGCCCGCCGCCGACTCGATGTAGGAGGTGGCCGAGGAGGCCGACGCAGCGCCGCCTGCTGCCGCCGCGGCACCGTCGATCAGCAGCACCCGGCCGAGGCCCGGTACCTTGCCCTGCTCGTCGAGGAGACCGGCTTCCGCGCTGACCCCGACGACCGTGCCCATGGTGTCGAAGAAGTCGGACAGGACCAGCGTGAAGATCAGCAGGACGACGGTGAGGGCGGTGGTCTCACCGAACGCGCCGAACAGGCTGAAGTCGCCGACGAGTCCGAAGTCGGGGGTGTCGACCACCTGGTCCGGCCAGGCGGGTGTGGTCAGGCCCCATGCCTTGATGTCGGCGATCGAGTTGATGATCATCGCGACGACCGTCATGGTGACGATGCTGATCAGGATGGCGCCCTTCACCTTGCGGGCGAGCAGGGCGACGGTCAGCAGAACGCCGAGGCAGAACACGAGGATCGGCCACCCGGCGAGGGTGCCGGCGCCGCCCAGCTGAACGGGCACGGTGGTGTTCGCGGCGTCCGGGATCCGGCTGACGAATCCGGCGTCGACGAAGCCGATGAAGGCGATGAACAGGCCGATGCCGACGCTGATCGCCTGCTTGAGCGGTTGCGGGATGGCGTGCATGACCGCCTCGCGCAGACCGGTGACCACGAGTACGCAGATGAGCAGTCCTTCGAGGACGATCAGACCCATCGCGTCGTCCCAGGACATGAGCGGGGCGATCTGGAAGGCGACGACGGCGTTCAGGCCGAGGCCCGCGGCGAGCGCGAGCGGCAGATTGCCGCCGACGCCCATGATGATCGTCATGACCGCGGCCACCAGGGCGGTGGCCGTGGTGAGTTGGACGGCGTCGAGCTGGTGGCCGAACTTGTCCTTGGCGCTGCCCAGGATGATGGGATTCAGGACAAGGATGTAGGCCATCGTGAAGAACGTGGCGAAGCCGCCGCGTATCTCCCGGGCGAAGGTGGATCCCCGTGCGGAGATCTTGAAGAACCGGTCGAGGCTGTTCACGCCGGGTGGCGTGGCGCTCGGCCGGTCGGTCACCTTCTGCGCTTCGGACATGTTCGCTCGCTCCTCGGTGCCTGTGTGTGGTGTGCGCGGGGTGCTTGGTGTGCTCGGTGTGCGCGGCGTGCTTGGTGTTCGCGGCGTGCGCGGCGTGCTTGGTGTTCGCGGCGTGCTTGATGTGCGGACGCTGGCTGGATTGTTCCCCCGTCGAACCCGTTTCAGGGTTTTCCCCGTGTTACGGAATCAGCCTCATCGCGTCCCACGACGCCGAATCGCCCCGCCCGGCACACCTGTTGATCCCCTGGGCGGAACCTCCCGCCCGTTCTCGGCATCTGACAGCACGAAGCAGTGACCGCACTCCCCTGACCTGCCGGCCAGAGCCCCCCTCAGCCGGCAGCACCGAACGCCCCGCCGGTGACGACCGACGGGGCGTTCGCTCTTGTCAGTCGGGACGAGCGAGGGTTACTTGGCCAACCGAACTGCGGGTGACGTAGCCAGACTTGGAGGAAAACGGCGTCGCCCACGTGCCGCACCCACCGCCCGCCGCCGCCCGTGTCGTACGAGATTTCGACGACCTTGGCAAGCCATGGGACCACCCCGCTCCTGACCTCCTCGGTCGTCCTGCGCTCACCGAACAGCCACAGCCCGACGGCCGGCCCCGTCATGACGCCTCCCCCTCCTCCTGTGCCGCGCCGGGCACGTCCTCATGTCCCGGGTGTCCACCCCGGGTTGCGTCCACTGAGGCCCACCGCTCGGTCCAGCAGGGGGGCGTCCTGAGGGACGGGCACGACCGGGCCGAAGATACCGCCGCCACGGGTGGGGTCGTCGGCAGCCGCGAGCAGCATGCCGTACGACAGCTGGAGCGCGGACGGGTCGGGCTCGTACTCCTGACCGGTCGCGCGGGCCAGGTCCCAGGCGTGGATCACCAGCTCGTCCGTGGCGACGGTGCCCGCCTCCGCGCCCGTCAGCGGCACCCCGCCCGCACGGGTGTCGCCGGTCCACGCGGCCGGGTCGCGCCATGCCTGGGCCATCTCGTCGAGCACCTTCGGCAGCTCCTCGCGCCAGCCGGGCCCGATGTCGGGCACCACCGCCTCCGGGCTGGTGTCGGTCGTGGGACCCAGGTCCTTGCGACCGGCGTCGCGGAAGGCGACGGACAGTCCGAGCAGGTGGCCGAGCAGATTGCGCACCGCCATGTCCGGGCAGGGCGTGGGCGCGGCGAGCTGGTCGTCCGTGACGCCGTCCGCGAGGCGGGCCACGATACGGGCCTGCGGTCCGAGGTCGAGGGTCTCTTCGGTCATGAGCCGGCTCCTCACAGATCTGGTCCTGGAGGGTGGACTCGCGGGGGCGGCGGAAATCATCGGCGGGGTGGGACTGCAACTCCGCTCCCTGCCGCCGGTCCGCGTCGCTCCTGCCCCCTTGCGCGCCCTTGCACCCCCCTCACTTCGTGTGGAGGATCGCGCGAGCCTGGTCCGCGGCGCGGGCGATGCTCTCGGACACGAAGTCCATGAAGCGGCCCATGTTCTCCAGGCGCACGGCGGCCGGGGTGCCGGGGCCGAGGACACCGACGCCCTGCCGGGCGGTCTCGGCGACGTGGGCGGTGGCTCGGGCGCTGGCCATCATCGAGTCGTACATGATGTCGTCGTCGATGAAGTAGCGGTCGCGGCGGCGCTCGTCGCGTTCCCGGCGGACGAACTCCTGACTCTCGAGGAACGCGATCGCCTTGGAGACGGACGCCGGGCTGACCTGGAGGCGCTGGACGAGTTCGGACGCGGTCAGGCTGCCCGTGTCGCTGACCGTGAAGCAGGCCATCACCCGGGCCGTCATCTTGGACATGCCCGACTGCATGAAGACGGTGGTCAACGTCTCCTCGTACTCCCGTACGGCCTGGGCGTCACGCCCGTCGGCCCGCGGCGGCGTCTGCGCTCCACGGGGCGCGGCCTGCCTGCGCCGGTGGGCCCGGTGTTCGGTGGCACGGTGGGCCAGGTCGGCGCGGTAGGCGGTGGGGCCGCCGTTGCGCATGACTTCGCGGGTCACCGTCGAGGTCGGGCGGTCGAGCCGTCTGGCGATCTCCGCATAGGCGTGGCCGTCGGCCAGCCCCAGCGCGATCTGCTGACGTTCCTGCTGAGTGAGCCTGCCTCCCGGCATCGCGGCCTCCTTCGCGTCCGTGCTGCCCGCAGCATAGCGTTCACGGTCAACTCATTGCAATGAGATGGCGGGCGGGTGTTGCATTAGCCCTCATCCCATTGCAATGAAATTGATGCTTTGAGCTGCAGATATGCCGTACAGGTGCAACGATGCTGTTGCTCGTTTTGTAAATGCAACGTAGCGTTTCGTCCATCAGAAACAACGGATCGAAGGAGCGCACGATGCACACGTTCGACACCACCGCCCCCGTCTCCGCCGTCGTCGACATCCCTGTCGGACGCATCCAGCTCATCGCCTCCGACCGGGCCGATGTCACGGTCGAGGTCCTGCCCGCCGACGCCTCGAAGGGCCGCGACCTGAAGGCCGTGGAGCAGATCGAGGTCGCCTACAGCGACGGCGTCCTGCGGATCGCGGCCCCCGCGGCACCGAACCGGATGCTCGGCCACCCGGGGTCCGTCGAGGTGACGGTCCAGCTGCCCGCCGGCTCCCGCGTCGAGGGGAGGGTGGCCGCCGGCGAGTTCCGGGGCGTAGGACGCCTCGGCGACGTCGACTTCGAGGCCGCCCAGGCCGCGGTCAAGCTCGACGAGACCGCGAGCACCCGTCTCGCCCTCCAGGCCGGCGACGTCATGGTCGGCCGCCTGGGCGGGCCGGCAGAGATCAGCACCCAGAAGGGCGACATCGACATCACCGAGGCCGTCCGCGGCACGGTCACCCTGCGCACCGAGCACGGTGACATCTCGGTCGGCGCCGCCCGCGGGGTCTCCGCCTCCCTGGACGCCGGCACCTCCTACGGCCGGATCCACAACGCCCTCAGGAACGCCGACGGCGCCGACGCCGAGCTGGCCTTCCACGCGACCACGTCCTACGGCGACATCACCGCCCGCAGCCTGTGACCCGACAAGGAGAACTCCTCATGACCGACCTGGCCATCGCGGCGAACGGCCTGCGCAAGTCCTATGGCGAGCAGAGCGTGCTGGACGGTATCGACCTGCGCATCCCGGGCGGGTCCGTGTTCG
>NZ_JBIMKE010000002.1:226017-470160 GCF_043673425.1 Streptomyces sp. M41 | reverse complement strand
GGGGGGGGGGGGGGGGGGGGGGGGGGGCGGGGGGGGGGGGGTGTCCGTCCTCGGTCCGGCGGTTGCGCGGTGTGGAGATGCTTTGTTTCTCGACGCCGGCCGCTGCGGGCGGACACCCCCCACCCCGGCCCCTTCCCGCCGTACGCGGCTACCCCGCCATGGGGGTTCGCCTCCGCAGCGGGCGTGCTCGCCGCCGTCGGCAGCTGCCCCGCAGTGGGGGTGTGTGGGCCTGGTTTCGGTCGGCTGGCGGAGAATGGGCCCATGGCAGGTTCGGGTGAGCGGGCGCGGCACTGGCAGTACGCCGAGCTGCCCGGTGTCGATCTGCTGCGTGCCCGCTATGTGCGGAAGACGTTCGTGCGGCACACCCATGAGCACTTCGTCATCGCTGCCATCGCCGATGGTGTGGAGGTTTTTCATCATGGCGGGGGCGACCAGTACGCGGGTGCCGGCACCCTCGCCCTGGTCAATCCTGATACGCCGCACACCGGGCGTGCGGGGGTTCCGGAGGGGTGGCGGTACGGGGCCGTTTATCCGTCGCCCGAGGTGGTCGCCGAGATAGCTGCCGAGACAACGGCGATCCGAGGGACGCCGGGGTTCGTCGAGCCGGTGTTGGACGATCCGTACGCCGTGCAACTGGTGCATCAGGTGCTGCGTGCCGCTGATGAGGGCAACGCCCTGGCTGCGGACACGATCCTCCGGGTCGTCGTGACGCGGTTGCTTCGGCTGAACGGTGGTGCCCTGCGGCGGCGGGAGGTGCGGACGGCGGGGGCTCGGATCGCGGTACGCGCGCGTGAGGTGCTGGAGGAACGGATGGCCGAGCCGCCGAGCTTGGAGAGGCTGGCCGCTGATCTCGGTACGAGTCCGTTCGCCTTGCTGCGGGCGTTTCGGGGGGTGTACGGGATGCCGCCGCACACCTGGCTGACCGATGCGCGGGTCCGGCAGGCTCGGCGGCTGTTGGACGCGGGTGGTTCGCCGGCGGAGGCCGCTCTGGCTGTGGGGTTCACCGACCAGCCGCACCTGAACCGGCACTTCAGCCGGATCGTGGGGGTCCCGCCCGGGGCCTACCAGCGAGAGCGCAAGAACGTACAAGACCCTGGGCGGTGGCCGTCCTAGGGTCGCGGGCGTGGCAGAACAGAGCGCTCTAGCAGATCCCCAAGTGGATGGAAGCCGGCCGGATGCCGTGGTCGTCCGGGATGCCCTCGGTGTCGGCGTGGCCGTCGGGCTGTCCGGGTTCGCCTTCGGCGTGACGTCGGCGGGTAGTGGGCTCACGCTGCTGCAGACCTGCGCGCTCAGTCTGTTGGTGTTCACGGGCGCCTCGCAGTTCGCGCTCGTGGGGGCGCTGGCGGCCGGTGGCAGTCCCCTGACCGCGGCTGCTGGGGCCTTCTTCCTCGGGGTTCGTAACGCGTTCTACGGGCTGCGCCTGTCGCAGTTGCTGAGCCTCACGCGCGCGGTGCGGCCGTTCGCAGCGCAATGGGTGATCGACGAGACGGCTGCCGTCGCCCTGGCACAGCCGACGCGGCGCAACGCGCGGCTCGGGTTCGTCGTGACAGGGCTCAGCCTGTATCTGCTGTGGAACCTGACCACGCTGCTGGGTGCGCTTGGCGCCGAAGCCATCGGTGACACCGATGCCTGGGGGCTGGACGCCGCCGGGCCCGCGGTGTTTCTGGCGCTGCTCGCTCCGATGCTGAAGTCCGCGACCGAGCGGGCCGTCGCCGGTCTCGCCGTGCTGCTGGGCCTGGGATTGTTGCCTGTGCTGCCCGCTGGTGTGCCCGTCCTGGTGGCCGCCCTCACGGCGCCGGTCGTGCTGTGGGCACAGGGGCGCCGCAAGGGATGCGCGCGAGAGGGGGAGCGGTGAGTATCTGGATCGCGATCGGTGTCACCGCCCTCGGCTGCTACGCCGTGAAGCTCATCGGGCTGCTCGTGCCCGCGGGTGCCCTCGAGCGGCCCCTGGTCCGGCGTCTTGCCGCCCTGTTGCCCGTCGCCCTGCTTGCCGCTCTCACGGCCCAGCAGACGTTCGGTGACGGGCAGGCGCTGGTGCTGGACGCGCGGGTGGCCGGAGTCGCCGCGGCGGCCCTGGCGCTCTTCCTGCGGGCCCCGTTCCTGGTTGTCGTCGGGGCCGCCGTGGCGGTCACTGCGGCTGTACGGGCTCTGGGCGGGTGAGGTCGGTCAGCCGATGTGGCGGCCGTACGCCCTGAGGGTGCGCAGTGCCTCGATCGTCACCATGGGGCGGGCCTCCGGAGCGAGGACCGGGGCCCACTGGTGCCAGAGGAGGGGCCAGCCGCCGTCCTGCTGCTGGCCGTCGGCGAGGTGGTCCAAGGAGCGGCTCATCTCGTCGTCCGTGAACCAAGCGCGCGCGAGGGAGCGCGGGGTACGGGCGTAGTCGTGCGGGAAGTGATGCTCGGCCGGGGCGTAACCGGGGGAGACCGGGTACGCGGCGAGGTTGTCCGGCTCCAGTGCCGCCAGGCGCTGCTCGCGTACCAGGCGCCCCAGACGGTCGGCGGCTGTCTCCGCGCGCGTGCGGTCGGGAGCGGAGTCCAGGAAGGCCACGGCGGCCTGGATCTCGTACGGATGGGACTTGTCCAGCGATTCGACCGCCTGCCAGCAGAAGTCCGTTGCCCGGAACAGCCAGGCGTGCCACACCTCGTTGCGGTGCAGCAGACCGACCACCGGCCCGGTGGCCAGGAGAGAGCTGGGCGGGTCGTCAACGACCGGCATGAAGGGTGCCGTGGGGTAGCCCCGCTGGCTGGGATGGATCGCCGGAAGGGCGCCGTCCGGGGTGGATACCGACGTGAGGTAGCGGCAGACGCGGTCCACGCGCTGTCCGCCGCAGCGTTCGATGGCGTCCAGGACGTGGAGTGCGTGACCGGTGTGCAGCGGCTGGCTGACCGGACCTCGCAGATCGGGCTCCAGGCCGTGGCCGTACCCGCCGTCCTCGTTGCGATAGGCGTCCAGCGCGGTCTCCACCGGGTCGGCGGTGCCGTTCAGAAAGTGATACGCGAAGAGGCGCTGCTCGAGCACGCGCGCGGTGAGCCAGACGAACTGCTCGGCGCGGAAGAGCGGGGAATGCGCCGGGGGCGTCGGGGGGAGGGGGGAATCTCCTGTTTCGGCCATGCGTCAGACCGTAGGGTGGAAAGCGGTCTCGACAAGCGGTCCCGGCTCAGGCCCACCCTCAGGGGCGGGATACTGGACGCATGCGGTTGACGGTCTTCTGGCAGCGAATGGCGGACCACTTCGGTCCCGGATACGCCGAAATGTTCGCGCGCGACCACGTGATGTCGGAGCTCGGTGGGCGCACGGTGCTCGAGGCGCTCGATGCCGGCTGGGACGCCAAGGACGTGTGGCGTGTGGTCTGCGCCGTCATGAACGTTCCGGGAGAAAAGCGCTGACCGATCTCGAAGACCGCAGGGCCACATCCGATTGTCGGTGGCGTGGGCGAGACTTGCACCGTGGCACGCACTGATGAGACCGGGCAGCCCGCCCGGCACGGATCCCCCTACGGCACGACCCCGCCCACCCTGCCCCCGGGTGAGGGCAGCGCCGGGGCCGACTCCCGCATGCCGCGCTGGCTGCCGCGCGCCATGGTCCTCGCGTTGGCGCTCGTCGGTGCGTTCCAGCTGGGCAGCTGGGCCTTCCACCAGCTCACCGGGCTGCTGATCAACATCGTCATCGCGTTCTTCCTGGCACTGGCCATCGAACCCGCGGTGAGCTGGATGGCCGCGCGCGGGATACGCCGGGGGCTGGCCACGGCCGTCGTCTTCCTCGCCGTGATCGTCGTGTCCGCCGGTTTCGTGACCTTGCTCGGCTCCATGCTCGCTGGTCAGATCATCAAGATCGTCGAGGACTTCCCGAACTACCTCGACTCCGTCATCAACTGGATCAACACGCACTTCAACACCGACCTGCGCCGGGTGGACATCCAGGAGGGCCTGCTCCGCTCCGACTGGCTGCGCAACTACGTGCAGAACAGCGCGACCGGGGTCCTGGACGTGTCCGCCCAGGTCCTCGGCGGCCTCTTCCAGCTGCTGACGATCACGTTGTTCTCGTTCTACTTCGCCGCGGACGGACCGCGACTGCGCCGCGCGCTCTGCTCCGTGCTGCCGCCCGCCAAGCAGGCCGAGGTGCTGCGCGCCTGGGAGATCGCCGTCATCAAGACGGGCGGCTATCTGTACTCACGCGGCCTGATGGCGCTGATCTCCGGCATAGCGCACTACATCCTGCTGGCGAGCCTGGACGTGCCGTACGCGCCCGTGCTCGCCGTGTGGGTCGGTCTGGTCTCGCAGTTCATCCCCACCATCGGCACCTACCTCGCGGGCGCGCTGCCCATGCTGATCGCCTTCACCGTCGATCCCTGGTACGCGCTGTGGGTGCTGATCTTCGTCGTGATCTACCAGCAGTTCGAGAACTATGTGCTTCAGCCCAAGCTGACCTCGAAGACCGTCGACATCCACCCCGCGGTCGCCTTCGGTTCGGTGGTCGCGGGCACTGCTCTCCTCGGCGCGGTGGGCGCGCTGATCGCCATCCCGGCGATCGCCACCCTCCAGGCGTTCCTGGGGGCCTATGTGAAGCGGTACGACGTCACGGACGACCCCCGTGTCCACGGGCACCACAGAGGGGGAACCGGGCGCGGTCTCTTCACGCGCGCGCGTGCGCTGTGGACACGACGACCGGAAGAGCGGTCGTCGGCACGGAAGGGGAGCTTCGGGTGGATCCGGAAGGGCGGCCATGGCAGCCCGAAGGACGGCCACGGGGGAAGCCGCAAGGACGGTCACGGGGGGAGCCGGACGGGCTCCGGGGAGAGCTCCGACTGAGCTCGGCCGCGTCTGCGGGGCAGGCCGCGATCACGACTGCGGGGGCGTGAATCCTGGGCGTCGTGCGCCCGCGAACGTAGGGTCGAAGGTGCCGTGTGGTGCGCTTGACACGAAAATCGAACATCCATTCTCATGGAAGCTCCGGCGAGGCGCTCGGCGGGCATTTCGCCACGGTTTCGACAGAGAAGTGCCCGAGTTATCCACAGGCCGGATGGGCGTCGGGGCGCATTGTCAGTGGCAGGCGTTAGCGTCTTTGACGTGAAGCGATCGACTCAAGCAAACCGGGTGGAACCCATGGCAGGAACCGACCGCGAGAAGGCGCTCGACGCCGCGCTCGCACAGATTGAACGGCAGTTCGGCAAGGGCGCGGTCATGCGCATGGGCGAGCGGTCGAAGGAGCCCATCGAGGTCATCCCGACCGGCTCGACCGCCCTCGACGTGGCCCTCGGCGTCGGCGGCCTGCCGCGCGGCCGTGTCGTGGAGATCTACGGCCCGGAGTCCTCCGGTAAGACGACCCTGACCCTGCACGCGGTGGCGAACGCCCAGAAGGCCGGCGGCCAGGTCGCCTTCGTGGACGCGGAGCACGCCCTCGACCCCGAGTACGCGAAGAAGCTCGGCGTCGACATCGACAACCTGATCCTGTCCCAGCCGGACAACGGCGAGCAGGCGCTGGAGATCGTGGACATGCTCGTCCGCTCCGGCGCTCTCGACCTCATCGTCATCGACTCCGTCGCGGCGCTCGTCCCGCGCGCGGAGATCGAGGGCGAGATGGGCGACAGCCACGTCGGCCTCCAGGCCCGTCTGATGAGCCAGGCCCTTCGGAAGATCACCAGCGCGCTCAACCAGTCCAAGACCACCGCGATCTTCATCAACCAGCTCCGCGAGAAGATCGGCGTGATGTTCGGTTCGCCGGAGACCACGACCGGTGGCCGGGCGCTGAAGTTCTACGCGTCGGTGCGTATCGACATCCGCCGCATCGAGACCCTGAAGGACGGCACCGAGGCGGTCGGCAACCGCACCCGCTGCAAGGTCGTCAAGAACAAGGTCGCGCCGCCCTTCAAGCAGGCCGAGTTCGACATCCTCTACGGCCAGGGCATCAGCCGCGAGGGCGGCCTGATCGACATGGGCGTGGAGCACGGCTTCGTCCGCAAGGCCGGCGCCTGGTACACGTACGAGGGCGACCAGCTCGGCCAAGGCAAGGAGAACGCGCGCAACTTCCTGAAGGACAACCCCGACCTGGCGAACGAGATCGAGAAGAAGATCAAGGAGAAGCTGGGCGTCGGCGTGCGACCGGAGGAGCCGGCTGCCGAGCCGGGCACGGACGCGGCGGTCTCCGACACCGCGGACGACGCCGCGAAGGCGGTGCCCGCTCCTGCGGCCAAGGCGGCCAAGACCAAGGCCGCGGCGGCCAAGAGCTGATCCGTGACACGGCGAACGGACTGGGCCGAGTACGCCATCCACCCGGACACTCCGCCTCGACGGGGTAGAAGCGGTCCCGGGCGGTCTGCCTCCAGTGCGGGCGATGACGCCTACGGAGGGAACGCGGCCCACGACATGGACGGGGGGAACGACGACACGGCGCCGTACGGCAGGAGCGGGGCGTACGGAAGGTACGGCGACGAGTCGGGGCTGACGGACGACGCGCCGCTCGGCCACGGCGCGGAGGACCGTGAAGCGTGGCCGGATGGCGCGTCGGCCCTCGGCCCCGGTGCGCCCGGCCGTGGCTCGCGCCGCGGGTGTGGTGGGGGCCGAAGCTCGGAGGGCACGGGTCGATCCTCGGACAGCTCCGGCCGCGGGCGCTCGGCGGGGAACTCGCGCGAGCGCCGTCGGGGTGGCCGTACCGAGCCGTCCGAGGCGGACGGAGGTGCCTCTTCCTCGTCGAGGGCCGAGACGGGGGCGCCTTCAGCGGACCCGGTGGAGCGGGCGCGGGCGATCTGTCTGCGCCTGCTCACCGGGACCCCGCGCACGCGCAAGCAACTCGCGGACGCCCTGCGCAAGCGGGAGATCCCGGACGACGCCGCCGAGGAGGTGCTGTCGCGGTTCGAGGAAGTCGGTCTCATCAACGACAGCGCGTTCGCGGACGCCTGGGTCGAGTCCCGGCACCACGGCCGGGGGCTGGCCCGCCGGGCACTCGCCCGGGAACTGCGGACCAAGGGCGTCGACTCCACGCTGATCGACGCGGCCGTCGCCCAGCTGGACTCCGAGCAGGAGGAGACGACCGCACGCGAACTCGTCGCCCGCAAGCTGCGCTCCACGCGCGGCCTCGACCGCGACAAACGGCTTCGCCGCCTCGCGGGCATGCTCGCCCGCAAGGGCTATCCCGAGGGGATGGCTCTGCGGGTGGTTCGGCAGGCGTTGGAGGAGGAGGGCGAGGACACGGAGTTTTTGGGGGACGAGGGGGGCGAGGAGTACTGATCCCAACAGTCACGGAGGGCACGGCGGTCGCAGCGCCGTAAGGGGCGTGGGCGTCGGACAAGGACGGTGACCCAAGGTTCCGGCGCCGGGCACGGTGGACGCACGGGGGCGCCCATCGCGTCCGGGGCCGGGTTCGTTCGCAGCAGAGGCGAGGCCTTCGCGGAGCGCCGGCGTCTAGGACTTCGGCCCAGGCACCCCCGGCGCCTCCGGCGACACCGGAAGCCCCTCCGCTCGCCAAGCCTGGAAGCCGCCAACCAGATCGGTGGCCCGGTGCAGTCCCAGTCGCCGAAGCGACTCGACCGCCAGACTGGACGCGTAGCCCTCGTTGCAGATCACCACGACTCGCAAGGCGTGGCTGGTGGCCTCCGGGGCGCGATGGCTGCCCTGTGGATCGAGTCGCCACTCCAGTTCGTTGCGCTCGACCACGAGGGCACCGGGGATGAGCCCGTCCCGCTCGCGCAGCGCCGCGTACCGGATGTCGACCAGCAGAGCCTGCCCTTGCTGGGCGGCTTCGTACGCGACTCGCGGTTCGATCCGCTCGTAGCCGGCGCGCACCCGCTCCAGCAACTCGTCGATGCCTACGGGCTGTTCCGGCACGCCCACCGTCTCACCGACCTCCCGTGCCTCACTCATTGCCAGTCCTCCGGCTGCTCCACCTGCTCCAGCCGCAGAATCGACCCGGTGCGGCTGAAGCGGCGCATCTGCGGCAGGGGCGGATAGTAGGCGTGTACGGAGATCGCGTGCTGCTCGGCGGACTCGTTGAGGACCTCGTGCACATGGTGATGGCCGAAGGAACGGCCCTTGCCCGCCGGCAGCCTGCGTTCGCGGTCCACGCCGTCCGCCAGTTCCAGGGTCTTCCAGCCGTCGGCGGGCAGGCGTACGGCGAGCGAGTGCTCCTTGAGCTCACCGGCCGCCGTCACGAACGCACCCGCCGAATCGGCGTGGTCGTGCCAACCGGTGCCGGTTCCGGGCGGCCAGCCGATCAGCCAGGCCTCGCTGCCGCCGGGGCCGTCGAGTCGTACCCAGGTACGGCCCTCGGGGTCGAGCGGAAGCGAGGCGATCAGGTCGGCGTCGGCGGCGGTACGGCGTACGAAGTCGAGAAGGACCGCCTGTGCCGGGGCGGTAGCCGGAGCGGAGGCCGCTGAAGGCGACGCCGACGCGAGAGCCGCCCGCGAGGCGGCAGCGGCGGCAGGGGAGACAGGGGAGACAGGGGAGACAGGGGAGACAGACAAAGGGGCACCGTCCTGAAGAGAGTTCGCGAAAGCGCGCGACGGCACGGGTGTGGAACGCGGTGCGCGCGGAAGAGGGGATGCGAGTTCAGCAGGACGAACGACACACGCAGCCCGCATAGCGGACGAGGTCCATATGGACCCTCCGCCACAGGCGCACACAGGTGTCGGTCATGGTCGGGAGTACACCATGGCGGTGCGAAGCGGTCAACTCACTGTCACCATGCGGACCGCACAGTGACGGTGAGTACCACTTTCATACGTTCGATCAGCGCGACCCAGCCGTGGCCCCGGCCCCTGCCCCGGCCTCGGCGGTCGATCCGACCCCGGTGGCCCCGGGCGACCCGGCTCCGGTCTTGACCGGTCCACCCAGCGCCGTCTCGGCCGCCGTATACAGATCAGCCGGCCGCACCCCGCTCAGGGCTGTCACCAGATGTCCGTCGGGCCGCACCAGCAGAACCGTGTGCGCGGCGGCACCCGGATAGCTCTCTGCGACCAGCAGCTCGGCTCGATAGGGCAGCGCCGTCACCGCTGCCGCCAGCCGGGGCATGATCCCGGCGGTCGCCCAGTGCTTGCGCTCCCACACACCGGTGCCCGGCGCGATCAGCACGACCAGCAGCGCGGCGCGCCCGAGCCGGTCCCGCAGCCGTACGAAGGAGCCGTCCTCAGCTGTGACGCGCACATCCATGACCTGCGCGCCGCGCTGGGTGTCCACGGGGGTCTCGCCCTCGAGCTGCTGAGGCGTCAGCGGAGAATCGGCGTACGCCCCCGGCGCGCCGATCGCTCCATGCCCCAAGTGGCCGTCCACCAGCAGCGCGTCATTGCCCCGGGCCGTGCCGGGGACGTACGCGCGCAGTCCTGCGCCGCCCCGCAGCAACGGCAGCGCCTGGTCGGCGGCGCGCAGCCGGGCGGCGACGACGGCACGACGCTCCGCCTGGTAACTGTCGAGCAGGGCCTCACACGGCCCGTGATGCCAGGCCGGTGCCAGCTTCCAGGCGAGGTTGTCGGCGTCCCGCAGCCCCTCGTCCAGCCCGTGGGTGCCGAGCGCACCGAGGCAGTGCGCGGCGTCCCCGGCGAGAAAGACACGGCCCACGCGCCAACGCCGGGCCAGCCGGTGATGGACCGTGTGCACCCCGGTGTCCAGGAGTTCGTACGACGGTGTCGGTCCGTCGGTCCACCCGGCGAGGGTCTCCCGGACATGGGAGACGAGCATCTCCGGTGTGACCAGGTCCTTGCCCGGCGGAAGCAGCCAGTCCAGACGCCAGACCCCGTCCGGGAGCGGCCGTGCCGTGACCTCCCCGCCCGAAGGCCCGGACGTCCGCCACGGCGGCATCCGGTGGAGCAACGCCTGACCGTCCCAAGGTAGTTCCGCCCGCAGCGCGGCCACGGCGTGTCGCTCCACTGCCGTACGGCCCGGGAAACGGATGTCCTGGAGTTTGCGCACCGTCGAGCGGGTGCCGTCGCAGCCGACGAGGTAGCTGCCGCGCCACCAGGTGCCCTTGGGGCCACGGGTGTGCGCGGTGACGCCCGAGGGCTCCTGCTCGATGGCGTCCAGGCGGCTGTCCACGGCGACCTCGACGAGGGGTTCGGCCGCGAGGGCGGCACGCAGGGCGCCGGTCAGTACGTGCTGGGCGATGTGCAGGGGGGCGGCCGGAGTGGCCGTGGCAGGTGCCGCAGCCGTGGCACCCCCGGGGTCGGGGGCGCCCATGGAGCCGGCGGCGCCCTCACACGCTCCCGCGGGGCTGTCAAAAGTGACCTCGCGCATCACCTGCTTGCGCCGCATAGCCCGCCATCCGGCCCAGCGCGCCCCGGCTCCGGTGAGCGGCGTACCCGTCAGACGTTCCATGAGGGCGGCGGTGTCCTCGCGCAGGACGACGGTGCGCGCGAGGCGGGGTTCGTCCTTGCCCGGCCCCTCGTCGAGGACGACGGAGGGCACCTCCTGACGGGCCAGAGCCAGGGCGAGCGCGAGCCCGACGGGCCCCGCTCCGA
Source organism: Streptomyces sp. M41 (assembly GCF_043673425.1). NCBI lineage: Bacteria > Bacillati > Actinomycetota > Actinomycetes > Kitasatosporales > Streptomycetaceae > Streptomyces > Streptomyces sp. M41. The sequence continues at coordinate 459,719 of NZ_JBIMKE010000002.1, read as the reverse complement.
CGATGATCACCGGGTCCACGGCGCGGCGCTCCCTGCCCGCAGCGGTGTCCCGTGGGACGTGAGTGAACAGAAAGTTGGAGCAGGGTGCACGATCACAGAACGTATGCAACCTATTGCCGGTGCTTGCGTCAAGTGACGAAGGGCAGTGGCGATCATGCCGCTGCCCTTCGTGTCGTTCACATCACTTGACTGCTCGTCAGATGTAGTCCTGGTGTGCTTTCAGATGGAGCCGCCCGCGCCGGCGCCGTAGGTGCCACCCGTAGCCGCCGGGTTCAGCTCCTCCATGTCCTCCGCGCTGAGGACCGCGCCCGTGCTCTTCTTGCTGCGGCGCAGCCGCTTCTCCAGCCAGCTCGCGAAGCTGGTGAGAATGAAGTTCAGCACGATGTAGATGATCGCCACCACGATGAAGCTGGGGATGACGTTGGCGTAGAAAGCCGCCAGGGTCTGGCGGGCGTTGAGGAGCTCAGTGAATCCGATCATCACGCCGCCCAGCGCGGTGTCCTTCACGATGACCACGAGCTGGCTGACGATGGCCGGCAGCATGGCCGTAACGGCCTGCGGCAGCAGGATGCTCCTCATCGTCTGGCTCTTGCGCAGGCCGATCGCCATCGCGGCTTCCGACTGGCCCTTCGGCAGCGAGAGGATGCCGGCCCGGACGACTTCGGCCAGGACGGACGCGTTGTAGAGCACCAGACCGGTGACGACCGCGTACAGCGGCCGCTGTTCACTGCTGACGTCCGTCCAACGGTTGTAGAACTCGTTGGCGAACAGCATCAGCAGCAGCACAGGGATCGCCCGGAAGAACTCGACCACCCAGGCGGCGGGAAGCCGCACCCACCGGTGGTCGGAGAGGCGCGCGATGCCGAAGAACGCGCCCAGCGGAAGGGCGATCACCATGGCCAGGGCCGCGGCCTTCAGCGTGTTCGCGAGACCCGGCAGCAGATAGGTCGTCCAAGCCGCCGACTCGGTGAACGGCTTCCATAGGGCCCACTCCAGCTGGCCCTTCTCGTCCAAGGTGTTCCAGACGAACCACACGAGCAGGGCGAGCAGGGCGAAAAAGACCACCGAGATGAGCACATTGCGCCGCTTGGCGCGGGGGCCCGGAGCGTCGTAGAGAACGGAGCTCATCGCTTCACCGCCAGTCGCTTGCTCAGCCAACCGAGGAAGAGGCCGGTGGGCAGGGTCAGTACCACGAAACCGAAGGCGAAGACCGCGCCGATCAGCACCGTCTCAGCCTCGTTCTCGATCATTTCCTTCATCAAATAGGCGGCCTCTGCCACGCCGATCGCGGCCGCCACGGTGGTGTTCTTGGTCAGGGCGATCAACACGTTGGCCAGCGGGCCGATGACCGAGCGGAGGGCCTGCGGAAGGATGATCAGCCGGAGGGTCTGGCTGAAGGTCAGCCCGATGGCACGCGCTGCCTCGGCCTGGCCGAGCGGCACGGTGTTGATGCCGGAACGAATCGCCTCGCAGACGAAGGCCGCGGTGTAGGCCACGAAACCGAGGATGGCCAGGCGGAAGCCCCGCACGCCGAAGTCGGAAGCGCCCATCGTCACGCCGAAGATGTCGGCCAGGCCGAGCGAGGTGAAGATGATGATGACCGTCAGGGGGATGTTCCGGACGATGTTCACATAGGCCGTGCCGAACCCGCGCATGAGCGGGACCGGGCTGACCCGCATTGCGGCCAGGAGGGTGCCCCAGACCATGGAGCCGATGGCGGAGAAGAACGTGAGCTTCACCGTCATCCAGAAGGCACCCAACAGGGTCGGGTCGTTGTAGTCAGAAAGAAAATCGAACACGATCTCCCGCGCTTCCGGGTGGGTGGCGAACGTGGATAGCGCGGCGCGCCGCCGCCCTGATCGCGGTGGACGGCGGCGCGCCGGTGGAGCTCTGCGCTACTTGACGATGACGCCGATCTTCGGCGCGGGCTCGTTCTTGTAGTTGGCCGGACCGAAGTTCTCGGTGACCGCCTTGTCCCAGGCCTTGTCCTTGACCATCTTCTCCAGCGCGGCGTTGACCTTGTTGACGGTCTCGGTGTCGCCCTTCTTGACACCGACACCGTAGTTCTCGTTGCTCAGCTTCAGGCCGGCGAGCTTGAACTTGCCCTTGTACTGCTCCTGCGCGGCATAGCCGGCGAGGATCGAGTCGTCCGTGGTCAGTGCATCCACAGCGCCACTCTGCAGAGCAGCAATGCACTCCGAGTAGCCGCCGCGCTCCGTCAGGTTGGCCTTCGGGGCGAAGTCCTTCTTGACGTTCTGCGCCGAGGTGGAGCCCGTCACCGAGCACAGCTTCTTGCCGTTGAGGTCCGTTGCCTCGGTGATGTCCGAGTCCGTCTTGACCAGCAGGTCCTGGTGCGCCAGCAGGTACGGGCCGGCGAAGTCGACCTTCTCCTTGCGCTCGTCGGTGATGGAGTACGTGGCGGCGATGAACTTCACGTCGCCACGGGCGAGCGCGTTCTCGCGGTCGGCGCTCTTCGTCTCGACGAACTCGATCTGGTCGGGCTCGTAGCCGAGCTCCTTGGCGACGTACGTCGCCACGTCCACGTCGAAGCCGGAGAAGGAACCGTCGGGCTCCTTCAGGCCCAGACCCGGCTGGTCGTACTTGATGCCGATCTTGATCTTGTCGCCGCCACCGGAGCCCGAGTTGCTGTCGCCGTCGCCACCACAGGCAGTGGCGGTGATGGAAAGGACAAGTGCAGCAGCGGCCGCGGCGGAGACCTTGCGGAGCTTCATGGTGAACATCCTTTGTGTGATGAAGAGGCGCGTCCCGTCAGGGGGGCGGGTGACGCAGGTCGTCGGGTGCGTGAAGCAATCCGTCAGTGGTGCAGGATCTTGGACAGGAAGTCCTTGGCGCGGTCGCTGCGCGGGTTGCTGAAGAACTGGTCCGGCACAGCTTCTTCGACGATCTTGCCGTCCGCCATGAACACCACCCGGTTGGCGGCCGAACGGGCGAAGCCCATCTCATGGGTGACGACGATCATGGTCATGCCGTCGCGGGCCAGCTGCTGCATGACCTCCAGGACCTCATTGATCATCTCCGGGTCGAGAGCCGACGTGGGCTCGTCGAAGAGCATGACCTTGGGGTCCATGGCCAGGGCACGGGCGATGGCCACACGCTGCTGCTGGCCGCCGGAGAGCTGGGCGGGGTACTTGTCCGCCTGGCTGCCCACGCCCACCCGGTCGAGCAGGGCTCGGGCCTTCTCCTCGGCCTTCTTCTTGTCGGTCTTGCGGACCTTCATCTGGCCCAGCATCACGTTCTCGAGCACAGTCTTGTGCGCGAAAAGGTTGAAGGACTGGAAGACCATCCCGACGTCGGCGCGCAGCCGGGCGAGCTCCTTGCCTTCCTGGGGCAGCGGCTTGCCGTCGATGGCGATCGCGCCGGAGTCGATCGTCTCGAGGCGGTTGATGGTGCGGCACAGGGTGGACTTCCCGGACCCGGAGGGTCCGATGACCACGACGACCTCACCGCGGGCGATCGTCAGATCGATGTCCTGGAGTACATGCAACGCGCCGAAGTGCTTGTTCACGTTCTTCAGGACGACCAGGTCGGCGGTCGCGGCCACGTCTTCCTTGGCCACCGATACTTCGGTCATCGCTCTCAGGCTCCGTCCTCCTCGGTTTCGGAGGACAGTAATAACCGTATCCGACCTGCGTCATCAGTTCTGAGGTGAATCTGAGCATCACGATCCGATAGCAATCGGACACGTGTCGTAGCACTTGACACCGGGGCGCGTACCGGCTCCATAACGGAAGCGGCGTGCGGCCGGAACGCACTTGACGGCGTCGTCGTCCATCAGCGTGACTTCCTGGATGCACGCGCGCGCGTGCACCCCTGTGTAGCTATTGAAATCGTACGGCCGATGAACCGAAGGAGGCCGGGGTGAGACTGCTCCTCGTCGAGGACGACAACCATGTCGCCGCCGCGCTGTCCGCGGTCCTGGCGCGGCACGGTTTCGACGTCACCCACGCGCGCAGCGGCGAGGAAGCACTTCAGGCGCTCGTCCCGGAGGGCAACGGCTTCGGCGTCGTCCTTCTCGACCTCGGCCTGCCCGACCAGGACGGCTACGAGGTCTGCGGCAAGATCCGCAAGCGCACCAGCACCCCGGTGATCATGGTGACCGCCCGCTCCGACGTCCGCTCCCGTATCCACGGCCTCAACCTCGGGGCCGACGACTACGTGGTGAAGCCGTACGACACCGGTGAGCTGCTCGCCCGGATCCACGCGGTCAGCCGGCGCACCGTGCAGGAGGACGTGACGGAGGAGGGCGACGGTGTGCTGCGGCTCGGCGCGGTGCACATCGAGCTGCCCACCCGTCAGGTCAGCGTGGGCGGCTCGGTGGTGCAGCTGACCCGTAAGGAGTTCGACCTCCTCGCGCTGCTCGCCCAGCGCCCCGGAGTGGTCTTCCGCCGGGAGCAGATCATCAGTGAGGTGTGGCGGACGAGTTGGGAGGGGACCGGCCGCACTCTTGAGGTGCATGTGGCGTCCCTGCGGGCCAAGCTCCGCATGCCGGCGCTGATCGAGACCGTACGCGGCGTCGGCTACCGACTCGTCGCCCCGGGCGCGTAGCGGGCAAGGGTGCGCACTCGTCTCCTCCCGCTGCTCATCGTTCTGATGGCGGCCGTGCTGCTCGCGCTGGGCGTCCCGCTCGCCGTCAGCCTCGCCTCGGCACAGCAGCAGAAGGTGATCGTCGACCGGATCGACGACACGGCGTACTTCGCGGCCATCGCCCGGCCCGCCGCCGACACCACGACCGGATCCCGCGACGAGCTGCGCGTCCTGAGCCAGGAGCTCCAGAGCTACTACGAGGTCTACGGCATCAGGGCCGGCGTCTTCCTGCCCAATGACACGCCCCTGGCCAACGGCCCTAAGAACTGGTTCTTGCCTGCGACCGGCGAAGTGCGTGACGCCTTTGAGGAATCGCTGCTCAGCCGTCGCAGCCACGACCCCGAGCAGGTGTGGCCCTGGCAGCGTGGCCGCCTCGTCGTCGCCTCGCCGGTCATCCGGGACGGTGATGTCGTCGCGGTTGTCGTCACCGACTCGCCCACCGGCGAGATGCGTTCACGGATCCTGGACGGCTGGCTGATCATCGGCGCTGGTCTGACCGCCGCGATGCTGCTGGCCGTCGGGGCCGCGCTCCGCCTGACCGGCTGGGTACTGAAGCCGGTCCGCGTGCTGGACACCACCACGCACGCGATCGCGAGCGGGCGCCTGAAGTCGCGGGTCGCGGTGGCCAGCGGTCCGCCGGAACTTCGGCGCCTGGCCCGGTCGTTCAACGAGATGGTGGACAACGTCGAGGACGTCCTGGAGCAACAGCGCGCCTTCGTCGCGGATGCCTCGCACCAGCTGCGCAACCCCCTCGCGGCGCTGCTGCTGCGCATCGAACTGCTCGCTTTCGAACTACCCGAGGGCAATGCGGAGATCGCCTCGGTCCAGGCCGAGGGCAAGCGTCTGGCTCAGGTTCTCGACGACCTGCTCGACCTGGCCCTGGCCGAGCACACCGCGGCCGACCTGCGACTCACCGACGTCGGCGCGCTGACCGCCGAGCGGGTGGCGGCCTGGGCGCCCACCGCCGAGGCCAAGGGCGTACGGCTGCTGTCGGACTGCCCGCCCACCACCGCCTGGGCCGACCCCGTGGCGCTGTCCAGCGCGCTGGACGCGGTGATCGACAACGCGGTCAAGTTCACGCCGAAGGACGAGAACGTCGAGGTGACCGTCGCCTCCAACGGCACCACGTCGACGATCGTGGTGAGCGACCGGGGCCCCGGCCTCACCGACGAGGAGCTCGCCCGCGTGGGCGACCGCTTCTGGCGCAGCGGCCGGCACCAGAACATCAAGGGCTCGGGCCTCGGCCTGTCCATCTCGCGCGCCCTGCTAGCGGCGAGCGGAGGCTCCATCTCGTACGGCCATCACGAGCCCCATGGGCTCCGGGTGACGGTGACGGTGCCGAGGTCCGCGCCGGCGGCGTAGCGGGTGGGTCACTGATGACAATGGGGGGCTTAGCTGACCGGCCTGGCCCCTACCAACCCGGCGGGCCCCTGACGTGTCCGGCGGACCCCTGACCAGCCGGCCGAACCCCTGATGAACCGGCCGGACCTCTGACCAACCGGCCGGCCCAGCTGACGATCCGACCGGCCCCCTGAACGAATCGGCGCCGGACCTCTGACGAGCCGGCCGGACCGCTACGGCTTGACCGAGCGGTAGTAGTGCCGGGCACCCTCGTGCAGGCTCAGCGGGTCGGTGTAGATCGCCGTGCGCAGATCGACCAGCTGCGCCGAGTGGACGTGGGCGCCGATGCCGTCACGGCTCTTGATCACCGTGCGGGTGAGCCACTCGGTGAGCCGGGGGTCCATGTCCTTGCGGGTGATCAGCAGATTGGAGACGGCGATCGTCGGCACCGTGTCGCCGTTCTGGACCGTCGGGTATGCCGATTCCGGCATATTGGTGGCGCGGTAGAAGTGGGCCGCGTCCCCCTGGGCGTGCACCTTGGCGACGAGGTCGGCGTCGATCGGCACGAACCGGAACGACGAGGTCTCGACGATCTTCTCCAGCCCGTCCGTCGGCACCCCGCTCGACCAGAAGAACGCGTCCAGCTCGTGGCCCAGCCGCTTGGGTCCGGTGTCGATACCGTCCGACCTGGGCGTGATGTCCTTCTCCGGGTCGATGCCGGCGGCTTCCAGCACTCGCGTGGCGATCAGCCGTACGCCGGAGTTGGGCAGCCCTATGGCCACCCGCTTGCCCTTCAGGTCCGCGACGGAGCGGATGTCCGAGTCCGGTGGGACGACGAGCTGCACATAGTCGTCGTAGAGACGGGCGACGCCGCGCAGGCGGTCCATGACGGGATAGCCGTTGATCTTGAACGTGTCCACCGCGTCGGCGGCGGCGATCGTGAAGTCGGCCTTGCCGGTCGCGACGCGCTTGACGTTCTCCTGCGACCCGTCGCTGGTCAGCAGCCGCACCTTCAGCTGGGGCATGTCCTTGGCGAGCTCCTTGCGCAGCAGCTCGCCGTACTCCTGATAGACGCCCGCGCGCGTGCCCGTGCTGAACGTGATCGTCCCGCTCGGAGGCTTCTCCCCGAGGGGCAGCAGCCACCACAGCAGCAACCCCAACGCAACGACACCGGCCGCGCCGCCCTGGAGGGCCCGGCGCCCGGTGATGCGAGTGACTGCCTTGGACATGGCCGAGATCCTGCCAGCCGGTCCGGGGTGCTGACCAGGGCGGGGGTCACAGGGCCCAGGGCAGGCAGCGGCCTCGGGCGGACGGCTGACGCCTCACAGCCAGGGCGGGGCTGTCGTACCCGGCCGTTACAGTCGGCGCATGAGTTCCTCCCCTGCCGACCTCGTCCGTGAATTCCACCTCGCCTTCGGGCTCGATGCCCGCAGAACGCCGACCGAGGTCTCGCCGGAACTCGCCGCACATCGTGGAGAGCTGCTCGCCGAGGAGGCCGCGGAGGTCGCCGAGGTCTCCGTCGCGGGCCCGCTCGACAGGCTCGCGCACGAGCTGGCGGACGTGGTCTACGTCGCGTACGGCACGGCTTTGGTCCACGGGATCGACCTCGATGCCGTGCTGGCCGAGATCCACCGCTCCAACATGACCAAGCTCGGACCCGACGGCCAGGTCTCCCGCCGGGCCGACGGCAAGGTGCTCAAGGGCGATCATTACGAGTCGCCGGATGTGTCGGGGGTGCTGCGCCGGCAAGGGTGGGGGACGGTCGGGAGGTGACGGGCCGGGACGGGCTCCGCCCGCTCTCTCGGCTTTCTTGGGCTTGGCCTTCCTCGGCTCTTGCGGGCTTGCCCGTGGTGATCGGGCCCGTTGTCCACAGGCCGGGACGGGTGCCTCCCCGGACGGCCTACCCTTGAGGGCATGACCAGCAGCAGTGACCGGAGCCTCGCAGTGGACGTTCAGGGAACCAAGACCTATGAAGTGCGCACCTACGGGTGCCAGATGAACGTCCACGACTCCGAGCGATTGTCCGGGCTGCTCGAAGACGCCGGCTACGTACGTGCGCCCGAAGGGTCGGACGGCGACGCGGACGTCGTCGTCTTCAACACCTGCGCGGTCCGGGAGAACGCCGACAACAAGCTGTACGGCAACCTCGGCCACCTCGCCCCGAAGAAGGCCGGCCGCCCCGGCATGCAGATCGCGGTCGGCGGCTGTCTCGCGCAGAAGGACCGCGACACCATCGTGAAGCGGGCGCCCTGGGTGGACGTCGTCTTCGGCACGCACAACATCGGCAAGCTGCCGGTCCTGCTGGAGCGCGCCCGCGTCCAGGAGGAGGCGCAGGTCGAGATCGCCGAGTCGCTGGAGGCGTTCCCTTCCACGCTGCCGACCCGGCGCGAGAGCGCCTACGCGGCCTGGGTCTCCATCTCCGTCGGCTGCAACAACACCTGCACCTTCTGCATCGTCCCCGCGCTGCGCGGCAAGGAGAAGGACCGCCGTCCCGGCGACATCCTCGCCGAGGTCGAGGCCCTGGTCGCCGAGGGCGTCTCCGAGATCACCCTGCTCGGCCAGAACGTCAACGCGTACGGCTCCGACATCGGCGACCGCGAGGCCTTCAGCAAGCTGCTGCGGGCCTGCGGGAAGATCGAGGGCCTGGAGCGCGTCCGCTTCACCTCCCCGCACCCGCGCGACTTCACCGACGACGTCATCGCCGCCATGGCCGAGACGCCGAACGTCATGCCGCAGCTGCACATGCCGCTCCAGTCCGGCTCGGACACCGTCCTGAAGGCGATGCGCCGCTCCTACCGCCAGGAGCGCTACCTCGGGATCATCGAGAAGGTCCGCGCCGCCATCCCGCACGCCGCGATCAGCACCGACATCATCGTGGGCTTCCCCGGCGAGACCGAGGAGGACTTCGAGCAGACGCTGCACGTGGTGCGTGAGGCCCGCTTCACGCAGGCTTTCACCTTCCAGTACTCCAAGCGCCCCGGCACCCCGGCGGCCACCATGGACGACCAGATCCCCAAGAAGGTCGTCCAGGAGCGCTACGAGCGTCTCGTCGCCCTTCAGGAGGAGATCTCCTGGGAGGAGAACAAGAAGCAGGTCGGCCGCACCCTGGAGCTGATGGTCGCCGAGGGCGAGGGCCGCAAGGACGACACGACCCACCGTCTGTCGGGCCGCGCCCCCGACAACCGGCTGGTCCACTTCACCAAACCGGAGCAGGAGGTGCGCCCCGGCGACGTGGTGACGGTCGAGATCACCTACGCCGCCCCGCACCACCTCCTCGCCGAGGGCGCCGTCCTCGAGGTGCGCCGCACGCGCGCGGGTGACGCCTGGGAGAAGCGCAACGCCACCGAGGCCGCCGGGCCGGCCGGCGTCATGCTCGGTCTGCCCAAGGTCGGCGTGCCGGAGCCGCTGCCCGTGGTCACCGGCGGCTGCGCGGTCGACTGACCTGAGCGCGGGATGCGTCCCGGAGCGTTCCGGGACGTCGCAGTAGGCTGCCGATCATGCTTGTCGCCGCCGCAGTCTGCCCGTGTCCGCCACTCCTCGTGCCCGAGGTCGCCGCGGGCGCCGCACCCGAGCTGGACGCCGCGCGTGCCGCGTGCTGTGACGCGCTCGGCGTCCTCGCCGCCGCCCGGCCGGACCGGCTCGTGATCGTCGGGCCCGCCGAGGAGAGCGAGCAGGGGACGTACGCCGAGGGGACGCCGGGTTCCTTCCGGGGCTTCGGCGTCGATGTCGACGTACGCCTGGGCACGGGAGGCGAGGAGCCGGGGCGAGCGCTGCCGACCTCGCTCGCCGTAGGCGCCTGGCTGCTGGAGCGAACCGACTGGTCGGATGCCCCGATCGAGGGACTCGGGGTGGGAGAACCTCTCGAGGCCGAGCGATGCATTGAGATCGGAAGGGACATCGCCTCCCGGGCCGAGCGGGTGGCGCTGCTGGTGATGGGCGACGCCAGCGCGTGCCGCACGCTCAAGGCTCCCGGTTACCTCGACGAGCGGGCGGCACCCTTCGACGCGTCCGTGGGGCGTGCGCTGGGTGCGGCCGACCTTGCCGCGTTGAAGGCGCTCGACATCGGGCTCGCGCGCGAGCTTCTGGCCTCGGGGCGGTTGCCCTGGCAGGTTCTCGCGGGCGCGGCCGAGGAGGCGGGTCTCGCGGGAGCCCTGCTGTACGAGGACGCGCCGTACGGGGTGGGGTACGTGGTCGCGGCCTGGTCGTAACGGCCGGGCGTGTGCGGCGCGGGCATCGTCACCGGATGACCTGGGCGGCGGTGGCCTGGGCGGCGGGCGCCTCGAACGGCGGGTGGCCCCCGAACGGCGGGGGTGCGGGACGGCGGGTGTCGGTGTCGCCGCCAGCCGACCACCCTCGGTGTCGCTCCCAGCCGATCAGCCCCTGCGTCGCCACCGGTAGACCAATCCCTGCGTCGCCACCGGCAGACCAACCCCTGTGTCGCCACCGGCAGACCAGCACCGGCGTTGCCACCGGCCGATCAGCCCTGCGCCGCCGCCGACCGAAGGACGGCCGCATGAAACGGCGGACGGCCGGGAGCCGTCAAGCTCCGCGGCCGTCCGTCGATGTGCCGTTCGGGCTGAGGTGCCGTCCCGGCCCAAGCGCCGTTCAGGTGGTCGGCGGGGGTGCGTCCGGCGGCGGCGTGCTCCTGTCCGTCGCCGTGTCGTCACCCTTGTGCGCGAGTCGGTCCATGGCGCCCTTGGCCTTGCCCGTGCCCGACTGGATCTTGTTGCTGTATTTGCCCTTGGTCCTCTCGTCGACGGCCTTCGCGGCCTTGTCGAGGCCGTGGTGGACTTGCTCTTCGTGTCGCTGTGCGAAGTCGGAGACCTTGTCCTTGGCCGGGGAGAGTTTGGCTTTCAAATTGTGCATCAGACCCATGCTTCACCTTCCCGCGCGGGGCAGTTACGTGCGGGCGCCCTCGCCGGCCTCGCTGTCGGCCGCCTTGTCGGCCGACTGCTGCTTGGGAATCTCGACGCCGTCGTCGGTCTCGGTGTCGGTGTCCGCCTCGACGGCCTCCGCCGCCGTCGACTGCTCCGCCGATGCCTCCTCGGCCTCGGCCGCGGCCGACTCCTTCACCTCTGCGGCCTCTTCCGTCGCGGGCTCGGCCGCCGGTGTGTCGGCCTGCGCCTCGGCGGTTGACGCCTCTTCCGTGGCCTTCGACCTCCGGAAAAGTCGTGCGAAAACGCCCATATCAACTCCATACGTTACTCGTGCGGGCGAAATCCCGCGTCGTCCGGTGCGTCCGTTTGCGCCCCCGGGTCGCCGCCTCCGCGAAACCGGCGGCGAGAACCTCGCAACTGGCAACGACCTCACGCGTGTGCCGTCACGTAACTCGTTCGAGGCCACCCCGTGAGGTTTGCGAGACTGGGGCGGTGAGCAGCGCACCCCCCGCCCCCCGCGTCATTGCCGTAGTCGGACCCACCGCGGCCGGAAAGTCCGATCTGGGCGTTTTCCTGGCCCGGCAGCTCGGCGGCGAGGTCGTCAACGCCGACTCCATGCAGCTGTATCGAGGGATGGACATCGGAACCGCCAAGCTGACGCCGGAGGAGCGCGCCGAGGTACCGCACCACCTGCTGGACATCTGGGACGTGACGGTCACGGCGTCCGTCGCCGAGTACCAGCGGCTCGCGCGGGAGCGGATCGACGCCCTGCTCGCCGAGGGGCGCTGGCCGATTCTCGTGGGCGGCTCGGGCCTGTACATCCGGGGTGCCATCGACAACCTGGAGTTCCCCGGCACCGACCCCGAGGTCAGGGCCCGGCTGGAAGAGGAGCTCGCGCTGCGCGGCTCCGGGGCGCTGCACGCCCGCCTGGCCGCCGCCGACCCGGAGGCCGCGCGGGCCATCCTGCCGGGCAACGGCCGACGTATCGTCCGGGCTCTCGAAGTGATCGAGATCACCGGGCAGCCCTTCACGGCCAACCTCCCCGGCCATGACTCGGTCTACGACACGGTCCAGATCGGAGTCGACGTGGCTCGCCCCGAGCTGGACGAGCGCATCACGCGCCGGGTCGACCGGATGTGGGAGGCGGGGCTCGTCGAGGAAGTGCGCGCCTTGGAGGCGCAAGGGTTGCGTGAGGGGCGTACGGCATCGCGCGCACTCGGCTACCAGCAGGTGCTCGCGGCGCTCGCCGGGGACTGCACCCTTGAAGAGGCGCGGACCGTGACCGTCCGGGCCACCAAGCGCTTCGCGCGCCGCCAGGATTCATGGTTCAGGCGCGATCCGCGGGTGCACTGGCTCAGTGGGGCCGCGGCGGACCTCAGGGAACTTCCGCAGCTCGCCCTGGCGTTGGTCGAACGACCGGTTACAGCCTGATCACGTGATGGCATCGGGACGCTCCGGCCGTCATCCCGGCCTCCGGCGCCGTGCCATCATCGAGCTTCGATCGACCAAGTGGAATCCGAGTTGGGAGGGCGCGTGGCGATGGAGGCCGGCCCTCGCGACACCGCACAAAGCACCGAGAACGTCACCACCGACCGTGACGAACCGGAGCAGGACCGCGACCGTCTGAGCCCCGACGGGCTCGACGAGACGGAGGTCGCTGTCACCGACGACGGACCCGAGCCCGAGGAGATGTACGCGGGCGGCCCGGAGGTCGAGGTCGAGCTGCGTCCGCAGCGCCGCCTGCGCATCTGGCAGCTCGCCCCCATCGTGTCCCTGGCCGCGGTCGGCTCCCTGATGTTCGCGTTCCCGCTGGCCTTCGACTTCGGCGACAGCGGTGCCGTGATCGCCATGCTGGGGCTGCTGATCTGCTCGTGCGCGGCGGGCTGGGGCATGATGGCCGCCCGCCGGGTGGGCCACACCTGGCCCGGGCTCCCGCAGCGGGGCTCCGGGCGCAGACCGGACTGGCGGGTCGTGCTGGCCTACGCCCTGGTCGTCGCCGCGATCGTGGTACTGGCCGTATGGAGAGTGGCGCGCCTGCGCTGATGGGCGGCGCGTACGGCGAGTGACCCCCTGCGCTGACGGGCGTCGTCCATCGGCGGGCCGCCCGTCGGGGCGGGCCGCACCTGGCCGGGTGCTGAAGCGGCCCCGTCTCCCGTGACTCACGGATCTTTTTCGGCACTGTCGGAGCCGCACCGTACGATCGAGGAATGAGCACGCGGATCGCCTTCCTCAAGGGGCACGGCACCGAGAACGACTTCGTGATCGTTCCGGACCCCGAGAACGCCATCGACCTGCCACCGGCCGCCGTCGCCGCCCTGTGCGACCGCCGTGCCGGCATCGGCGGTGACGGACTGCTGCACGTGGTGCGGTCCGCGGCCCACCCCGAGGCCGAGGACATGGCGACCGAGGCCGAGTGGTTCATGGACTACCGCAACGGCGACGGCTCGGTCGCGGAGATGTGCGGCAACGGCGTGCGCGTCTTCGCGCGCTACCTCCAGCGCGCCGGTCACGTCTGGGAAGGCGACCTCACGGTGGCCACGCGCGGTGGTGTGAAGACCGTGCACATCGCCAAGGACGGCGGCATCACGGTGGGCATGGGCAAGGCCCGGCTCCCCGAAGGCGACGTCACGGTCAGTGTCGGTGAGCGCAGCTGGCCCGCCCGCAACGTGAACATGGGCAACCCGCACGCCGTCGCCTTCGTGGACGACCTCGCCCACGCCGGCGATCTGCACACCCCGCCGCCCTTCACCCCTGCCTCGGCCTACCCGGACGGGGTCAACGTCGAGTTCGTGGTCGACCGCGGGCCCGGACACGTCGCCCTGCGCGTGCACGAGCGCGGCTCCGGCGAGACCCGTTCCTGCGGCACGGGCGCATGCGCCGTCGCTGTGGCCGCCGCGCGGCGGGACGGGGCCGACCCGGCGGTCACCGGCACCCCCGTGACGTACACCGTCGATGTGCCTGGTGGCACCCTGGTGATCACCGAGCGGCCGGACGGCGAGGTCGAGATGACCGGTCCCGCGGTGATCGTGGCCGAGGGCGAGATCGACCCTGAGTGGCTGGAACAGCTCGCTCGTTGAGCGGTTTTGAGACTTGCCATCAAAGCCTTGAGTGGCGCATGGCCTGGATGTGAGGTTGTCGGCGGCGCCGGAGAGGTTCAATTTCGCGAACTCCGGCCTGTGGCATGGCGCGAATTCGTAAACCTGCAAACCCTCGCTCGAATGGGTGATCCGTTTCACGCTCGGCGAGAGACGGTCAGTCACACGTGATGGGCTCGGTAGCATCAAGCACCGGCCCGGGCGGGGGAGAAGTCGCCATCCCCTGAGCCGTGTCCGCCATGGGGCACACCGTCCGCCGGTCCACGCAGCCGGAGGTGCCCATGAGTGCGGAGGCCACGAATCCCGCGACGCCAGGCCCGGTAGCAGGCCCTGCGGCGCCTGCCGTACCTCGCAGGAAGGCCCGCGCCCGGATCGATCTGCGCCGTCTCGGCCGGGCCGCGCTGCTCGGCCCGGCCGCACGCGACCGGCTGCCCGACGCGATCAGCCATGTCGTCGACGCCCACCGCGCCCACCACCCCGAGGCCGACCTCGAACCGCTGCGCCGCGCCTACGTCCTGGCCGAGTCCTCGCACCGCGGCCAGATGCGCAAGAGCGGCGAGCCGTACATCACCCACCCCCTGGCCGTGACCCTGATCCTCGCCGAACTGGGCGCCGAGACCACGACCTTGACGGCCTCTCTGCTCCACGACACCGTCGAGGACACCGACGTGACCCTCGATCAGGTCGGCGAGCAGTTCGGCGCGGAGGTCCGCTTCCTCGTCGACGGCGTGACGAAGCTGGAAAAGGTCGACTACGGCGCCGCCGCCGAGCCGGAGACCTTCCGCAAGATGCTCGTGGCCACCGGCAACGACGTCCGCGTGATGTCGATCAAACTCGCCGACCGGCTGCACAACATGCGCACCCTCGGTGTGATGCGCCCCGAGAAACAGGCCCGCATCGCCAAGGTGACCCGCGACGTCCTCATCCCGCTCGCCGAACGGCTCGGCGTACAGGCGCTCAAGACCGAACTGGAAGACCTGGTCTTCGCCATCCTGCACCCCGAGGAGTACGAGCACACAAGGGAGTTGATCGTCGAGAACGCCTCCCGCGCGGACGACCCGCTCGCCGAGATGGCCGACGAGATGCGCAAAGTCCTGCGCGAGGCCGACATCCAGGCCGAAGTACTCATCCGGCCACGGCACTTCGTCTCCGTGCACCGGGTGTCCCGCAAGCGGGGACGGCTGCGCGGCGCCGACTTCGGCCGACTGCTGGTGCTGGTGAACGAGGACGCGGACTGCTACGGAGTCCTGGGTGAACTGCACACCTGTATGACGCCCGTCGTCTCGGAGTTCAAGGACTTCATCGCCGTCCCCAAGTTCAACCTGTACCAGTCGCTGCACACCGCGGTGGCCCGCGAGGACGGCCAAGTCGCCGAAGTCCTCATCCGCACCCACCAGATGCACAAGGTCGCCGAGGCCGGTGTCGTCGCACTCGGCAATCCCTATGCTCCTCCCTCGGACGAGCAGACCGCGTCGAGCGACGGCGAGCGCGCCGATCCCACGCGCCCCGGCTGGCTCTCCCGTCTCCTCGACTGGCAGGAGGCCGCGCCCGATCCGGACACCTTCTGGTCCACCCTGCGCGAGGACCTCGCCCAGGACCGCGAGATCACCGTCTTCCGGCCGGACGGCGGCACCCTGGGCCTTCCCGAGGGCGCGACCTGTGTGGACGCCGCGTACGCGCAGTACGGCGAGGACGCCCACGCGTGCATCGGCGCCCGCGTCAACGGCCGGCTCGCGACCCTCAGCACGGTTCTGCGGGACGGCGACTCCGTCCAGCTCCTCATGGGACAGGACCCGGCCTCGGAACCCTCCAGGGAGTGGCTGGAGCACGCGCACACGGCTGCCGCCCGGATCGCCATCCAGCGGTGGCTGGCCGCCCATCCGCCGCAGAGCGAGGTCCTCGCCGCGGGGGAGGCCGGGACGGCGCCGGTCCGCTCCACGGAGGACGAGGGGGCCGAGAGGGCCGGAGTGGCCGACCAAGGGGCTGCCAGGAGTACTACGGCCGTTCGGCCGGCCGGGGACGGGATCGCTGTCGGTCGTGCCGCGGGCGGAGCCGCAGCTCGTCGCGCCGGGGGTGCGGGGGCGGTACCCTCTCGGGCCGATGACGGGGCTCTTCGTCAGGCCGGCGAGACGAAGGCATTTCGTCAGGCCGGGGACGGGACGGATTTCCGCCCCGTCGCGGAGGGAGCGCCCGGGCGTCCGGGCGTCGAGGGACCCGTCGGCCGCCCCGCCGCCGCGAACGTCCTCGTCGACCGGCCCGGCGCGAGCGCACGCCTCGCCGGCTGCTGCACCCCCGTACCGCCCGACGAGGTCGCCGGCTTCGCCGTTCGCGGGGGAGTGGTGACCGTGCACCGCGTCGAGTGTGCCGCGGTGGCGCGTATGAAGAGCGCGGGGCGCTCGGCGGTCGGCGTGCGCTGGGGAGAGACCACCGAGTGCCGGGTGACCCTGGTCGCCGAATCGTTCGTTCGCCCACATCTCTTGGCGGACCTCACGGAAGCGATGGCCATGGAGGGCGCGGAGATCGTCTCGGCCACCGTCGAGCCGCCGAGCCAGCAGCACGTACGGCACACGTACACCGTGGAACTACCCGACGCGGCCCAGCTCCCCGGGTTGATGCGGGCCATGCGGAACGTGGCGGGCGTGTACGACGTGAGCAGGGCGCGGACACAGACACAGAGGGCGTGAGGGCGCGCGCTGCTGAGGGCCGCGGTTCCCGGACTCCTACGGCCCCGCGCCCCGTGACTCCCCTGCCCGCCACTCCGCGGCCCCCTCGACTCCGCCCCCACCGCCCAGACGCAGCAGACTGCACCAACCCGGCATACCCGTTCGAGTGGGCCGGTCGCGCGTCGCCGGGGTCCCGCACGCGCGCGCTGGTAGCCGTGGTTCATGCTGCTCACTCCCCGCACCAAGGCCCAGCGGCCAGTCCCCGGTGCTTCTCGTCCCGGTCCTCGAACCCGTCGGCGCCTCAGGGTGCCCGCACTCCTCGCCCTGGCGGCCTCCACCTGCCTGGTCGCCGCGAGCGCACCCGCCACGCCCCTGGGCGTCGGTGACCGCCTCTACCCTTACCTGGGCAACCCCGGCTACGACGTGATGTCGTACGACCTCTCCTTCACCTATCCGGGCACCAACAGCAAGCCACTCAAGGCCGTCACCAGGATCGACGCCTGGACGACCGCGGACCTGGACCGGATCAACCTGGACTTCGCGCACGGCAAGGTCGAGTCCGTGGAGGTCGACGGGGAGCGCGCAGCGTTCAGCACGGCCGGCGAGGACCTCGTGATCACGCCCGAGGAGCCGTTGTCCGAAGGCAGCTTGACGCGCATCACCGTGCGGCACAGCAGCGACCCGGTGTACAGCGCGGAGCGGGAGGGCGGCTGGGTACGGACCGCCGACGGCCTCGCCATGGCCAACCAGGCAGACGCCGCGCACGTCGTGTTCCCGTGCAACGACCACCCCTCCGACAAGGCGATGTTCACCATCCGGGTGACGGCCCCGAACGGTTACACCGCCGTCGCCAACGGCCTGCGGACCGACGTCGACCGCGCGGGCAGGTCGACGACCTGGACGTACCGCACCGCACACCCGATGGCCACCGAGCTCGCCCAGGTCTCCGTCGGCCGCTCGACCGTGCTCCACCGCACCGGCCCGCACGGCCTCCCCCTGCGGGACGTCGTGCCGACCGCGCATCGTAAGCAGCTCGAACCCTGGCTGGAGAAGACCCCCGGCCAGATCTCCTGGATGGAGAGCAAGCTCGGCCGGTACCCGTTCGAGACGTACGGGCTGCTCATGGCCGACGCGGCCACCGGCTTCGAACTGGAGACTCAGACGCTCTCTCTCTTCGAGCGAGAGCTCTTCACGCAGTCCGCCTTCCCGAAGTGGTACGTCGAGGCGATCATGGTGCACGAACTGGCGCATCAGTGGTTCGGCGACAGCGTCAGCCCCCGCAGCTGGTCCGACCTGTGGCTCAGCGAAGGGCATGCCACCTGGTACGAAGCCCTGTACGCGGCCGAGAAGGCCGACAGGCCGTTGGAGGCCCGGATGAAGGCCGCGTACGCCGCCTCCGACCGCTGGCGTGCGGCCGGTGGACCGCCGGCTGCACCCAAGCCGCCCGCCGCCGGCAAGAAGAACGGCATCTTCCGGCCGAACGTCTATGACGGCGCGGCCCTGGTCCTGTACGCCCTGCGCCAGGAGATCGGTGCCCCGGCCTTCGAGCGGCTGGAACGCGCCTGGGTGAGCCGGTACCAGGACACGTCCGCCTCGACCGCGGAATTCGTCGCGCTCGCGGAGGACGTCTCCGGACGGGACCTGCATGGCTTCCTGCATGCCTGGCTGTACGGCAAGAAGACCCCGCCGATGCCCGGTCAGCCGGACTGGAAGTCCATGGACCCCGCCAAGGCGCCCGCCAAGATGACCAAGCCCGCCAAGACCAGCAAGCCCGCCAAGGCGGCCAAGCCGGCCACGACGAGCAAGCCGGCCACGACGAGCAAGCGGACAAGGTGAGCAAGGCGGCCGAGCCGGCCAGGCGGCCAGCGTGAAATAAGGCGGTGACGAGACGGCCCGTGCCGTGCGACCATCATCAGGTCGGCGCGGCACGGGAAACGGGAATCTCCCGGGGTGCTCGTGCGTTGTGAGCAGTGACGGATCGGTGTCCGGGCGCTACGGCCTCGTTCCGCAGTGTCACTGCCACCGTCGCCGCCGAAACGGATTGCCCATCGACGTAAGGACCCAATGACCTCCTCTTCTTCCTTTTCCCAGGACACGCAGCGCCTTGCGCACACCTATCCCGAAGGTCTTCGGGCCGATGCCCTGATGGAAGAGGACGTCGCCTGGAGCCACGAGATCGACGGAGAGCGGGACGGCGACCAGTTCGACCGCTCCGAGCGCGCGGCTCTACGCCGTGTGGCGGGCCTCTCCACCGAGCTCGAGGACGTCACCGAGGTCGAGTACCGCCAGCTCCGCCTGGAGCGGGTCGTGCTCGTCGGCGTCTGGACATCGGGGACCGCGCAGGACGCGGACAACTCACTCGCCGAGCTCGCCGCCCTCGCGGAGACCGCGGGCGCGCTCGTGCTCGACGGTGTGATCCAGCGCCGCGACAAGCCCGACGCGGCCACCTACATCGGTTCCGGCAAGGCCGGCGAGCTGCGGGACATCGTGCTGGAGACCGGCGCCGACACCGTCATCTGCGACGGTGAGCTCAGCCCGGGCCAGCTGATTCACCTCGAAGACGTCGTCAAGGTCAAGGTCATCGACCGTACGGCCCTGATCCTCGACATCTTCGCCCAGCACGCCAAGTCCCGAGAGGGCAAGGCACAGGTCGCGCTCGCGCAGATGCAGTACATGCTGCCGAGGCTCCGCGGCTGGGGTCAGTCGCTGTCCCGGCAGATGGGCGGCGGCAAGGGCGGCGGCCTCGCCACCCGTGGTCCCGGTGAGACCAAGATCGAGACCGACCGGCGTCGGATCCGCGAGAAGATGGCGAAGATGCGCCGGGAGATCGCGGAGATGAAGACCGGCCGCGAGGTCCAGCGCCAGGGACGCCGGCGCAACAAGGTGCCCTCGGTCGCCATCGCGGGCTACACCAACGCCGGCAAGTCGTCACTGCTCAACCGACTCACGGGCGCGGGCGTACTGGTCGAGAACGCCCTGTTCGCGACCCTGGACCCCACTGTCCGCCGCGCCGAGACCCCGAGCGGCCGGCTGTACACGCTGGCCGACACGGTCGGCTTCGTACGGCATCTGCCGCACCACCTGGTCGAGGCGTTCCGCTCCACCATGGAGGAGGTCGGCGAGTCCGACCTGATCCTGCACGTGGTCGACGGTTCGCACCCGAACCCGGAGGAGCAGCTGGCCGCCGTGCGTGAGGTGATCCGGGACGTCGGTGCCACCGACGTGCCCGAGATCGTCGTGATCAACAAGGCGGACGCGGCCGATCCGCTGACGCTCCAGAGGCTGCTGCGGATCGAGAAGCGCTCCATCGCGGTCTCCGCCCGCACCGGCCTGGGCATCGACGAACTGCTCGCCCTGATCGACAACGACCTGCCGCGTCCGTCGGTCGAGATCGAGGCGCTCGTGCCGTACACGCTCGGCAAGCTGGTCGCTCGCGCCCACACCGAGGGCGAGGTGATCTCCGAGGAGCACACCCAGGAGGGCACGCTCCTGAAGGTGCGGGTGCACAAGGAACTGGCGGCGGATCTCGCGCCGTACGTTCCGGCCCCGACCGCCCGAGCCGTCGTGTGACAGCGGCCTGACCGCCGTAGAAGAACCGCCGAAGGCCCGCCCCCTGTCGCAGGAGGCGGGCCTTGGTGCGTACGGCGTGCGGGGTTCCGGGTGGGTCACCGACCGCCGTACATCTTGCTCATGTTCTGGTAGAGGGCCTCGGCGTCAGCGCCCAGTTGCGGGCCGGCGAGCCAGGTGTTGTCCTGCGGGCCGATCGAGGTGTTCGACACCAGCTTGGTCTCGCCACCCACCACCCGGAACCAGCCGCCGCCCGACGAACCGCCGGTCATGGTGCAGCCGATGCGGTACATCGTGGGAAGAGAGGGGCTCAGCGAGAAGCGGCCCGGCCGGTCGATGCACTTGAACATCTGGAGTCCGTTGTACGGCGGCGCCGCCGGGTAACCCCAGGCGCCCATCTTCCCGGCCTCGGCCGTGGACGGGGCCGAGAAGTCCACGTCGAGAGCGGCGCCGACCGTCTCCTCCAGCGACTTGGAGCCCTGCTCAGGCTTCACATGCAGCACGGAGTAGTCGTACGCGGCACCCGCGCCGCCCGTCTCCGAGCCACCCTGGATCCACTCGTTCGAGGTCGAGACCCAGTCCGCCCACCAATTGCCGTACGGGGCCATCTCGGAAGGGTTCGCGGCGCTCGACTGCGCGGTGGCCTTGCCGAGGTCGTTGTAGGCCGGGACGAAGACGATGTTGCGGTACCAGCCGCCCTTGCCGCCGGCGTGCACGCAGTGGCCCGCCGTCCAGACGAGGTTGGACTTGCCGGGATGGTTGACGTCCTTGATGACCGTGCCGGAGCAGACGGCCGGACCGTCGGGCGAGTCGAAGAAGACCTTGCCCACGGGCGCGGCGTTCTCGTGGTACGGCAGCTTCTCGGGCGAGGCCTGGACCGGAGCCGGCTCCGGGTCGCTGACGCCCTGGTCGACCGCGGCGTCCTGGGTCGTGACCGTCTTGTCGGCCTCCTTCGCGGACTGCATCCGCTCAGGCTTCCAGAGGCCCTCGATCACCGGGTTGACGAAGTCCTTGGCGTCACTGAGCCACTTGTCCTTGTCCCAGTCCTTCCAGCCACCGCGGGTCCACTTGTCGACATCGATGCCCTGCTCCTTGAGCTTGTCCGCGATATCGGTCGGGATCTGGATCTTGCCGTCGCCGTCGCCGTCGCCGTCGCCGTCGCCGGCGCCCGCCGCATCGGCCGCTTCGGCGGCCTGGGACGCGGCTGCATCGGACCGGTCGCTCGCCGCGCCCTGCGCCGAGCCGTCGCAAGCCGTCGCGGTCAGCGCGAGGATGGCGACGAGCCCGGTGGCGACGTAGGCGGAACGCCGCCTGCGGCGTGGTGCTGCGGGCATAGGTATGGAACGCATGGTGCGATAACCCCCGTTGATCGTGCTTTGCAGTTGTGTCCGTCGTCGCTGGTTCGGACGCGACACCCCACTATGCCGGGGCAGTTGAGGGCGAACGGGGGCGAGGCGGTGAAGGTTTCTCCCTACCCGCCGGCCCTGCCACGACTGCAACCGCCCCGACTGCGACCGAGCTCCGCCGGTGCCGTCACCGACCGGCGTACTTCTCGCTCACCGAGTCGAAGACGCTCTCGGCGTCCTTGCCCAGCCGCGGACCGGCGAGCCAGCCCGACTTCACCGGCCCGATGGAGGTGTTGGACACGAGCGCCGGCTTGCCGTCCGATCCCTGCGCGACCCATCCGCCACCGGAGGATCCGCCGGTCATGGTGCAGCCGATGCGGTACATCGTCGGATCCGAGCTCTTGAGCGACAGCCGACCCGGCTCGTCCTGGCACTGGTAAAGCTTCTGACCGTCGTAAGGCGCAGCCGCTGGGTAGCCGGTCGCCTTGATGCTCTTCACTTCCGGGACGGCCGGCGCGTCGAAGTCCACCGGGAGAGCCGAGCCGACCGTCTCCTCGAGGGACTTGCCGTTGCCGCCCTCCTCCGGCTTCACATGCAGCACGGCGAAGTCGTACGGCGCGCCGTCCCCGCCCGTCGCGCCACCCTGCTCGATCCACTGGTCCGAGGTCTGCGCCCAGTCCGCCCACCACACGCCGTACGGTGCGGCCTGCGCGGGAGTCGCGTCCTCCAACTGCCCGGCGCTCATACCGGCGTTGTTGTACGACGGCACGAACGCGATGTTGCGGTACCAGCCGCCGCTCTTGCCCGCGTGCACACAGTGGCCCGCCGTCCACACCATGTTGGACTTGCCGGGATTGGCCGGGTCCTGCACGACCGTCGCCGAGCAGACCATCGTGCCCTTGGGGGAGTCGAAGAACACCTTGCCCGCCTCGGGGGCGTTGGCGTGGTACTCGGGCGACACGGCCTGTGCCTGCACCGGCTGCGGCGTCGGATCGGTGACGCCCTGGTCCCCGGAGAGGTCGCTGTCGTCGACACCACGGTCCGGGTCCTCGGCCTCGCGCATGCGGTCCGGGTCCCACAGTCCCTCGATGATCGGGTTGATGTAGTCCTGTGCCTCGCGCAGCCAGTCGTCCTTGTCCCACTCCTTCCAGGCGCCGTCCCGCCACTTGTCGACGTCGATCCCGTGCTCCTTGAGCTTGTCCTTGATGTCGTCCGGGATCGTGATCTTGCCTTCGCCTCCGGCCGCCGCCGACGCGGTGGCACCGCCGCCCGCCTCGGCGTCACCCGACTCGCAGGCCGTGACGGTGAGGGCCAGCGTCGCGGCGAGCGCGACCACGGGCAGCGGGGAGATGGTGCGGCGCGCGCTCCTTCCGCGACGAGCGGTGGACGACGGCCGTATCGATCGCATGATCTGACTCCCCCTGAGGAACAGTTCGGTGCCGCGGCCGTGAACTCCCGCTGATCACGTGGTGGTTCTGCGTGAGGTCAGGCGCGTTGGGACGGCATCACACACTATGCGGTCGCTGTGGGGGAGACCCGACGGAACGGCAACGGTTTCGCTACAGCAAGGATCTTGAAGCAACCCGTAACCCGGCGTTCGGTCCGCGGTTGGTAGCGGCAGGGGGCCCGCTGCCCGTGGGCGTCCCCCAGTGCCCAGTTCCCCGGAGTTTCGAGTGGACGCTCGCGGGGCTTCGTATGTCGGGTCGGGCGAGGATGCACGAAACCTGCTCGCCCCTGGACAGCGGGAGGACAGGGAGCCATGGCCGTGACCGAATCTTTGCGCGGGGATACGTCCGAGTCGACGGGGGCGCGTGCCGTGCACGAGGGCATCCTGAGGCGGCAGTCCGCGCGCGAGTCGGCGGCGCGCACCTACGCGCGTGCCCTGCCGATCGTGCCGGTACGGGCGCGTGGGCTGACCATCGAGGGCGCGGACGGCCGCCGCTACCTGGACTGCCTTTCCGGCGCCGGGACGCTGGCCCTCGGACACAATCACCCGGTCGTCCTGGAGGCCATCCGCAAGGTCCTCGACTCAGGCGCGCCGCTGCACGTCCTCGATCTCGCGACTCCCGTCAAGGACGCCTTCATCACCGAGCTGTTCCAGACCCTGCCGACCGGTCTCGCCGACCGCGCGCGTGTGCAGTTCTGCGGGCCGGCCGGCACCGACGCCGTCGAGGCCGCCTTCAAGCTCGTCCGGGCCGCGACCGGGCGCACCGGAATCCTCGCCTTCAGCGGTGCCTACCACGGCATGACCGCCGGAGCCCTCGCGGCGTCCGGGGGCGCCTGCGACGTACGCGTCGCACGCCTCCCGTACCCGCAGGACTACCGCTGCCCCTTCGGCGTCGGCGGTGAACACGGCGCCGAACTCGCCGCCCGCTGGACCGAGTCCGTCCTCGACGACCCCAAGTCGGGTGTGCCGCGGCCCGCCGGGATGATCCTCGAACCCGTCCAGGGCGAGGGCGGAGTGATCCCCGCCCCGGACGACTGGATGCGACGCATGCGGGAGATCACGGCCGACCGTTCCATCCCGATGATCGCCGACGAGGTCCAGACCGGCGTCGGGCGCACCGGCTCCTTCTGGGCGGTGGAACACAGCGGGGTGACCCCCGACGTCATGGTCCTCTCCAAAGCCATCGGAGGCAGCCTGCCCCTGGCGGTCATCGTCTACCGCGACGACCTCGACGCCTGGCAACCCGGGGCGCATGCCGGAACGTTCCGCGGCAACCAACTCGCCATGGCCGCCGGCACGGCCACACTCGCCTACGTCCGCGAGAACCAGCTCGCCGAGCGAGCGGGCGAACTGGGCTCACGCATGCTGCACCGACTCCAGGGACTCGCGACGGACTTCGCCTGCATCGGCGATGTACGGGGGCGGGGACTGATGATCGGGGTCGAGGTGGTGGACCCGGACGACGGGGCCACGCGCGACGCCGGGTCGCCCGGGGCCTTCGCGGGAGCGCCGCCGCTGCTCGGGGCCCCGAGCAGCGACGACTTGGGGGGCCTCACCCATGAAAGCAATGCCGTCGGCTTCACGTCCGACTTCGCCTCCGCAGCGCCGGGCGGGCGGGCGCCGGCGGCACAGGCCGTGCAGGCCCGAGGCGGACACCCTCGTTCCGCAGCGCCCGAGCTTGCGGCTGCCATCCAACGGGAGTGCCTGCGTCGCGGCCTGATCGTCGAACTCGGTGGCCGCCACGCCAGTGTCGTACGGCTGCTGCCGCCGCTGACGATCACCGACGAACAGTCCGCCGCCGTACTGGACCGGTTGGCCGACGCGGTGGCGGCGGTGTCCCGGGGGCGCGCCGGTCACGACCGGAGGCCCCACCCACGCCCGAACCATCGGCGGCACGAGGACCGAGCGGGCCGGGCGGACCGGGCGGGGTAGCGCGGCGAAACGCAGCACCGAAAGCCACGCCAACCTCCCCCCGTCGAAGGACGGCCGTCGCCGCACGAGCCTTGACCACCTCAGAGGACCCGACCTTGATCACCACCCCCACATCCGACGGCGGCCAGGCCGACATCCAGGCGCGAGGCGCCTCGGACTCCTGCGTGTCCCACCCGGACCCACCCACGCCGACGACCGCGCCGGCCGCCGGCGGTGAGGATGGCGCCTCGACACAGGCGGTTACGCCCACACCGGCACCGGCACCGGCACCGGCACCGGCATCGCCACCGGCCGAGGCAGACGCCGAGGCACGCGCGCGGACGGGCACACCTGCACGCGAAGGAGGCTCACCCCAGCCACGCGTACCGGCGCAGGGATCCGTCGCCAGTGCTCAGGAGGCGTTCCCGGCGCCGATGCAGACAGCCGCTCCGGAGAAGGGGCGGCTGCACGGTGCCCGAACCGACCTCTTGGAGCATCCGGACCCGCACTTCGCAGCGCAGGCCGCCTCCGTGGAGAACCTGCTCCGCTGCTGGGTGCGTGAGACCGACCCCCCGGCTGCTGGCGACGACGGAATCCTCCGTATTCCCATGCCTGCCTCCGGCACGAACCTGATTGTCCCGGTCCACTACTGGTCCCCGGCGGGGTGGCACCGTTTCGGCCTGCCCCGCTTTGCGGATGCTCCTGACCACTCCCCGCCGATCGACGCACCCACCCTCGCGGCCTTGCTCGCCCGGGAGACCCCAGGGGAGGCGGGCCGCATGTCCGCTGCCACCGACCTCGTCGCCCGCGTCGCCGACTCCGTCCGACGAACTGTCACCTTCCTGAGCGAGCGCCGTGGCAACCCCGAAGAAGGCTCTGACCTCTTCCTCACGGCTGAACAGGCGCTCCTGCTCGGGCACCCGCTTCATCCGACGCCGAAGAGCCGCGAGGGACTCTCCGAAGCCGAAGCACGGCTGTATTCACCTGAGTTGCGTGGCTCCTTCCCGCTGCGCTGGCTGGCTGTCGCTCCCGCCCTCGTCGCCACGGACTCGGCATGGACCGAGCGCGGCCGTGCCGTTCCCGCGGCCCTGCTCACGGCTCGCCTGGCCGGATCCGGACTACCGTTGCCCGACGGGTACGCGGCATTGCCGCTGCACCCCTGGCAGATCCGTGAGGTCCGGCAACGTCCCGAGGTCGCGGCCCTTCTTGATGCCGGACTGCTCCGGGACCTCGGCTGCCACGGCGCCTCGTGGCATCCCACGTCCTCCGTGCGTACCGTCCATCGATCCGGCGCCTCCGCCATGCTCAAACTGTCGTTGGGCCTGCGCATCACCAACTCCCGGCGCGAGAACCTGCGCAAGGAGCTGCACCGCGGAGTCGAGGTACACCGGCTCCTGCGCAGTGGCGTCGCAATGGAGTGGCAGGCTGCGCATCCGACGTTCGACATCGTTCGCGACCCTGCCTGGCTCGCCGTCGACGCCCCGGACGGTGCTCCCATGGCCGGCCTCGACGTGATGATCCGGCACAACCCGTTCACGCCATCCGACGATGTGTCGTGTGTAGCCGGGTTCGTCTCGCCCGTTCCTCGAACGCAGTCCACGGGGATCACGGGACGACCTCGGTCGGGCGAGCACCCCCTGCGATCCCGTCTCGCCGACGTTGTCACCTGCCTCGCCGAGCGGACAGGGCGCCCGCTCGGGACCGTCGCCGCGGAGTGGTTCCTGCGATATCTCGAACAGGTGGTCCGGCCAGTGCTCTGGCTGGACGCGAAGGCGGGGGTCGCGCTGGAGGCACACCAGCAGAACACCCTGCTTCTGCTTGACAGCGACGGCTGGCCCTCGGGTGGCCGCTACCGTGACAACCAGGGCTACTACTTCCGTGACTCCCGGCGAGCGGAACTCGAAACCCGGCTGCCCGGCATCGGTGAGATCAGCGACACCTTTGTCTCTGATGACGTCGCCGACGAGCGCTTCGCGTACTACCTGGCGATCAACAACGTCCTCGGTCTCATCGGCGCGTTCGGCTCCCAACGCCTCGCCGACGAACGTCTGCTCCTCGCCGCCTTCCGCAGATTCCTGGGGGATGCAGCCGCCGGCCCCGCCCGTCTTCGCACTTCTCTACCTGCCCTGCTGCTCGACTCACCGGTTCTTCGCTGCAAGGGCAATCTCCTGACCCGGCTGCACGGTCTCGACGAACTCGTCGGCCCGGTCGACACCCAGTCCGTCTACGTCACCATTGCCAACCCCCTGTACTCCTGAGCCTCACCGCTGCCACCGCCAGCGCCACTGCCACCACCCACCCTCACCGGAGCCCTACAGCGAGCCGCCGCTCTCCCCGAGGAACACGACCAGCCCCGCCTCCTGAGAGGAGTGTCCCCGTGCCTCCCACCGACTCGAGTACCAATGCCGGTACCGCCCCCGCCACCGACAATGAGGACGCGGAGGCCATGGAGGACATGGAGGACACGGAGGAGATGGAGGACACGGAGGACACGGAGGAGACAGAGGACATGGAGGACACCCTGGACCTCGGCCTCCCCGAGGACCTCCTCACCCTCCTCGCGGAGGACGGCCATGCCACGGACGTGAGCCGCTTGCGTCGCGTGGGAGCCGCCGTACCCGCCTCTGTCCAACCGAGCACCGACGACCTGCTCGACTCCGTGGCCGACTGGGGGCCCACAGGCACGCCGGCCGGAGTGCTGCACTTGGTCCCCGTGCACATCACCAGGGACCTCCCGATCATCAGTCGGTGGATGAACGACCCTGCCGTGGCGACGTTCTGGGAACTTGCCGGTCCGCCGGACGCGACTGAGAAGCATCTGGAGTCCCAGCTGTCCGGCGACGGACGCAGCGTTCCATGTCTCGGCTTGCTGGACGGGACGCCGATGAGCTACTGGGAGATCTACCGAGCCGACCTCGACCCGCTGGCCAGGCACTACCCGGCTCGGCCCCATGACACCGGCGTCCACCTCCTCATCGGCGCCGTCGGCGATCGCGGCCGAGGGCTCGGCAGAACTCTTCTCCGCGCCGTCGCCGACCTCGTACTGGACAAACGGTCCGCCTGCGCTCGCGTCGTGGCCGAGCCCGACATGCGCAACACGCCTTCAGTCGCCGCCTTCCTGGGCGCCGGCTTCCGGTTCTCCGCCGAGATCGATCTGCCCGCCAAGCGGGCCGCGCTCATGGTCAGAGACCGGAGCCGGCGCCATCTGCTGTGACGTCGAGTTGTACCTACGTCACTTCTGGTACACCGTTCGCGATCCCCACCCAAGGAACCCCAGGTCTTGATCCCACCCCTCGTCTCCACCGCGATCACCCGTTTGTCAGTGCCGCGCCGTAGGGTGGTCGCGCTATGACAAAGCCCTCACTCCCCGAACTCCTGCATGCTGCCGTCACTGCCGTCGGCGGCACGGAGCGCCCCGGCCAGGTGACCATGGCCGAATCCGTCGCGGAGGCGATCGACGGCAGCGCCCATCTGCTGGTCCAGGCCGGTACCGGCACCGGAAAGTCGCTCGGGTACCTGGTGCCCGCGCTCGCGCACGGGGAGCGCGTGGTCGTGGCGACGGCCACCCTGGCCCTTCAGCGTCAGCTCGTGGAGCGGGATCTGCCACGCACCGTCGAGGCACTGCACCCGCTGCTGCGTCGCCGCCCCGAATTCGCGATGCTCAAGGGCAGGTCGAACTACCTGTGTCTGCACCGCCTGCACGAGGGCGTTCCCCAAGACGAGGAAGAGGGCCTCTTCGACCAGTTCGAGGCTGCCGCTCCCACCAGCAAGCTGGGGCAGGACCTGCTGCGGCTGCGGGACTGGTCGGACGAGACCGAGACGGGAGATCGCGACGACCTGACGCCCGGCGTCTCCGATCGGGCCTGGGCCCAGGTGTCGGTGTCGTCCCGGGAGTGCCTGGGCGCCACGAAATGTGCCTACGGCGCAGAGTGCTTCGCTGAGATGGCCCGGGAGCGTGCCAAGCTCGCGGAGGTCGTCGTCACCAACCACGCGCTGCTCGCGATCGACGCCATCGAGGGCGCTCCCGTCCTCCCTCAGCACGAGGTCCTGATCGTCGACGAGGCGCACGAACTGGTCTCCCGGGTCACCGGAGTCGCCACCGGCGAACTCACCCCCGGCCAGGTCAACCGCGCGGTGCGCCGCGCCGCCAAGCTGGTCAACGAGAAGGCCGCGGACCAGCTCCAGACCGCTGCCGAGGGCTTTGAACGGCTGATGGAGCTGGCCCTGCCCGGCCGACTGGAGGAGATTCCCGAGGACCTCGCCTATGCCCTGATGGCTTTGCGCGACGCCTGCCGCACCGTGATCTCCGCGATCGGCGCCACCCGCGACAAATCCGTGCAGGACGAGGACGCGGTCCGCAAGCAGGCGCTGGCCTCGGTCGAGTCCGTGCACGACGTGGCGGAGCGGATCACCAACGGCTCCGAGTGGGACGTCGTCTGGTACGAGCGCCACGACCGCTTCGGCGCGTCCCTGCGCGTGGCTCCCATGTCCGTGTCGGGGCTCCTCAGGGAGAAGCTCTTCGCGGACCGTTCCGTCGTCCTCACCTCCGCGACCTTGAAGCTGGGCGGGGACTTCAACGGCGTCGGCGCGTCCCTGGGGCTCGCCCCCGAAGGCACGGAGGGCGATGACCTACCCCAGTGGAAGGGCGTGGACGTCGGCTCGCCCTTCGACTACCCCAAGCAGGGCATCCTGTACGTCGCCAAGCACCTGGCCCGCCCCGCGCGGGACGGCGATCGCGCCGACATGCTCGATGAGCTGACGGAACTGATCCAGGCCGCCGGCGGTCGCACCCTCGGCCTGTTCTCCTCGATGCGGGCAGCCCAACTGGCTGCCGAGGAGCTTCGGTCGCGCATCCCGGAGTTCCCGATCCTCCTTCAGGGCGAGGAGACGCTCGGCGAGCTGATCAAGAACTTCGCGGCTGCCCCTGAGACATGCCTCTTCGGAACGCTGTCCCTCTGGCAGGGCGTCGATGTCCCCGGCCCCAGCTGCCAGCTCGTCGTCATGGACAAGATCCCCTTCCCGCGACCGGACGACCCCCTGATGAGCGCCCGCCAGAAGGCCGTGGAGGACGCCGGTGGCAACGGCTTCATGGCGGTCGCGGCCACCCACGCCGCACTGCTGATGGCCCAGGGCGCCGGACGACTCGTCCGCGCGTCGGGGGACCGCGGCGTGGTCGCCGTGCTGGACCAGCGGCTGGCCACGGCCCGGTACGGGAGCTATCTGAAGGCGTCACTGCCCGACTTCTGGTACACGACGGACCGTAACCAGGTCCGAAGGTCGCTGGCCGCCATCGACGCCGCGGCCAAGCAGGCGGAAGCGGGGCAGGCACAGTGAGCGGCGGGTGGCCTGTCGGAGGTGACTGACAGGCCACGACCAGTCCTGTGAGGCCGAGACAGCACAGGTTCACGAGTCAGGCAGGTCTCCGGGAGCAGCACAGGGCCCCGGAACCGGCGCAGGGGTCCCGGGGCCCGGTCAGGGGGCGACGCTGTCGGCTTCGCCCGCCGCAGCCGTCAGACGCGGCGCAGCACTGCCACCACCTTGCCCAGGATGGTCGCGTCGTCACCCGGGATGGGCTCGTACGCGGCGTTGTGCGGAAGAAGCCAGACGTGGCCGTCCTCGCGCTTGAAGCGCTTGACCGTGGCCTCGCCGTCGAGCATCGCGGCGACGATGTCACCGTTCTCGGCGACGGGCTGGCGGCGGACCGTGACCCAGTCGCCGTCGCAGATCGCGGCCTCGATCATCGAGTCACCGACGACCTTCAGGACGAACAGCTCGCCGTCGCCGACCAGCTGCCGGGGGAGAGGGAAGACATCCTCGACGGACTCTTCCGCGAGGATCGGGCCACCGGCGGCGATGCGGCCGACCAGCGGGACGTACGACGCTGCGGGCTTGCCCGCGGTGTCCGTGGGCTGCACGGAGGCGGCCTGGTCGGAGCCGCGTACCTCGTATGCGCGAGGGCGGTGCGGGTCGCGGCGGAGGAAGCCCTTGCGCTCCAGTGCCATGAGCTGGTGTGCGACCGAAGAGGTGCTGGACAGGCCGACCGCCTGGCCGATCTCCCGCATCGACGGCGGATAGCCGCGCCGCTGGACGGAATCCCTGATGACTTCGATCACGCGGCGCTGCCGATCGGTGAGCCCCGAGCTGTCCGCCCGGATGCCGGGAGGTCGGCCCGGCAGGGAGCGCTTGTGTCCCTCGGGATTCACGGCTTCGTTCATCGCATGCACCGGCTCGAGTCGGCCCTGGGAGCGGTCCTGGGCAGTGATGGTGGCACTGTCTGCGGTGGTGGTCACGTCGGCCCCTCTCGATGGTCTCCCTGCAGCACAACGGTAGTTGCTTTCGAAAGGTTGCGCCAAACACACGTTCGAGTGAAAAATCGCGAATCGACTGACGTGATCATGTGTCTGGGTGTATAGCTAACGCGCTGTCCGGCGGGCAAAAGGGCTCATTGCTGTACTCTTCACCGTCGGCCTGCGGCCTCGCGGGTCGTCGCCTCAGTCTGCCATCCGGTAGCGGATCAACCGGGATCCGACCCCCCATCTGTGCGGGAGTCCCACGTCCCCTCCGTGTGGCGCTCACGGTATCTCCGTATGCGTCGTAGCGATACGGCCGTGCGTTCATGAGTGCGGCGCGCGGCGGCAGTCGTACGGCACGGCCTCATGTCGACGCGACACGCGCGTACTGCCTGTGTGTATGAGCCAATCCCCACATGTAGTGGTTGGATTGCTCCAGCAGCCCAGAAGTTGTGGTCGCCCGGGTCTTCGGACGCTCGGAGATCGCCTATGCTTGGGGCTGCTTCGAGGGGCCCATGAGGCCGGCGAGGCTATTGAGTCTGCTGTGAGGAGGGTTGGGAGTTATGCACTGCCCCTTCTGCAGGCACCCCGACAGCCGTGTCGTCGACAGCCGTACGACCGACGACGGCACGTCGATCCGCAGGCGCCGCCAGTGTCCTGACTGCTCCCGTCGTTTCACGACCGTGGAGACGTGCTCACTGATGGTGATCAAGCGGTCCGGAGTCACCGAGCCGTTCAGCCGTACCAAGGTCATCAACGGCGTGCGCAAGGCATGCCAGGGGCGACCTGTCACCGAGGACGCGCTGGCCCTGCTCGGCCAGCGGGTCGAGGAGGCGGTGCGGGCCACTGGAAGCGCCGAGCTGACCACCCACGACGTGGGGCTGGCCATACTCGGCCCGTTGCAGGAGCTCGATCTCGTCGCCTTTCTGCGATTCGCCTCCGTCTACCGGGCGTTCGACTCGCTCGAGGACTTCGAGGCCGCGATCGCGGAACTGAGGGAGACGACAGGCCCCGACGTGGACGACGACGACCGCGATGACGACGCAGGAGCTGTAGCGGGGGGCCGGGAAGACGACCGCGGGTCCGGAGGGGCTGCACAAGTCCCGGTGCCCGCCAACGCCGCCGACTGAGGGCGGGCCGGGTCCGTTCCCGGAGTGCGGATCCGGCCCTGAGGCGGCGACACAAGACCTGTTGCGGGTGGCGATCAGGGTGCCCGCAGCACCAGACAGAACACCGTGCCACGGGGAACATCGGGGCACTTCAGGGCGTTTTAGCCCGTACAGGGAGGCGGCATGACAGAGACGGCGAGCGGTCCGGCACGGAGTTCCCGCGCCAAGGGCACCAAGGCGACCAAGGGACTGCGTATCGAGCGCATCCACACCACCCCCGGCGTGCACCCGTACGACGAGGTGGCCTGGGAGCGCCGTGACGTCGTCATGACCAACTGGCGCGACGGCTCGGTCAACTTCGAGCAGCGCGGCGTCGAGTTCCCCGACTTCTGGTCGGTGAACGCGGTCAACATCGTCACCAGCAAGTACTTCCGCGGTGCCGTCGGCACCCCGCAGCGCGAGGTGAGCCTGAAGCAGCTCATCGACCGCATCGTGAAGACGTATCGGAAGGCCGGCGAGGACCACAAGTACTTCGCCTCCCCCGCCGACGCCGAGATCTTCGAGCACGAGCTGGCCTACGCCCTCCTGCACCAGATCTTCAGCTTCAACAGCCCGGTCTGGTTCAACGTCGGAACCAAGCAGCCCCAGCAGGTCTCCGCCTGCTTCATCCTGTCCGTCGACGACTCCATGGAGTCGATCCTCGACTGGTACAAGGAAGAGGGGATGATCTTCAAGGGCGGCTCCGGCGCCGGCCTGAACCTCTCCCGCATCCGCTCCTCCAAGGAGCTGCTGTCCTCCGGCGGCAACGCCTCCGGCCCGGTCTCCTTCATGCGCGGTGCCGACGCCTCCGCGGGAACGATCAAGTCGGGCGGTGCCACCCGCCGCGCCGCGAAGATGGTCATCCTCGACGTCGACCACCCCGACATCGAGGACTTCATCGAGACCAAGGTGAAGGAAGAGGAGAAGATCCGCGCCCTGCGTGACGCGGGCTTCGACATGGACCTGGGCGGCGACGACATCACGTCCGTCCAGTACCAGAACGCCAACAACTCGGTCCGGGTGAACGACGAGTTCATGAAGGCCGTCGAGCAGGGCGGCAAGTTCGGCCTGCGCGCGCGGATGACCGGCGAGGTCATCGAAGAGGTCGACGCCAAGTCCCTGTTCCGCAAGATGGCCGAGGCCGCCTGGGCATGCGCCGACCCCGGCATCCAGTACGACGACACCATCAACCACTGGCACACCTGCCCGGAGTCCGGCCGTATCAACGGCTCGAACCCCTGCAGCGAGTACATGCACCTGGACAACACGTCCTGCAACCTCGCCTCGCTCAACCTGATGAAGTTCCTCAAGGACGACGGCAAGGGCAACCAGTCCTTCGACGTCGAGCGCTTTGCCAAGGTGGTCGAGCTCGTCATCACCGCGATGGACATCTCCATCTCCTTCGCGGACTTCCCGACACAGAAGATCGGCGAGAACACGCGCGCGTTCCGCCAGCTCGGCATCGGCTACGCCAACCTCGGCGCCCTGCTGATGGCGACGGGCCACGCGTACGACTCCGACGGCGGCCGTGCCCTCGCCGGCGCCATCACCTCCCTGATGACCGGCACGTCGTACAAGCGCTCCGCCGAACTCGCAGCGGTCGTCGGCCCGTACGACGGCTACGCGCGCAACGCCCAGCCGCACCTGCGCGTCATGAAGCAGCACGCCGACGCCAACACCGCGGCCGTCCGCATGGACGACCTGGACACGCCGGTCTGGGCCGCCGCCACGGAGGCATGGCAGGACGTGCTGCGCCTCGGTGAGAAGAACGGTTTCCGTAACTCCCAGGCGTCCGTCATCGCCCCGACCGGCACCATCGGTCTCGCGATGTCCTGCGACACCACCGGCCTCGAGCCCGACCTCGCGCTGGTCAAGTTCAAGAAGCTCGTCGGCGGCGGCTCGATGCAGATCGTCAACGGCACCGTTCCGCAGGCCCTGCGCCGCCTGGGCTACCAGGAGGAGCAGATCGAGGCGATCGTCGCCCACATCGCCGAGCACGGCAATGTCGTCGACGCCCCGGGCCTCAAGCACGAGCACTACGAGGTGTTCGACTGCGCCATGGGCGAGCGCTCCATCTCCGCGATGGGCCACGTCCGCATGATGGCCGCGATCCAGCCGTGGATCTCCGGCGCCCTGTCCAAGACGGTCAACATGCCGGAGTCGGCGACCGTCGAGGAGGTCGAGGAGATCTACTTCGAGGCCTGGAAGCTGGGCGTCAAGGCGCTCGCCATCTACCGCGACAACTGCAAGGTCGGCCAGCCCCTCTCCGCGAAGACCAAGGAGAAGGAGAAGGCCGAGATCACGGAGAAGGCCGAGGCCACCATCCGTGAGACGGTCGAGAAGGTCGTCGAGTACCGCCCGGTCCGCAAGCGCCTCCCCAAGGGCCGTCCCGGCATCACGACATCCTTCACCGTCGGCGGTGCCGAGGGTTACATGACCGCCAACTCCTACCCGGACGACGGTCTCGGCGAGGTCTTCCTGAAGATGTCCAAGCAGGGCTCGACCCTCGCCGGCATGATGGACGCCTTCTCCATCGCGGTCTCCGTCGGCCTCCAGTACGGCGTGCCGCTGGAGACGTACGTCTCGAAGTTCACGAACATGCGCTTCGAGCCGGCCGGCATGACGGACGACCCGGACGTGCGGATGGCGCAGTCGATCGTCGACTACATCTTCCGCCGCCTGGCGCTCGACTTCCTGCCGTTCGAGACGCGTTCGGCGCTCGGCATCCACTCCGCCGAGGAGCGTCAGCGTCACCTGGAGACGGGTTCCTACGAGCCCTCCGAGGACGAGGTCGACGTCGAGGGCCTGGCCCAGTCGGCGCCGCGGGCTCAGGAGCTGAAGGCCGTCGCCACGCCGAAGGCCGAGGCCGAGGCGGCCAAGCCCGCTCCGCAGCAGGCCCACACCAGCGCCGAGCTGGTGGAGATGCAGCTGGGCATCCAGGCCGACGCCCCGCTGTGCTTCTCCTGCGGCACGAAGATGCAGCGTGCCGGCTCCTGCTACATCTGCGAGGGCTGCGGCTCGACCAGCGGTTGCAGCTGACGCCGGCAGCAACGCGGTCCCGAGCCGCGCACCGCTGACGCGAACCTGAACAGGAGGGGCGCCGACGACAGGTCGGCGCCCCTCCTCGTCGTACGGCCTCGCGCGCGTGCAGCGCTGTCAGCTGCGACGGGCCCGGCCCATGGCGGCCGTGAAGGTCGCCGGGTCGTCCTCGAAACCGTGGACTCCGGAATGGAAGTCCCACGTGCTCGAACCCTCGCGTACGAACTCCGCGACCGTCGCCGCCGTCGACCCGAGGACGCCGCCGAAGTCGTCCTCCGCCAGGACGGTGTAGCCCTCACGGATGCGCAGGGCCGGCTTGATGACACTGACGAAGGTGCGCTCCGCAGGGCGTTGCTGGATCACCACTCCGACCACCACGCGCGCGTAGCGGCTGTCGAGCCGGTCGAGTTCCACGGTCAGGACCTCGTCCCAGCCGAAACCCTTGCCGTCCTTGCTGTCCCGGTTCAGATATATGGTCCCGTCGGGGGAACGGCTGTCGAAGTGCACCACGTACGCGGGATCGCCGTACGGGTCGTCGGTCAGGTAGGTCGCGGCGACGAGGTCCAGGTCGGTGGGCGGCTGCCCGGTGGGACTGGGATCCCACTTGACCGAGATCTCGACTTTCCGGATCCCCTTGTTGATGGCGTTCACCAGGCTCCCCTTCCCCGTTGCGCGAATGGCACTCATCCCGAACTGCCCAGCGGATGAGGCCGGTTGTCCATCCTGCCACGCGCGTGGGGGCGTACGCCGGTGAGCTGTGCGCCCGAGGGCGACCGGCGCCGCGTGCCGTGGCCTTACCATGGCGCGGTGCTGGTCAAGTGGATTCGCTGCACCGTGGTGGACCGCCGCGGCTTCGAGCGGGGGCAGCGAAAATGGGCGGGGCTTCTGGGGGAGCCGGGGTTTCGGGGACAGGGTGGGGGCTGGAGCCGGGGGCGGCAGGGGGTGGCGCACATCTTCTCGTTCTGGGAGAGCCGTTCCTTCTACGACTCCTTCATGGCCCGCTCCCATGACAGGCTGGCCGCGGCCCAGTCGGGCACCTACAAGGATCTGCAGGCGAAACTCTTCGACTACCGCTTCGACGTGAAGACGGGCTTCGAGCCGCGCTTCACCGATGCGGACCTGGTCAGAGTGGCTCACTGCCGTGTCCATCAGGAACGCGCCGAGCATTTCACGCTCATGCAGGAGAAGGTCTGGAACCCGGCGATGGCGGGGTCTCCCGGCATGATCCGCGGGCTGTTCGGAGAGGCTCCGGGTCATGAGTTCCTGGTGCTGTCGATGTGGCGATCGGCCGCGGAGCACGGCAAGTACCGTACGGAACGAGTGGAGCGACTGGCGCTGCGGGCCCAGACCGAGGCGGACATCGCCGCCCTCACGGGGGACATCGTGGAGCTCGAGCAGACCTGGATAGTTTGATTTCCGAACCGTAAAGCTCCGGGTTTGATGTGGCTGATGGTGCAGGAATTGTGTGACCTGCGCCGTATAAGGCCCGTACGAGTGCTCGAAGAGCCGTCACCCGATCTAGGGTTTTGGCATGGCACGACCACGGCGCATCGTCCTTGTCCGGCACGGAGAGTCAACGGGCAATGTTGATGACACCGTCTACGAGCGTGAGCCCGACCATGCGCTGGCCCTGACCGAGCGGGGCCGGCAGCAGGCCGAGGACACGGGAAAACGGCTGCGGGAGGTCTTCGGCCGCGAGCGCGTCAGCGTGTACGTCTCTCCCTACCGCCGTACCCACGAGACGCTGCGCTCCTTCCACCTGGACCCCGACCTCATACGCGTGCGCGAGGAGCCCCGGCTGCGTGAGCAGGACTGGGGGAACTGGCAGGACTGCGACGACGTACGCCTCCAGAAGGCTTACCGGGATGCCTACGGCCACTTCTTCTACCGTTTCGCCCAGGGCGAGTCCGGCGCCGACGTGTACGACCGGGTCGGGGGCTTCCTGGAGAGCCTCTTCCGCAGCTTCGAGGCGCCCGATCACCCCCCGAACGTGCTGCTGGTGACCCATGGCCTCGCCATGCGGCTGTTCTGCATGCGCTGGTTCCACTGGACGGTCGCGGAATTCGAGTCGCTGTCCAACCCCGGGAACGCGGAGATGCGGATGCTCGTTCTCGGGGACGACGGCAAGTACACGCTTGACCGGCCGTTCGAACGCTGGCGAGATCCGGAACCGTACGGGATCACCGGATAGAGTGGCAGGGCGATGACCGCTGATTCCTCTCCCGAAGGGCGCCTGGACCGCGCCCTCGCCAGCCTGCGCGGCCTCGCGGTGGGGGACGCGCTGGGCTCGCAGTTCTTCGTGCCGGTGAACTATCCGCTGCTCAAGCGCCGCGAGCTTCCCCCCGGTCCCTGGCAGTGGACGGACGACACGGAGATGGCTTGTTCCGTGGTCGCCGTCCTGGCTGCCCACCACCGCATTGATCAGGACGCTCTGGCCCTCTCCTTCGCCGAGCATCACGACTTCGACCGGGGCTATGGCCCCGCGGTCAACCGGCTGCTGCGTCTGGTTCGGGAGGGCGGCGACTGGCGCGAGCTCGCCGCCGCGCTCTTCAACGGCCAGGGCTCCTGGGGCAACGGCGCGGCGATGCGGATCGCGCCTCTGGGCGCCTGGTACGCGGACGATCCCGAGCAGGCGACCCACCAGGCCGAGATCTCGGCCTATCCCACCCACCAGCACCGTGAGGCCGTGGTCGGCGCCATGGCTGTCGCCGCGGCTGCCGCGCTGGCCGCCGCGCCTGGTGGCCCGCCCAGCCCTGAATCGCTCCTCGACGACGTCATCGCGCTCGTGCCGAAGAGCGCGGTGGGCGCGGGGCTGAGACGAGCCCGGGACATGCTCGACTACGGCGACGCTGCCACCGTGGCGGCCGTGCTGGGCTGCGGGAGGCGCACCACGGCTCACGACACCGTGCCCTTCGCGCTCTGGTCGGCCGCGCGCGCCCTGGGCGACTACGAGAACGCCTTCTGGACGACCGCGCAGGTCGGCGGTGACGTCGACACCACCTGCGCCATCGTGGGCGGGGTGATCGGATCCGGAAAGGCCGGTGCGACGCCGGCCGAGTGGGTGGAGAAGACCGAGGCGCTGCCTGACTGGGTGCCGGGGTCGGTGTAGCCGGTCCGTCCGCCTGGCGGCTGGACGCTGGACGACGCCGGGTGTGGAGGAGTGGGCCGGACGGTGTGTCTCAGCTCTGATTCGACACTTGGGGGCTCAGATGCTCCGTCGGCCGTCGATGACTTGGGCGCGCAGCTGCTCCGCCCTGCCCCGCCGCCGCTGCCTTCGCCCCGTCGGCGCCCGGTCCGCCCTGTCAGCCCCGTCGAGATGATGTCGCCGTGAGCGCAACCTCGGCAGTAACTTTCTGTTCTGGTCGGGAACTCTGTGTGACTGTAGGGTCGTTGTGGAGGCAGTTGGTAGTTGGGAGTTGGTCGCTGGTAGGCGGCAGCGGCCTGCGTGTGCCGGACCTCACGCCGCACGCGCAGAAACAGGTACAGGGGTGGTGTCGTGGGAGCCATGGGGGTGCTGACGGCGCTCGGCGTGCTGTGCGTCGTGGTGGCTGCCGGTTGGAGTGGGCTTAGGCTGTTCTGCTGCTACGCCACCGGTGCGCGCCCGACGTCCTTCGACGGGTGGGTGGTGCGGATGGCCGGCTCGTCGTCCTCGCCGGTTTCGCCCGCGATGCGAATCGGCCATCCGCGGCACGCCGTGGACCAGATCGGGTCAGCCGCCCACGGGGCCGGCCTTCCCGGCAAGAGCCTCCAGGTCGCTCTTGCGTACCCGGATCACCAACCATGCGGTGGCCAGGGCCAGGACGGCCATCGCGGCGGCAGCCACGAAGCCCATGGAGATGCCCTCCGTGAGCACCTCGTGTCCCCATGGGCCGGGGAGCTGCTCCGTCTTGGCGAACTCCGCCTTCTGCTCGGGCGTCGCCTGGGCCAGGAATGCCGGGACCTGCTTTTCCGCCTCCTCCTTGCTCGCCGAGCCGAACACCGTCGTCAGGATGGAGAGGCCGAGCGAACCGCCGACCTGCTGAGTCGCGTTGAGCAGTCCGGATGCGGCACCTGCCTCGTGCTGGGCCACACCGGAGACCGCGGTGATCGTCAGCGTCACGAAGTTCAGGCCCATGCCGAAGCCGAAGAGCAGCATCGGCCCGAGCACTCCGCCGACATACGAGCTGTCCGCGCCTATGAGGCTCTGCCAGGCAAGGCCGATCGCGGTGAGCGCGGAACCGGTGAGCATGAAGGGCTTGGGGCCGAGCACGGGCAGGAAGCGCTGCGACAGGCCGGCGCCGATCGCGATCACGACCGTGACCGGAAGGAAGGCGAGTCCGGCGTCGATCGGGCTGTACTGGAGCACGTTCTGCACGAACAGCACGATGTAGAAGAACATGCCGAACATCGCCGCGGCCAGACTGAGCATGATCACATACGTGCCGGAGCGGTTACGGTCGGCAAACATCCTGAGCGGGGTGATGGGCTCCTTGGCCCGCGACTCGATGAACGCGAAGGCCAGCAACAGAACAACCGCGGCGACGAAGGATCCGATGGTCAGGTTGTCTCGCCAGCCTTCGTCCGCCGCGCGGATGAAGCCGTAGACCAGGGAAGCCATACCCGCGGTCGAGGTCAGGGCGCCCGCTATGTCGAAGCGGCCCGTGTGCCGCTCGGACTCGCTGATGTAGAGCGGGGTGAGCACGGCTATGACGATGCCGATCGGCACGTTGACGAAGAGCACCCACCGCCAGTCGAGCCATTCGGTGAGCATGCCGCCCGCGAGCAGGCCGATGGCGCCACCGCCTGCGGAAACGGCGGCGAAGACGCCGAACGCCCGGTTGCGTTCCGGGCCTTCGGGGAACGTCGTGGTGATGAGCGCCAGCGAGGTGGGCGAGGCGATGGCGCCACCCACGCCCTGCAGTACACGCGCGGCCAGCAACTGCCAGGGTTCCTGGGCGAATCCGCCGAGCAGGGAGGCGAGAGTGAAGAGCAGGATGCCGGTCAGGAAGACCCTGCGGCGCCCCAGGATGTCACCGGCGCGGCCTCCGAGAAGCAGCAGGCCGCCGAAGGTGAGGGTGTAGGCACTCACGACCCAGGTGAGGTCGGTGGTGCTGAAATCGAGCGCGTTCTGAATGTGCGGAAGCGCAATGTTCACAATCGTCGCGTCGAGTACCACCATGAGTTGGCAAGCCGCGATGACGGTGAGCGCGATGCCGGGATGCCCCTCCCGGCGAGCCGCACCTGGTTTTTGGTCCTTGATCAACTGAGAGGTTGTCACTATGGGTCCCCCACAAGAGCCTTAGTGAACGCTCGCGTTCACTGTCGCGTCTACCGTAGTGAGCTCGTGGTAGTGAACGCAAGCGTTCACTGGTGTCGTCGTGCGGTGTTTCTGTCCCCCCTGGATGTCGCGCGACTGCTCCTTGGGTCCCGTAAATTCCCCGCTTCCCTTGTTTGTTGGAGACGCTCAGATGGTTACCTCGCGCTGGACGGCCGCCCCCGCTCGGACGGCCGCTCCTCGCCGGCGCGGCGCCGTGCTCGAACGCGCGATCCTCGATGCCGCGCTGAATCAACTCAGCACGGTCGGCTGGAACGGCCTCACCATGGAGGGCGTCGCCGCCGGCGCCCAGACCGGCAAGGCCGCCGTCTATCGCCGCTGGCCGTCCAAGGAGGATCTCGTCGCCGACGCGCTGCGGGCCGGGTTGCCGAGTTTCGAGGAGGCTCCCGATCGGGGGAGCGTGCGCGAAGATCTGCTCGAGCTGTGTCGTCAGACGCGGGAGGCGATGTTCTCCCCCTCCGGGTTCGCTTTGCGTTCGGTGATTCACGAATGCGACAACCAGCAGACTGAGCGGTTCCATGGAGTGATCTACGAGGGTGTGGTCGAGCCGACGATCAAGCTGCTGCGAGAGGTCATCACCCGTGGCATTGAAAGGGGAGAGGTGCGGCACGACGCGGCGAACGGCTATGTCTTCGATGCTGTTCCGGCGATGATGATGTACCGGTCGAAGATGTGCGCCAGCGAATGGACTGATCGAGATCTGGAGGAAATGATCGACCAGTTGATGATCCCCCTGCTGCGGCCGGGGGCCCTGTGAGGCCCCGCTGCGCCGACCTTGGGGCCGCTCGGGGAACCAGGGTGTCGAAGCGGGTTCCGGGCGGCGTAGGCTAAGGGCGCCATGCCGTACGAACCGCCTACTCACACCGTCGAGCGCTCCCTCCGAGCCACGACCGGAGCGAAGATCATTGCCGGTGTCGACGAGGTGGGTCGCGGTGCTTGGGCCGGCCCCGTCACCGTCTGTGCGGCGGTCACCGGATTGCGACGACCCCCCGTGGGCCTCACCGACTCCAAGCTGATCGCCGTCAAGCGGCGCACCGTACTCGCGGAAGAGTTGCGGGGCTGGGTGACGTCGTACGCGCTGGGGCACGCCTCGCCGGAGGAGATCGACGACCTGGGCATGACGGCCTCGCTGCGCCTCGCCGCAGTGCGGGCCTTGGAAGCCCTGCCGGTCCGCCCCGACGCGGTGATCCTCGACGGAAAGCATGATTACCTCGGGGGCTCCTGGCGGGTCCGGACGGTGATCAAGGGGGACCAGTCCTGCGTGGCGGTCGCGGCGGCCTCGGTGATCGCCAAGGTGCAGCGCGACAAAATGATGGCCGAACTGGGTGTCGACCATGCAGACTTCGGTTTTGCGGACAACGCCGGGTATCCGTCACCCGTGCACAAGGCCGCACTGGCGGAGCGGGGGCCCACCCCGCACCACCGGTTGTCGTGGGCGTATCTTGATGCGCTGCCCCAGTGGCGGCACCTCAAGAAGGTCCGCACCTGGATGGAAGGAAGCGTTCCGGAGGTCGAAGGTCAGCTCGGCTTCGATTTCTGACGATTCCGCTCCCACTCATGTGCCACCCGCTGACGCGAGTCGCACCAGCGTTTGATAAATATCAACTCATGCCTCTCATTCCCGAGGAGCCTCAGATTCACGAGAGTGCCCAGGGTCCCCGCGCCACTCCGGCCAGTGGCCGTATCGCGCCGACCCCCCGTCCCGTACCCGGTCCCCGCCCCGCGGCTTCGTCGCGCCCCGGCCGACCTGGGCCTCCGCGGCCCGCGCCGCCGGTGCAAAGGACGCCGCGGGAGGTGGCCGTGGCCAAGCCCGGTCCGTCGGGCCCCGCGGCCCCTGCCGCATCCGCCCAGGCTGTGGCGGCCCCGCAGATCCAGTTGATCCCGGCCTCGCCCGAGGGCGCCCTCGACGCCGCCGAGGAGGCCGTGGACCTGCTCTTGGAGTCGGGCCGCGCCCCCGGCGAGGTGCTGGTGATCACCACCGGTGAACAGCATCCGTGGGCCACCCATGAGCTGTCCTTCGGTGAAGCCGCCTACTGGGCGCAGCACGACGCGGGAGACGACGTCTTCTACGCCGACGCCTCCGCGGCGCCCCGTGCCACGGCGCGGCCCGTGGTCGTGGTCGCCGTCAACGGCGGCCCCGACACCGCTGCCGCCACCGTGCTTCCGCTGGCCCTCAGCCAGGCGCGTGCCTTGTTGATCGTCTGCGGTGACCCGCAGCGGATCAACTCGGTGCTCGGCGCGGGCGTTTGAGCCGTTCCGGCTCGGTCCGGGGGACACGCCACAGGGCGGCGAAGGCAGGACGCCACCTCGGTGGCGTCTGCACGGCGGGACATCCGGCATGCGCACCAACGTGTGGGGGATGGGCCGTGTGCACAGCTCACGGGTACGGCAGGTCCTGGCCGCACGGAGGTACCGACCGCGCGGCCCCGGTGCACGGACGCCGGCCGTCAGCCCGTCTGGCGCACGGGTGCCAGCCCTGAGTCCGAGTGGCGTACGGGCTCCAGCCGTGAGTCCGAGTGGTGCATGGGCTCCAGCCGTGAGTCCGACTGGCGCACCGATGTCGTGCGCTCAGGGCCTGCGGGTGAGTCGAGGTGCGCGCAACCGGAGGCGCGGCGGCCGGGGGACGTCGTGTGATACCGCTGGGCGTTCGACGTGCGGTGGGGACCGCCCGGGCTGGTTCTCCGAGTGCCCTGATCTGGCCCCCGCCCCGCACGGGGCGCCTCCAGGGGCTCCGAGACTGGGTCGGCCGCGCGGTGTGGTCCTGGCGGCAGCCCCGTGAGGAGGCTGCGCCGGTGGCGGTCATCGTCGTACGAAAGCCCGTCCGTCGTCCCGCGTGGCGGCGGTGCTACGACGTCTGCGTGTCACCGGTGGCGAAACCCGCGACGGCGTCCTCAGCGGGCCGCCGCGCGCCGCATGACCTCCGAGGCTGCGCCGCCGGTGCGGGGTATCGGAAGCGGCGCCTCGGACATCGCGAAGGGCTCGGGCGACGAGTCGGCGCTGGGTCGGCGTCCGCCGCGACCTTCGCCAAGGACCTGCCAGCCGTCACGGGTCAGCGTGATGTACGCGCCGCAGCGAAGGCCATGCAGGGTGCAGGCGTCACGCAGGCCCCACATCCACGCACCGTCCTCTTCCGTCCAACGGCCGTCGCCCTCACGGCAGTAGAGCAGCACGGCGGTGCGCACCGGGGTGCGGCGGCGCAGGTCGTGCGGGATGACCCGACGCAGTTGCGCGAGCAGTGCGTTACGGAACATCCAGCCGTCGGCCGGAGCCGGGCGGCGGATGAAGGAGGCGCTCGCGCGCAGCCGCTCGTCAGGGTCGAGTACCGCCACGATCGCAGTGGCCGGTCCAGGGCGGTGCCTGGAATGCAGACCGCTGACGACCTCGCGTGGATTGCGTAGCAGGGGGATTCCCGCTGCCGCCCACTCGGCGGGTTCGAGCATGCGGGCCAGGGGGTTGGCGGATGCGGCGGACAGGTCGGCTGACGTCGACATGGATGCCGCAGAGGACGGAGCGAATCCGAAGGTCACGGTCCTCCCTTCGGCTACGCGCCCACACTGCGGGGCGGGGTCGGAATCGGGGGAGCGCGCACCGCAGCAGAGCCCTACCGGATCACGGACGAGCCGTACGGGGAGCGGACTTCAATTCTTCCTGGCGAACCAGGATGCGGCAACGAGCAATTGGGGCCACCGCCCGATATCTGAGGGTGCGCGGGTTATATCCCTACCCAGCGCGTCACCGAGCGATGCGTGTAGCGGTCGTGCCGGGTCGGGCACGCAGTTCTCGTGCGATGCCACATCGTAGGGAACGGGGCGGAAGCAGGACCTGGAACGGGGCGGAAGCAGGACCGCGCGGGACCTGAGCTGAGACCTGAGCTGCGACCTGATCCCGGCCATGGCCAGATCCGTTGATCGGGATGCTGACGTTGTCCCTGACCTGGAAGGACAGTCCGGTCACGGAATCATCGTGGGCGGGAGATGCGCCTGGCAGTGCGGGGTGGAGTGGGCGATTGTCAGTGGTGTCGGGTTGCATGGAGGCATGGAAGACGTTCTGGAGCTGCGCGCTGAAGCCGATGCCGTCCTCGCCGAGCTCGTCGGCACCCCGGGGGGCGCGGCGCGACTCCGGGAGGACCAGTGGCAGGCGGTCGCGGCTCTGGTGAAGGAGCGCCGGCGTGCCCTGGTCGTGCAGCGCACCGGCTGGGGGAAGTCCGCGGTGTATTTCGTCGCCACCGCGCTGCTGCGCCGCCGCGGG
The DNA here is from genome assembly GCF_043673425.1 of Streptomyces sp. M41. Lineage (NCBI taxonomy): Bacteria > Bacillati > Actinomycetota > Actinomycetes > Kitasatosporales > Streptomycetaceae > Streptomyces > Streptomyces sp. M41. Next base: position 414,828 of record NZ_JBIMKE010000002.1, on the reverse strand, counting down.
TCCGGTCCGACGGTGATCGTCTCGCCGCTGCTGGCGCTGATGCGCAACCAGGTCGAGTCGGCGGCGCGCGCCGGTATCCGGGCACGCACCATCAACTCGGCCAATCCGGAGGACTGGGGGGTCATCTACGAAGAGGTCGAGCGCGGAGAGACCGACGTCCTGCTCGTCAGTCCGGAACGCCTCAACGCGGTCGACTTCCGCGAGCAGGTGCTGCCCAAGCTTGCCGACACGACCGGTTTGCTGGTCGTGGATGAGGCCCACTGCATCTCCGACTGGGGCCACGATTTCCGTCCGGACTACCGGCGGCTGCGGGCGATGCTCGCCGAGCTGCCGGCCGGCGTGCCGGTCCTGGCCACGACCGCGACCGCCAACGCGCGCGTCACCGCGGATGTGGCCGAGCAACTGGGCACCGGCGGCAGCGAGGCCCTGGTGCTGCGTGGCCCGCTGGACAGGGAGAGTCTGCGGCTGGGCGTGGTCCAGCTGCCCGATGCGGCCCACCGCCTGGCCTGGCTCGCCGAGCACCTGGACGAGCTGCAGGGCTCCGGGATCATCTACGCGCTCACTGTGGCCGCCGCCGAGGAAGCCACGGCCTTTCTGCGGCAACGTGGCTTCCGGGTGGCCTCGTACACGGGGCGTACGGAGAATGCCGACCGATTGCAGGCCGAGACCGATCTCCAGGAGAACCGGGTCAAGGCGCTGGTCGCGACCTCGGCGCTGGGCATGGGTTTCGACAAGCCGGACCTGGGATTCGTCGTCCACCTCGGTTCACCGTCCTCGCCGATCGCCTACTACCAGCAGGTGGGACGTGCCGGGCGCGGCGTGGAGCATGCCGATGTACTGCTCCTGCCGGGCAAGGAGGACGAGGCGATCTGGCGCTACTTCGCCGATACGGCCTTTCCGCCCGAGACACAGGTGCGCCAGACACTGTCGGCCCTCGCCGACGCCGGACGGCCACTGTCCGTGCCGGCCCTCGAGGCCATGGTCGACCTCCGCCGCACCCGATTGGAGAGCATGCTCAAGGTCCTCGACGTGGACGGAGCCGTGAAACGGGTGAAGGGCGGCTGGATCTCGACCGGTGAGCAGTGGGCCTACGACGCCGAACGGTACGCCTGGGTCGCCCGGCAGCGGGCAGCCGAGCAGCAGGCCATGCGTGACTACGTGAGCACGGCCGAGTGCCGAATGGAGTTCCTGCGCCGGCAGCTGGACGACGACGGGGCGGCGGCTTGCGGCCGTTGCGACAACTGCGCGGGCGCATGGGTGGATTCGCAAGTCTCGGCGGACGCGCTGACCGGGGCGGAGAAGGAGCTGGACCGCCCCGGTGTGGAGATCGAGCCGCGCCGTATGTGGCCGACGGGAATGCCCGCGCTGGGCATCGACCTCAAGGGCCGTATCCCGATCGGGCACCAGTGCTCCACCGGGCGTGCCCTGGGCCGCCTCTCCGACATCGGCTGGGGCAACCGGCTGCGCCCACTGCTGGCCGAGAACGCCCCGGACGGGCCGGTCCCGGACGACGTCCTGCGGGCCGCCGTGGCAGTCCTTGCCGACTGGGCGCGCTCGCCGGGCGGCTGGGCACCGAACGTCCCGGACGCCTCGGCCCGGCCCGTCGGAGTGGTCGCCGTGCCTTCCATGTCCCGCCCGCAGTTGGTCGGTTCGCTTGCGCAGGGCATCGCGTCCATCGGCCGCCTGCCCTTCTTGGGCACCTTGACGTACGGCGGGCCGAACGGCCCCCACGCGGCACGCCGCAGTAATTCCGCGCAGCGTCTCAGGGGGCTGTTCGGGTCCTTCACCGTCTCCGAGGAGCTGGCCGGAGCGCTCGCTCGGTCTCCGGGGCCTGTTCTGCTCGTGGACGACTACACCGAATCCGGCTGGACATTGGCACTGGCTGCGCGGTTGCTGCGGCAATCGGGCAGCGAGCAGGTACTGCCGCTGGTCCTTGCGGCGACGGGCTGAGCGATCCCGTTTCCCATCAACTGCCGCAATGCGAGCGATAGTTGAAGTATGTGCGTCGCCGGGTGACGGCGGGTTGATCGTTGGGTTGTCGTGTCCCTGGTCGGACTTATCCACAGGGCAAAGCGGAGCCTCGCGATCCGCGAGATCGTCGACGCATGACGAAGCACAGCGAAACGACTGGATCTTCCGAGAATGAGCGTGCCGGGGGAGGCGAACACCAGCTTGCTCCAAGGGCGAAGGGCGGAGAGGCCCCGAACGAGTCAGGTGAGGGCGGCGGGGCACTGAACGACTCAGGTGAGGGTCGTCAGGCGCTGGGCAAGCCTGTTGCGGGGCGGGCGGCGCGGGGAGCACACGACGAACCTCTGCGACACTCACGGCCCGCGGACCAACTCGACTGCCCCGCATACGACGGGCATCCCGCCGAGCACCAAGTCACTCTGCGTACGCCGGCCGAGCTGGCCGATGCCCTGCCCTACCTCCTCGGGTACCGCCCTGAGGACAGCATCGTCCTCGTAGCCCTGCACGAACGGGACGGCCGCGGCCGGTTCGGCGGTCGGGCACGGCTCGGCATCCCCGCGAGCGCGGACGACTGGGAGCCTGCCGCCAGGCAGTTGGCCCACGGCCTGATGAGGGGCAGCGAGCGCAGGGGCTCCCGCCCCGAGCAGATGGTTGCCTTCCTCTGCCAGGAGCCGCCACCAGGCCAGACCGGACGACAGGTCATGGAAAGGCTGCGTCCTCTGGCCCAGCAAATGCGCGTCGCATGCGGCAGCCTCGACGTGCCGGTGATCGAGGCCCTGTGCATCTCCGACGGCCGGTTCTGGTCGTTCTGCTGCGACAAGGTGGAGTGCTGCCCGCCCGAGGGCCGGCCGATGGGCCTGCCCGGTACGTCCGTGCTGGCCGCCGCGGCGACGTACGCCGGACTTCAGGTACGTGGGACGTTGCGAGAGCTCCAGACCAGGCTGCTGCCCTTGGAGACCTCGGTCGCCTTGGAGCAGGAAGTAGCCCTGGACACCGTCGGTATGGCGTTGGTCCCCAGGATCCTGGACGACTCGGCACGTGCGGGTGTGGCACAGGAGACGCTGCGGTTGGCCGAGCAGCTCATGGACCGGTTCGCCGCGACTGCGCCCGTGCCCGGGGCTCCCGCCGCGGATCGCCGCGACGACGAACTGCTCGGGAACGACGAGGCCGCGAGGCTCATTCTGGGCTTGCAGGACCGCACGACTCGCGACCGCGCGGCCCAGTGGATGGAGGGCGACGAGGCCGGTCCCGCCCTCCGGCTCTGGCGGGCGTTGGCCCGCCGCTGCGTCGGACCGTACAGCGAGCACGCCGCGCCGCCCCTCACGCTCGCCGGTTGGGTCGCGTGGTCGACGGGCGACGAGTTGGAGGCTCGTGAAGCACTTGCCATGGCACTCGGCGCCGATTCCGACTACCTCTTCGCCCGCCTCCTGCACCAGGCCTGCAACGAGGGACTGGACCCCGAGTCGATCCGGCGCTGTCTGCGGGCGGATCATGTGAACCGTGACGGGGCTGAGCGGTCGGAGGGTGCTTCACGAGGGGAGGGGGCCGGGCGAAGCGACCGAGTTGATCGAGCCGGGAGCACTGGACGGGCTGAGCGACCTGATCGAACTGCGGGCACTGGACGGGCTGAGCGCGCTGAGCAAACGGGAACCGATCGCACCGGCACCGGACGAACGGCTGCCGTTCGCCTCGGCCCGCCGGAGGATGCCGCAGAGCCAGTGCAGTGTGAGGCGGCGACAGCGTCGCCGACGACGTGCAGCGGGGACGACGGCCCACGGCCGCGGCAAGTGGTGGGGCCGAAGGGCGCTCGACCCCACCCCGTGAGGGCGGCCCGTCGAGAGCGCCCGACCCGTGCCCCTCGCCCCGCCCCCCGTATGTCGACAGGTACGGCTCCCGGCGCACCACGCCCGGCTGGCGGCCCCTCTCCCCGCGCACCGAAGACTACGAGTCCGCGCAGCCCAAAGAAGGGAGCTGTGCGTCGGAGCGGGCCCCGTCCGGACGGCGGTCGGCCTGAGAACGCCGGCGCTGAGGGAGATACGTGAGGGGAGGCATCGCGAGATGGGCCGTGACGGGTGTCGTGGCGGTGACGTCTGTGGCGTCTGGTGTGGCGTCCTGCGCCCGGGCAGGCAAAGTCCGGCTCTTGTGCGGCGTTCGCGGTCCGGGTCGTCGCGACCAACTTCCTGACCCGAGCCGCCACGTGGGGCAATGGTCGACCGAAGTCGCCCGCCCGCCCCATGAGGAGCGTTGCCCACTTGGCGAACTCGGTGGCAGCAATGACATGTCACCGGGGTCACTCCGCCCCTGCCGTGACCAGGAGGAGTCTCCTCCCGTTCACCTGAGTGGCGGAACGCCGGGACCGGCTCTACCGCCGCCGCCGCACTGCCCCTGTCACTCCGGATCCCCCAGCCGGCGCCACACACGCCCGAGGCGCAACGAGCGCAGAGGAAGCCGCCCCATGCCACAGCCGACTCCGACCTCCCCGGCTGCCGACGAACGGTCCACCGACGGTGGGTCGACCACATCCCTCACAACTGATTCGGTACTTCCGGCCGGCGGAACTGCAGGACGCCTCGCCCCAAGGTCCCCGAGCGCTGACGCATCGGGGGAGCAGAGCCCTCCCGCGGCCTGGCGGCAGCCCTCGGCGGGCCAGGCCAGCCGCCCTTTTCCAGCGGAAGCACGAACCACACTCCCCGTGCAGCCGACGAGGCCACCCTCCCCGACCCGCCCCTCCCCGAGCCATCACTCGACGACCCACCCCCCAACACCTCACCCGTCACCCCAACCGCCTCCCGCTTCCCTCCCTCCTCACCGGTTACCCCCACCTCATCCACCATCCCCACACCACTCACCGCCCCCACACCACCCTCCGACGCCACGACACCCCACCGCCCACCCTCCCACCTCCCTCCCTCCCACCCATGACGCCGTGATCTGCGTCGGCCTGCCGGGCCTCGCCATCTCCACGGACGAGGGGCAGTTGACCGGGCGGGGACTGGACGGGTTCTACCGCGCAGGCCGACGGGTGCTCTCACGCTGCCTGGTCAGGGTGGCCGGGCGCGAACCGCTCGCGGTGCAGGCACGGATGACTTCGGCCGACTCCGCCCGCTTCGTGGGCACGCTGAGGGTCTCCCCGCAGACCGGCCCCGACCCGGACCTCGTCGTCGAGAGAACCCGCCACGCGGACGGCACCGAGCGGATCACGCTGCACAGCGCGGGGGCGCGCCCGGTGCGCGTCCCGGTCGAGGTCGCCCTGGGCACGGACCTGGCCGACCTCGGTGCGATCGCATGCGGCAGTACGGGTGCGGAACTGCCCGCCACGGTGCACGACTCCGGCCTGCGGTGGTCGTCCGCCGCGGGCGGCGCGACAGTGACAGCCGACCCGCCGCCCACCGACGCGCTCGCGTCCGCCGGGTTGCTGCGCTGGGAGTTCGTACTGGCCCCGGGCGGCAGCACGACCATCGAACTGCGAGTGCGTGCCGACGGGGCTGGACCCGTACGTGCCGCAGGCCGGGCGGCGACCAGCCCACTGGCTGCTGCACGGGCCGTCGGTGACGACTCCAGAGTGGAGCCCTTCCTGCGGACGAGCATCGAGGGTCTCCAGGCCCTGCTGCTGCGCGACCCCACGAACCCCGCCGACACCCACCTCGCCGCAGGCGTGCCCTGGCGCTGCGGGCTGGCCCCGGCCGAGGCGCTCGCCGCAGCCCGGATGACTCTGCCCCTCGGCCCTCGTCTCGCCGTGGGCACGCTGCGCACACTCGCCCGCAGCCAACTCCGGGGTCCGAAGCCGCAGTCCGGGATGATCCCCGGCCCGATACGGGACGCCGGCACGCATCTGCCGCCGGGCTGCACGGGTACGGAGGCCACACTGCTCTTTCCCGTGCTGCTCGCGGAGGCCCGGCGCTGGGGGATGCCCGAGCCCGAGACCGAGGAGCTCCTCCCGGTGGCGGAGCGCTGTCTGACCTGGCTGCGGACCACCGCGGGTGACGGCACTTACCTGCGCGACCCGCAGCCCGGCGGGTTCGTCCGCTGCGAGACCCAGGCCCACGCCCATCGTGCGGCCCTGCTCGGCGCCGATCTCCTCGACGCCTGCGGCAGACCGGGCGGCGCCGAGCTGCGGCAGTGGGCAAGGGCGCTGCGGGTGACGTTCCGCAAGGAGTTCTGGATCGACGATGTGGGCGGCGGCCGACCCGCGGCTGCCAGGACACCCGACGGAGGCCTCGTACCGCAGCTCGGTGCCGCCGTCGTCCACCTTCTCGACACCGGCCTGCTGGGCGGGGGAGAGCATGCGCCCGGCCTGCTCGACAGGGTGCAGACCGAGCACCTCGCCCGGCTGCTCGGCGGGCCTGCCATGGACTCGGGCTGGGGCCTGCGTGGACTGGGCGCGAAGGAGGCGGGGCACAACCCGTTCGGTCATCGCAGCGGTGCCGTGCGGGTCCACGAGACGGCCCTCGCCGTCGCGGGCCTCGCCACGGCCGACTACGAGAAGGAGGCGACCGCCCTGCTGCGGGGCGTACTGGCGGCGGCGGAGGCGTTCGGCCACCGGCTCCCCGAGATGTACGCGGGCAAGCAGCGTACCGATGCAGGCGCCCCGCTCCCGCACCCCGCGGCCTGCCGCCCGGCGGCCACAGCGGCGGCAGCCGGAGTGCTCCTGCTGACCACGCTGGCGGGCATCCGCCCCGACGCACCCGGGGGAACGGTGACACTGCGCCCCATGCGCAGCGCCCCCGTCGGCGAGATCGTCCTGACGGGCCTGCGGATCGCCTCTGCCCCCTTCGCCGTACGTGTCAGCAGACTGGGTCTCGCCATGGTCGAGGAGGCGGCCGACGGCCTCCAACTACGCACATGACCTCGTACGACGCCGTACGGCACGACACACGCAGGTACGGCGAGGCGCATACCGCACCGAAATGGATCAGCCGTCGATGAGGCCGAGGAAGGGAGTGTTTATCGTCAGGCAGACGACTATGATCGCCGCATGCCCTACGACCCGTCAGCCTTTCCGCCCTTTGCCGTGACCGTGGACCTGGTCGTGCTGACCGTGCGCCGCCATGCCCTGTGCGCGTTGGCGGTGCGGAGGGGCGAGCCGCCGTTCCAGGGGCGCTGGGCACTGCCAGGCGGGTTCGTGAGGGCGGACGAGGACCTGGCGCAGGCGGCGGCTCGCGAGTTGGCCGAGGAGACCGGGCTGCGCGCCCACGACCCCGCCGCGCCCGCCCAGGACAACGGTGCTCACCTGGAGCAGCTCGCGACGTACGGCGACCCCGAGAGGGACCCCCGCATGCGTGTGGTGAGCGTCGCCCATCTCGCCCTGGCCCCCGACCTGCCCGCACCCCGCGCGGGCGGCGACGCCAGCAATGCCCGCTGGGCGCCCGTCGACGAACTGCTGCAGCAGGGCGGTTACGGCCGCGACGGCGAACCGGTCGCGCCGCTCGCCTTCGACCATGCACAGATCCTGGCCGACGGGGTGGAACGGGCGCGCTCCAAGATCGAGTACTCGTCGCTGGCCACCGCGTTCTGCCCCACCGAATTCACCGTCGGTGAGCTGCGCCGGGTGTACGAGGCGGTGTGGGGCGTGGCCCTGGACCCCCGCAACTTCCACCGGAAGGTGACCGGCACGCCGGGCTTCCTCGTCCCCACCGGCGGTACGACCACACGCCAGGGTGGCCGCCCCGCGCAGCTCTTCCGGGCCGGCGGAGCCACGTTGCTCAACCCTCCGATGCTGCGCCCCGAGGTCTGACGTCGCAGCCCAGGACGCACGCCGGCATCGGGATCGGCGGGCGTCCGGTACAGGCTCGGAACGACGCGTACGACGGTAAGCGGCACCGAAGCCGGACCCGACCGGGAGCCGACCGGACGGACTGCCGCGCGGGGAGCGGGCCTTGCGCTGCCCGGAAAAACGGACATAACGCGCTATCTTGCTAAGGGTGATCCAGGCCATCGGATTGACCAGCGACCCTCGCAAGGAGCTTCCGCCCGCCGTCGACGACGTCTCGTTCGAGGCGCGCGCGGGTCATGTCACCGCGCTGCTCGGGGCGTCAGGAGCAGGCAAGACGACGGCGCTCAGACTCATGCTCGAACTCCAACGCGGCCGTGGGATCACCTACTTCAGAGGCCGCCCCCTGCACCGCATCGCCCATCCGTCGCGTGAGGTCGGTGTTCTGCTGGGGGACGTCCCCGGACATCCCTCGCGCACACTGCGCGGCCATCTGCGCATGCTGTGCGCCGCCGCGGGCGTACCGGCGCGGCGGGCCGACGAGGTCCTGGAGGTGGTCGGCCTCGTCAGTTTGCGCGACGAACGCCTCGGCACCCTTTCCCGCGGCATGGACCGCCGCCTCGGCCTGGCCTGCGCCCTGCTGGCCGACCCGCACACCCTCGTGCTCGACGCCCCCGCGGACGGGCTCTCGACCCGCGAGAGCCGCTGGCTGTACGGCATGCTGCGCGCGCACGCCACCCAGGGCGGCACCGTTCTGCTGACCACGACCGATCCCAAGGAGGCAGCGCGCACCGCCGACCGGGTCGTCACCCTGGAGCAGGGCAGGCTCGTCGCCGACCAGGAGGCGGCCGACTTCGCCCGCACCCGGCTGCGCCCCCGCGTCGCCGTCCGCACCCCGCACGCCTCCCGCCTCGCCGCGCTGGTCACCAAGGAGGCACGCACCGCACGCCGCAGCGTCGAGGTCGTACGGGAGGGCGGCAACCGACTCTCCGTGTACGGCAGTACATGCGCGGCCGTAGGAGAGATCGCATTCCGGCACGGCGTTCTCGTGCATCAACTCGCTGACGAGACCGGGGACATGGGGCCGAATCGTCGGCTGGAGCTCCCGGGTGAGGAGGTCGTCGACGACGTTTCGCAGACGACGGGCAGTGAGTCGTTGGAGGGGGCTCGCGATCGCGGGCGTGGGGATGCCAGGCCCTCGCTGAGGGGCGGAGGTGTGGCCGCCGCCGACGGACTCGTCACGCGGTCGGTGTCGGACGCTGCGGCGGACACCGGGCCGGCCCGCGCAGCCGAGCCGGGCGAGGCAGGCACCGCGGTGGTGAGCTCGGGGCGCCGGTCGGACTCCCACGCCGATCGTCTTCCGGATCTACCACCCCCCATCTCCGTCCGCCCCGCCCCCAGCCCCCTGCGCCCTCTGCGTTACGAACTGCGACGCGCCGCCGGAGTCGGCACGGGGTTCCTCACCTGCGCGGCCGTGCTCCTGGTGTCCGCCGTCACCGCCGTACTGCTGGCACGCATCGGGCACACCCCACGGCCGCGCCTGTTCGTGGCGTGGCCGCAGGAGCTGCCGCTGCCGCCCGCGGCGCTCGGGGCCGGGCTACTCGGCGCGATCGCGTTCGGCGACGAGTTCCGCCACCCCGCGCTGGCGGCGGATCGCGGCACCGTCCCCCGCCGCCTGGGGCTGCTGGCCGCGAAACTTCTCGTCGCCTCGGCCACCGCGGTGGTGCTGGCCGTCCTCACGGTGGGCTGCGACATCGAAGTGCTCTACATCGTCTACGGACGGGAACTCGCGGAGGTTCCCGGAGACTGGCTTTCGCTGAGCGCCAGTTGGATCGGACTCGTGGTCGGCTGCGCATGGGCCGGCGTGCTGGCCGCGGGTCTCTTCCGGTCGACCACGGCCGGGCTCGCCGCGGTGGTCTCCGTACCGGTCCTCCTCGTGCCCCTGGTGCAGAAGGTCGTGGAAGGGCCGTCCGTGCGGACGGCGGCCGGGTTTCCGCTGCGATTGCGAGAGGTGCTGCTGTCCCAGTGGCCGTTCGGGGGCGAGCGGTATGTGGCCGCCGCCGCGCGCGTGATCGCCCAACCCGTCGGAGGCGCACTCACGTTGTCGCTGGCGGCCCTGCTCGGCGCATATCTCCTCACGACCCTGCGGAGCAGGGTTCGATGACGACCGTCCCTGTCCTTCCCGCTTCCGTCCTGCGCGCAACTCCCCGGGGAAAGCCCATTTCTTTCCGATAAGGCGTCAATTGCGATGGGGTGAGCGATCACCCTTTCGTGTGCTTTTCACCAAAGACCTCAAGGGAGTTGAGGACTGCGCCGACAAAGGATCCGTGAGTACCCTTGCGCACACCATGATGACCGCCGCCCGCGCCGCCGACTCCGGTCTCGCCGGCCCGGGCGAACTCGACCGCTACCCCTACGCCGAGGCCCCCGTCGCCGACCGCGTCGGAGTCCCCGCCTGGGAGAGCGCGGACCCCGAGCTGGGCCGTGTCGGCCGCCGTGCCGCGGGCAGCCGCGGGCGCGGGCTGCACGGCCAACTCGTCCAGCAGCTCGGCCAGATGATCGTTTCCGGCGACCTGGGCGCCGACCGGCCGCTCGTGCCCGAGGAGATCGGGCAGCGGTTCGAGGTCTCCCGCACCGTAGTCCGTGAGTCGCTCCGCGTCCTGGAGGCCAAGGGCCTGGTCAGCGCCCGGCCGAACGTGGGCACGCGCGTGCGCCCCGTCAGCGACTGGAACCTCCTCGACCCGGACATCATCGAGTGGCGGGCCTTCGGACCGCAGCGCGACGATCAGCGCCGGGAGCTGAGCGAGCTGCGCTGGACGATCGAGCCGCTCGCCGCCCGCCTCGCCGCCGGGCACGGGCGCGACGACGTCCAGCAGCGGCTGGCCGACATGGTCGAGATCATGAGCCATGCGATGGGGCAGGGCGACGTCCTCACCTTCTCCCGTGCCGACACCGAATTCCACTCGCTGCTGATCCAGGTCGCGGGCAACCGCATGCTGGAGCACCTGTCGGGGATCGTCTCGGCCGCCCTCCAGGTCTCCGGTGGCCCCGTCACCGGCTGTGACCGGCCGAACGAGACGTCCCTGGCGCTGCACAGCAGGATCGTCGACGCCCTCGCCGCCGGCGACGGAGCCGCCGCCGAGACGGCCATGCGTCAGCTGCTCACCGTCCACCCCGAGGTCGAGCGCGTCGTGCCCGCACCCCGCGAGCACTGACCGCGCACCAGGGTGGCGCGACCGAGGGATGCCTCCCCCCTCCTGGGGCGTCGACCGGTCCGCGCACCCTCTCCCGTCGGACCCGCAGGATCCACCACGGATCCTGCGGGTCCGACGGTGCGACGAGGTGGTCGATTCGCCGTACAGTGCATGGGGCCAGATCACGGCTGACCTATTTTGGTCGTGTCTGCCCGTTTTTGATCGGTTACGGGATGTGACTCGGGCCACGCAGATTGGGCGTAACGCTCGGGGAAACAACGCGATGACCTAAGAGGTGACTGCCGAGGAGGGAATACGGACGCCGCTCAAGGCGCTGTGCATCCTCCAGGCCCCCGCCCGCACCGTCGGCCCATCCCCAGGTCGGTGGTCGGCTCCTGTCCGCCGTGGACGGGGCCGGAAGCCGTTTTTCAACGTTCCGAGAGGTTGTTCGTGTCGGCCAGCACATCCCGTACGCTCCCGCCGGAGATCGCCGAGTCCGTCTCTGTCATGGCTCTGATTGAGCGGGGAAAGGCTGAGGGGCAGATCGCCGGCGACGATGTGCGTCGGGCCTTCGAAGCTGACCAGATTCCGGCCACTCAGTGGAAGAACGTACTGCGCAGCCTCAACCAGATCCTCGAGGAAGAGGGTGTGACGCTGATGGTCAGTGCCGCGGAGCCCAAGCGCACCCGAAAGAGCGTCGCAGCGAAGAGCCCGGCCAAGCGCACCGCCACCAAGACGGTCGCGGCGAAGACGGTGACGACCAAGAAGGCCACCGCCACCGCCACGCCGGCGGCGCCCGCAGCCGAGCCCGCCGTAGAGGACGAAGCCCCCGCCAAGAAGGCCGCTGCCAAGAAGACGACCGCCAAGAAGGCGGCAGCGAAGAAGACGACGGCCGCGAAGAAGACCGCTGCCAAGAAGACCACCGCCAAGAAGGACGACGTCGAGCTTCTCGAGGAAGAGGTCCTCGAGGAGGCGGCGCCCGGCAAGCCCGGCGACGAGCCCGAGGGCACCGAGAGCGCCGGTTTCGTGCTCTCCGACGAGGACGAGGACGACGCGCCCGCGCAGCAGGTCGCCGCGGCCGGCGCCACCGCCGACCCCGTCAAGGACTACCTCAAGCAGATCGGCAAGGTCCCCCTGCTCAACGCCGAGCAGGAGGTCGAGCTCGCCAAGCGCATCGAGGCGGGTCTGTTCGCCGAGGACAAGCTGGCCAACGCCGACAAGCTGGCCCCGAAGCTCAAGCGCGAGCTGGAGATCATCGCCGAGGACGGCCGCCGCGCCAAGAACCACCTGCTGGAGGCCAACCTCCGCCTCGTGGTCTCCCTGGCGAAGCGCTACACCGGCCGCGGCATGCTCTTCCTGGACCTCATCCAGGAGGGCAACCTCGGTCTGATCCGCGCGGTCGAGAAGTTCGACTACACCAAGGGCTACAAGTTCTCCACGTACGCCACCTGGTGGATCCGTCAGGCGATCACCCGCGCCATGGCCGACCAGGCCCGCACCATCCGTATCCCGGTGCACATGGTCGAGGTCATCAACAAGCTCGCGCGCGTGCAGCGCCAGATGCTCCAGGACCTGGGCCGCGAGCCCACCCCGGAGGAGCTGGCCAAGGAGCTCGACATGACCCCGGAGAAGGTCATCGAGGTCCAGAAGTACGGCCGCGAGCCCATCTCCCTGCACACCCCGCTGGGCGAGGACGGCGACAGCGAGTTCGGTGACCTCATCGAGGACTCCGAGGCCGTCGTCCCGGCCGACGCGGTCAGCTTCACGCTTCTGCAGGAGCAGCTGCACTCGGTCCTCGACACCCTGTCCGAGCGCGAGGCGGGAGTCGTCTCGATGCGCTTCGGTCTCACCGACGGCCAGCCGAAGACCCTCGACGAGATCGGCAAGGTCTACGGCGTGACGCGTGAGCGCATCCGCCAGATCGAGTCCAAGACGATGTCGAAGCTGCGCCACCCGTCGCGGTCCCAGGTGCTGCGCGACTACCTCGACTAGTCCCTCCCGAGCATCGCCCAAGGCCCGGTTCCCCGAGTGGGGGCCGGGCCTTCGCGCTGTCGGCGCGGGTGCGGGGTGGCGTGGGCTGAATCACCCTGGGTGTCCCATGACCACCCCAGAGTGAGGAGGGTCCATGCGTCGTTCCGTTGCCCGGGCGCTGACCCGGCCGTTGGCCCTTGCGGCCGTCGCTGCCGCCATACCGCTGGTGTCCGCCGCCCCTGCGGTCGCCGACAGCGTCGTCGTCGGGGGGTTCCCGGTCGATGTGTCCGAGAGCCCGTGGACCGTGGCCCTGGCCAGCCGTGACCGGTTCGGGGGTACGCGGGCTGGTCAGTTCTGTGTCGGTGTGGCGGTGGGCCGCACTACCGTGCTCACCGCCGCCCACTGCATGAGCGAGGAGGTCCTCGGTGCCACTCCGGACCGGATCCGCGACCTCAGCGTCATCGCCGGCCGTACGGACCTGCTGTCGAGCCAGGGACAGGAGATCCGGGTCCGCAGGAGCTGGGTGAATCCGGCCTACGACAGTGCCACCAATGCGGGGGACTTCGCCGTGCTCTCCCTCGCTGAGCCGCTTCCCGCGAGCTCGGTCATCGGCATGGCCCGTACCGGCGATCCCGCCTATGCGCCGGGGACGGAGGCGCTGGTCTACGGCTGGGGGGACATCACCGGCGCCGGCGACTACGCGCGCAGCCTGCGTGCGGCGCGTGTGCGGGTGCTGTCGGACGCGCTGTGCAAGGAGGCGTATCCGGGCGGTGGTGACGGCAGGTACCTGGCGGACAGCATGGTCTGCGCGGGGGAGCCGCAGGGCGGCCGGGACGCCTGTCAGGGGGACAGCGGAGGGCCGCTGGTCGCTCAGGGGAAGCTGATCGGGCTCGTGTCCTGGGGGAGCGGCTGCGGTCGCGCGGGCAGTCCGGGGGTCTACACGAGAGTGTCCGAGGTCTTGCGCGCCCTGCGCCGGCCTACAGCGGCCAACCGTCCCGTGGGCGGCTGACGGGGGCCCTGAGGGCCGCGGGGCATGAGCGCGGGCGGTCGCCCCTGCTCTTCAGGGGCGACCGCCCGTCAACCGGCCTGTGCCGGAGCTGGCTCGTCGTTAACGCGAGATGTCAGCGCTCATCCTCGGACGCAGACGCAGGAACGGAGGTCAGCCGCTCCGTCTCGTCCTGTATCTCAGCGGCGATCTTCTTGAGTTCCGGCTCGAACTTGCGACCGTGGTGGGCGCAGAAGAGCAGTTCTCCGCCGCTGAGCAGGACGACACGCACGTATGCCTGTGCGCCGCAGCGGTCGCAGCGGTCAGCGGCCGTCAGCTGGCTCGCGGGGGTCAGAACAGTAGTCACGTCGCCTCTTCTCTAGCTCGACGAGCTGTCGTACCAGGGTCAACATCCAACCAGCCCCAAAACGTTCCCGCTCGTGGCTTCTCCCTCAGTGAAATTTTCCGAGGGGGCGGCTGCTGCCGGTTTGGCGGCGAATGTGCCGTATTGCGTCTCTGTCTTGCTTACGGTTTCGCGCTGTCGGTCAAGGTCAGGTCCTCCCGGCTGGGTTGCCGGTTCGTTCATGAGGACGTGCCCGGAGCCTAAATGGTTCATGCCTGGAAGGGAACGTGATATGTACTTCACCCCATCGAGGGATCGAACATGTATACGAGTCTGGACTAGTCTGTGTTTCGCACGAGGGTGGCGTTACAACGGCTCTACCAGGCCTCGGTACCCTCTTGACGGCGACCGAAGCCGCGCCCTTACCCATCAGGGCGTCACCTGAAATTCAGCGAGGAGCGAACCGCGTGACCGCCGAGACGTCCGTGCCGTCCACAGCGCTGCTGGCAGGAGCAGACCGGGACGGTTCCAACTACACCGCGCGGCACCTGCTCGTCCTCGAGGGCCTCGAGGCCGTGCGCAAGCGCCCGGGCATGTACATCGGCTCCACCGACAGCCGCGGTCTGATGCACTGCCTGTGGGAGATCATCGACAACTCCGTCGACGAAGCCCTCGGTGGCTACTGCGACCACATCGAGGTGATCCTCCACGACGACGGCTCCGTGGAGGTCCGGGACAACGGCCGGGGCATCCCGGTCGACGTCGAGCCCAAGACCGGCCTGTCCGGCGTCGAGGTCGTCATGACCAAGCTGCACGCCGGCGGCAAGTTCGGCGGCGGCTCCTACGCCGCCTCCGGCGGTCTGCACGGCGTGGGCGCCTCCGTGGTCAACGCCCTGTCCGCGCGGCTGGACATCGAGGTGGACCGGGGCGGCCACACCCACGCCATCAGCTTCCGGCGGGGCGTTCCCGGCGCCTTCGCCGCCGACGGCGCGAACGCCAAGTTCGACGCCAAGAGCGGCCTGCGCAAGGCAAAGAAGATCCCCAAGACCCGTACCGGTACGCGCGTGCGGTACTGGGCCGACCGCCAGATCTTCCTCAAGGACGCCAAACTCTCCCTCGACACGCTGCACCAGCGCGCCCGCCAGACCGCGTTCCTGGTGCCGGGGCTGACCATCGTCGTCCGCGATGAATTCGGTCTCGGCGATGGCGGCAGCAAGGGCGAGGAGTCGTTCCGCTTCGACGGCGGCATCAGTGAGTTCTGCGAGTTCCTGGCCACCGACAAGCCCGTCTGCGACGTCCTCCGCTTCTCAGGTCAGGGCTCCTTCAGGGAGACTGTCCCGGTCCTGGACGAGCACGGGCAGATGACCCCCACTCAGGTCACCCGCGAGCTAGAGGTCGACGTCGCGCTGCGGTGGGGCACGGGGTACGACACGACCCTGAGGTCGTTCGTGAACATCATCGCCACGCCGAAGGGCGGCACACATGTCGCCGGCTTCGAGACGGCGGTGACCAGCACGATGAACGAGGTGCTGCGCACCAAGAAGCTGCTGCGCGTCGCCGAAAACGACATCGTCAAGGACGACGCCCTCGAAGGGCTCACCGCGGTCGTCACCGTGCGCCTCGCCGAGCCGCAGTTCGAGGGGCAGACCAAGGAGGTCCTCGGCACCTCGGCGGCCCGCCGGATCGTGAACTCGGTGGTCGCCAAGGAGCTCAAGGCGTTCCTGACGTCCGCCAAGCGCGACGCCGCCGCACAGGCGCGCGTGGTCCTCGAGAAGGCTGTTGCCGCCGCCCGTACGCGCATCGCGGCCCGCCAGCACAAGGACGCACAGCGCCGTAAGACGGCACTGGAGTCCTCGTCGCTGCCCGCCAAGCTCGCGGACTGCCGCAGTGACGACGTGGACCGCAGCGAGCTCTTCATCGTCGAGGGAGACTCCGCGCTCGGCACCGCCAAGCTCGCCCGGAACTCCGAGTTCCAGGCGCTGCTGCCGATCCGCGGCAAGATCCTCAACGTTCAGAAGTCGTCCGTGACCGACATGCTCAAGAACGCCGAGTGCGGCGCGATCATCCAGGTCATAGGGGCTGGGTCCGGCCGGACCTTCGACATCGACGCGGCGCGCTACGGCAAGATCATCATGATGACCGACGCCGACGTGGACGGCTCCCACATCCGGACCCTGCTGCTGACCCTGTTCCAGCGCTACATGCGTCCGATGATCGAGGCGGGCCGGGTGTTCGCCGCGGTGCCGCCGCTGCACCGGATCGAGCTGATCCAGCCCAAGAAGGGGCAGGACAAGTACATCTACACGTACTCGGATCGCGAACTGCGCGACAAGCTCATGGAGTTCCAGAGCAAGGGCATCCGGTACAAGGACTCCATCCAGCGCTACAAGGGCCTCGGTGAGATGGACGCCGACCAGCTGGCCGAGACGACGATGGACCCGCGCCATCGCACCCTTCGCCGGATCAACCTCTCCGACCTGGAGGCCGCCGAGCGGGTCTTCGACCTGCTGATGGGCAACGACGTGGCTCCGCGCAAGGAGTTCATCTCGGGGTCGGCGGCCACGTTGGACCGGTCACGTATCGACGCGTAGTCGCTGCGCCGGCTGAGCCGGGGTGGTGGTTTCGGCTTCCACTTCGGCTCGGCTTGGTGCTGTGCATCGGGGTGTTCAGGCCCGCGCCCCCGACGCTGCGGCGACATCGGGGCCGCCTGCGTCGGTGAGTGCGGGCGGCCGGACCTCCGTGCGCGAGGGGCCGCGGTCGGCGGTTGCGGTAGAACGCAGCGCCAGGATGCCGTTCGCGCCAAAAATGCGGGCTTCTGCGGGTGAATCACCTGATGGGGTGAAGCGCGAGGAGAAGCCGCGTCGGCGATCTTTCCGTTCTGTCCATGCTTGGGCATGTACTCAAGCGACGGTCGTCCCCGCGACGCCAGAAATGTGCGGTACGACGATCCCTGGTACGACGCTCTCGCCGCCGGGTGGGGAGAGTCGGACGGCACGGACGCTCCCGAGGTCACGCGGCCGGTCGCCCGCGATGTGTACCTCGAGGTACAGCGCAGCGCGGCCTTCCAGGAGGTCCGCAGCCGCTATCGGAGGTTCGTGGTGCCGGCGGTCGCTGTGTTCCTCTCCTGGTACGTGGCCTACGTCGTCGCGGCCACGACCGCGCCCGGGCTGATGGCCAGGCCCGTGGCGGGCGCTGTGAACGTGGCGATGCTGGCGGGGCTGGGACAGTTCCTCACCACGTTCGGGCTCACCTGGGCATACGCCCGGCACGCACGGCTGCGCCGGGACCGTGCGGCGCTCGAACTGCGCTGGGACACGCAGGAGTTGACGCGCGTCACACGCGGGGGTGCGTCATGACGGGAGACCATCAGAGCCTCGCGCTGCTGCTGTTCAGCGTGTTCGTCGCGATCACACTCGCGATCACGACCTGGGTGAGCCGTAAGCGGCAGGGTTCGGCGGAGGAGTTCTACGCGGGCGGTCGGCTCTTCTCCCCCATGGAGAATGGTTTTGCCATCGCCGGTGACTACATGTCCGCCGCGTCCTTCCTGGGCATCTCGGGGCTCATCGCCCTCTTCGGCTATGACGGGCTGCTGTACTCGGTGGGCTTCCTCGTGGCCTGGCTGGTGGTGCTGTTCCTGGTCGCCGAACTCGTGCGCAACTGCGGGCGGTTCACGCTGGCCGATGTGGTCGCCGCGCGGATGAGGGAGCGCCCCGTACGGATCGCGGCGGGAACTTCCTCGGTCACCGTGTCCGTTCTGTATCTGGTGGCGCAGATGGTGGGCGCGGGCACCCTGGTCGCGCTGCTGCTCGGGGGCGAGGGCGGGGCGGTGCAGGCCTGGGCCGTCATCGGCGTCGGCGCGCTCATGGTGATCTATGTGTCGTTGGGAGGGATGCGGGCCACCACCTGGATCCAGATCGTCAAGGCCGTCCTGCTCCTCGGCGGGACCGTGGCGCTGACCGTGCTCGTCCTGGTGCGTTTCCACGGCGACTTCGACCGCCTGCTGCTCACGGCGGCCGAGCGCAGCGGTCACGGTGCGGCGTTCCTCGCGCCCGGGCTGAAGTACGGCGGTGACTGGACGTCCCGGTTCGACTTCATCAGCCTGGGCCTGGCACTCGTGCTGGGCACAGCCGGGCTGCCGCACATCCTCTCGCGCTTCTACACCGTGCCCACGGCTCGCGCGGCCCGGCGCTCGGTGGTCTGGGCGATCGGGCTGATCGGGGGCTTCTATCTGATGACGATCGTCCTGGGCTTCGGCGCTGCGGCGATCGTGGGTCCTGAGGCCGTGCGGGCGTCGAACGCGGCCGGGAACACGGCGGTTCCGTTGCTCGCCCTCGATCTGGGCGGCGGCGCGCACTCCACCGGAGGAACGGTTCTCTTTGCCGTGGTCGCCGCCATCGCCTTCGCCACGATCCTCGCGGTGGTCGCCGGCATCACCCTCGCCTCATCGGCCTCCGTGGCCCACGACCTGTACGCCTCCCTATGGCGCCGACGCACCAAGCAGCCCCGCAGTGAGGTCGCCGTGGCGCGCGTCGCCGCCGTCGCGATCGGCCTCGTCGCGATCGCCCTCGGCCTGCTGGCCCGCGATCTGAACGTCGCCTTCCTGGTGGGCCTCGCCTTCGCCGTCGCCGCGTCCGCCAATCTGCCGGTGCTGCTCTACACGCTGTTCTGGCGGAACTTCACCACGCGCGGAGCCGTATGGGCCGTGTACGGCGGCCTGCTCCCGGCGGTGGTGCTCGTGCTGCTGTCGCCGGTCGTCTCGGGAAGCCCCGAATCCCTGTTCCCCGGCGTCGACTTCCAGTACTTCCCCCTCCAGAACCCCGGCCTCGTCTCGATCCCGCTCGGCTTCGTCGCGGGCTGGCTGGGCACGGTCACCTCGGCCGAGATCCCCGACGAGGCCAAGCACGCGGAGACGGAGGTGCGGTCGCTCACCGGGGCGGGAGCGGTCTGAGCGGGAGCGGTCTGACGCGAACGGCTCACGCAAAGCGCCGAGCCGACGGCTGATATTCGCGTCCCCGGCATCCGTATGAAGAGAAGGGCACGGTTCCTTCCCCCGCCCCCACGGGCCGTGCCTCAGGCGCGGGTCGCCCACACATATCGGTGTTCCGGGCGGCCCGCGTCGCCGTATTTCAGGGTGAGGCGGGCCCGTCCCGTGCGCTCCAGGAGCTTGAGATAGCGCTGGGCGGTCTGGCGGCTCACTCCGGTCCGCTCGGCGATCTCCTGAGCGGACAGGGGGCCTTGGGCGTTCATCAGGGCCTGCCGTACGAGCTCCGCGGTCGTGGGGGAGTGGCCCTTGGGCAGATCCGGCTCCGACGGCGCCGACAGGGCGCCGAAGATACGGTCCACCTCCGCCTGTTCCGCCTCGCCGCCGCCGTCGAGGGTGCGGCGCAGATCCGCGTACGCCTCCAGCTTGGCGCGCAGGCCCGCGAAGGCGAACGGCTTCACCAGATACTGAAGCGCCCCGTGCCGCATCGCCGCCTGCACCGTCGACACATCACGCGCCGCCGTCACCATGATCACATCGGTCTGGTGGCCGCGCCGGCGCATCTCCTGGACGACCGACAGGCCCGTCTCGTCCGGCAGATAGTGGTCCATGAGGACCAGGTCGAGGCGGGGCAGCAGCTCGACCTGGCGCAGCGCCTCCGCCGCGTTGTGCGCCTCGCCGGCCACGTGGAAGCCCGGCACCTTCTCCACGTAGGCGGCGTTGACCCGCGCGACGCGCGTGTCGTCGTCCACGACCAGGACCTCGATCATCGCGACTCCTTCCGGGCTGCACCGTGCGGATCCGACGGCGACGTGAGGACCGGTTCCAGGTCCGGTTCGGCCAGCGCCTCGGGCAGGACGACGATGAACTCGGCGCCTCCGCCGTCCGCTCGGCCCACCGTCGCGCTGCCGCCCTGCCGTTCGGCGAGCCTGCGCACGAGGGAGAGCCCGATGCCGCGCTCACGATGGGCGGGCGGCTGCTTGGTGGACCACCCCTCCGTGAAGATCAACTCGCGTTGCCCTTCCGGGATTCCCGGCCCCGTGTCCCGTACCCGGAGGATTGCGGTCCGCCCCTCGGCGCGCAATTCGACCTCCACGCGCGCGTGCTGTGTGCCCGCGGCGGCGTCCAGAGCATTGTCCACGAGATTGCCGACGACCGTGACGAGCCCCCTGGGATCGATCAGCCGGTCCGGCAGCCCCGTCCGGTCCGACAGGCGCAGGGCGACACCGCGTTCGGCCGCCACGGTCGCCTTGCCGACCAACAGGGCGGCCAGCAACGGGTCCTGGATCTTCTCGGCGACCTGCTCCGCGGTGGCGCGATGATCGCCGACCACCTCGCCGACGAACTCCACTGCCTCGTCGTACATCTCCAGCTCCAGCAGCCCGAGGAGCGTGTGCATACGGTTGGCGTGTTCGTGGTCCTGGGCGCGCAGGGCGTCGATCAGACCGCGCGTCGAATCGAGCTCCCGGCCGAGCTGGGTCAGCTCGGTGCGGTCGCGCAGAGTGGCGACGGCGCCGCCGTCGTCGGTGGGCATGCGGTTGGCGACCAGGACCCGCTGACCGCGGACCGTGAGCAGATCGGTGCCCGTCACCCGGCCGGCCAGTACATCGGTCGTACGGCCCGCGCCGAGCGCCTCGTCCAGGGACCGGCCGACGGCCTCGTCACCGATGCCCAGCAGGCGCCGGGCCTCGTCGTTGAGCAGACGGACCCGGCCGTCGCGGTCGAGGGCGACGACGCCCTCCCGGATACCGTGCAGCATCGCCTCGCGCTCCGCGAGCAGCGCCGAGATATCGGAGAAGGCCAGGTCACGGGTCTGTCGCTGAACCCGGCGGGAGATGAGCCAGGCGGCCAGCGCGCCGACGGCCAGGGCGCCGCCCGCGTATGCGAACAGCCCCGGGATGGCGTGCAGCAGTCGGGCCCGCACGCTGTCGTAGGCGATGCCGACCGAGACGGCCCCGACGATGTCGCCGTCACTGTCGCGCAGCGGTACCTTGCCGCGGGCACTGCGGCCCAGGGTGCCGTCGTCGATCTGCATGACCTCATGCCCGGCCAGGGCCTGACCGGGGTCGGTCGAGACGAGTCTGCCGATCTCGCCCGGGGTGGGGTGGGACCAGCGCACGCCGGTCCGGTCCATGACGACGACGTACTCGGCCTTGGTCGCCGTACGAATCCGCTCCGCCTCCTGTTGGACCGGACCGTCGGCGGTCGCGGCCGTGCTCGCCAGGTCCTCGGCGATCTGCGGCTGGGCCGCGGTGGTCTGTGCGATCGAGAGCGCGCGGCGCATCGCCTGATCGTCGAGCTGGTCGCTGAGCGGAGCGAGGAACAGTCCGGTCGCGAGCACCGCGACCCCCGCGGCGATCGCCACCTGCATCAGCAGCAGCTGCGAGAACATCCGCCGGGGCAGACCGAGGCGCAGGCGACGGGCGGGGGGAGTGGGGCTCATACCCACGACGGTACGTGGACGTGCGGGGACTGCCGTAGAGGGATGTGGCGTGGATCTCTTGATCAATGTGCAGACGCCGGGACCGGCCCTCTACTCGGCGTGTGATCGACTGCTGTCTTGATCAATGTCCAGGCACGCCGGTCCAGTCGAGGGGCGTCGAGTCGATGATTGTCCAGTCGATCGGGCCGGTCCACCCGAGGTGCCTATTGGTGCGGCCGATCAACTCGCGAGTGCAGCCGTCACCGTGAGCTCGCGCACCGCCACCACGTCCATTCGCGCAGGTGAGCCGAGCACCGACGCCCCACAGCTCTCGGGTCGCGCCGGCAAGGAGCTGCCCTGGGCCACGACGACCCGCCAGCGCCGCCCGTCCACGTGGGCGACCGTCACGTCCCACCGGGGAGCGGCGCCGTCCGTCCGTACGACACTCAGGGCCTGCGCCGCGCACTCTCCCGTAACCCTGCGTACGGCCAGCTCGGCTGCCTGGCCGGGCCGCTCCCAGGCCGAACTCCCGCGGCAGCCGTCGAGGACGATCCGCCCTTCGTGGGCGCTGTGCAGGACCTCCTTGACGGCGTGGGCCTGCGCACGGCCGTACGCGTAGCCGTACGGGAGGACGAGCAGTGTCGGGGAGAACCGATGTCCACCCAGATGGGTGACCTCCCAGACGCCGTCGACGCCGGATGCGCTGAGCTCGGCCGCGAGCGGGCGGCCGAGGAGGGCGCAGCAGCGGTCCCGCTTGCCGTTGGTGCAGACGAGCGCAAGGGGATGGCCGGTGTGGGGGCGACCCTGAAGTACGGCGTCGAAGGTGCGCGGATCACCGGCGCCGAGGGCGGCGAAGTCCAGGTCGAGCAGCCGCCCGGGGTCGTTGGTGGTGGCAGCGTGCAGCCACACCCGCCCGGGCACCGTGTGCGCCACGTAGACCCTGCGCTCGGCGAGAGTTCCGCAGTCGGCATGCCGGCCGGGGCGGCGGATCAGCGCCACGCGTACGCCTGTGCCCTGCGCGGCCGCCTCCAGGGCGCGGCCCAGCGCGGGGTCCAGGTGGCTCTGGGTGAGCGCCTTGGCACCCCACGGACCGGGCTGCTCCAGCAGCAGCCAGGTCGTCGCGGTCGCGGCGGTCCCCGCGATGGGCTCGTCGAGGTCGCGCGAGACGGTTGAGCACGTACTCACAGAGGTGAGCCTAACCTGACTTGCGTCACGGTGGCCTCCCGAGGGGCTTGTTCCGGGGGTGCGACCTACTCCGGGAGCGGCTGGGGTGGGGTGGGGCCGCTGTAGTGCCCGCTCGGGCGCATGCGCAGCGGGCGTTCCCCGTACTCCTCCAGAGCGTGGGCGATCCAGCCCGCCGTACGGGCCACGGCGAAGATCGCCTCACCCGCGGAGGAGGACATGGCGGAGGACGCCGTGAGGACGGCGAGGGCCAGGTCGACGTTGGCGTGCAGTGGGGCGTGCCGGGCCGCGGTGGCGACGATGTCGCGGGCCGCGGCGAGGGCGGGAGCGGAGCCCGGGAGCTCCTCCAGGAGCTCGAACAGGACCCGCGCGCGTGGGTCCTCGCCGGTGTACAGCCGGTGACCCAGCCCCGGGATCCTTCGGCCCGCCCGCAGCTCCTCGGCGATGACGGGGCCCGCGTCGCCCCGGTCGAGCACCTCCATGAGCAGCTTGTGGGCGTGGCCGCTGGCCGCGCCGTGCAGGGGGCCCTCGAGTACGCCGAGCCCGGCGGAGACGGCGGCGTAGGGGTGTGCCCGGGCTGAGGCCGCGACGCGCACGGCGAGGGTCGAGGCCGCCAGGTCGTGGTCGACGAGCAGGGCGAGCGCGGTGTCCAGGACTCGCAGGGAGGCCTCGTCGGCGGGCAGGCCGCTCAGCTGACCCCACAGTCGGTGGGCGAGTGAACCCTCGTCGCGGTAGGTGTGGCGCGAGGTCGACAGGGCGGCGACGAGCGTGGGGATGAGGGTGCGTGCGGTGCCGAGCACGGCCTCCTCGGACAGGTCGAAGCGCAGCGGGTCCGCTGCCGCGGCGGCGATGGCGGCCACCCGCAAGCGGTCGGTGGGTCCGGCGTGTTCGGGCAGTGCTTCGGCGGCGAGCCGCGCGGCGGCGACGGAGGCCTCGAGGGCTCTGAAGGTGACGCCGTGGCGCATCCTGCCGGTCCACAGCCATTCGGCGACCTCTTCGTAGGAGTGCCCGGCGGCCAGTTCGGTCGCGTCCACGCCGCGGAAGTAGTAGCGGTCGGCGTCGATGAACGTGAGCCGGGTGCGCACGGACAGGTCGCCGCCCGAGCCCGAACCGGAACCGCCGGAGGATTCCCGCCTGTTGCGCCGGGCGAGTGACTCCACCTCTTGGGCGTCGAACGTGCTGCCCCGGCCGCCGGGCACGCGGCGGCTGCTGAGGTGCCCGCGGCTCACGTACGCGTACACGGTCTCGGGCTTCACTCCGAGCAGCTCGGCTGCCTCCTGGGTGGTCAGCCGACGTGCCGCCGGGGCAGGGCCGGGTTCTTGATCGCGCATGGGGTCACCGTATCCAGAGCGCTGACATTGATCTATATATTGATTCAATCAATATTGACAGATTGACAGTCAAGCATGGACGGTTAAATCAAGTCCAGGGAGGAATCATGTCCGTCAACAGGTCAGCAGCCGCGCTCGTCGAAGTACCCCGTGGACTCGCGGGCGTCGTCGTCACCGACACGGAAGTCGGTGACGTCCGGGGGCTCGAGGGCTTCTATCACTACCGCCAGTACTCGGCCGTCGAACTCGCGCAGACCCGCCCGTTCGAGGACGTCTGGCATCTCCTCGTCCACGGTGAACTGCCGGACGCCGAAGGTGCCGCCGTCTTCGCCGCCCGGACGGCGGCGCTGCGGCGGCTCCCTGACGAGGTGCGGGCGGCGCTGCCCGCGATCGCGGCGGCGAGCGGACCGTCCGGCCCGCTGGCCGGTTTGCGCACCGCGCTGTCCCTGCTCGGCGCGGCCGCGGGGTTCCGGCCGGTGTACGACATCGGCGCCGACCAGCGGCTCCGGGACACGCTCGTGGCAGCAGCTGCCGTACCCACGCTGCTCACCGCGCTGCACCGGCTGGGCAAAGGGCTCTCGCCCGTCGAGCCGCGGGAGGATCTGTCGTACGCGGCGAACTACCTGTACATGTTGACCGGAGTCGAACCGGATCCGGAGCGGGCGCGGGCGGTTGAGCAATACTTGATCTCGACCATTGACCATGGATTCAATGCGTCAACCTTCACGGCCCGGGTCATCACCTCCACCGGCGCGGACGTCGCGGCCTGTCTGGTCGGAGCCGTGGGTGCGCTGTCGGGCCCCCTGCACGGCGGAGCGCCCAGCCGGGCGCTGGACACGCTCGACGCCATCGGCACCCCCGACCGCATCGACGCCTGGATCCGCGAACGTGTTCTCGCCGGTGATCGCATCATGGGTTTCGGCCACCCGGTCTATCGCACCGAGGACCCCCGTTCCCGGATGCTCCGCGACCTCGCGCTGACCTTCGGTGGCCCGCGCGTCGAGTTCGCCGTCGAGGTCGAACACCGCGTCGAGGCGATCCTCGCGGAACTGAAGCCGGGCCGCGAACTCCACACGAACGTCGAGTTCTACGCGGGCGTGGTCATGGAACTCTGCGGCCTGCCACGCGAGATGTTCACGCCGACGTTCGCCGCTGCTCGGGTGGTGGGCTGGAGCGCCAACATCCTGGAGCAGGCACAGGACTCGAAGATCATCAGGCCGGTCGCCCGATATGTGGGGCCGGGGGCGCCGGTGCGGGTGCCGGGGGCGGCCTGAAGGGCCTAGTGAGGCAGGGCCTAGTGAGGCAGGGCGTAGCGAGGCCGGCAGGGCGTAGTGAGGCCGGAGCGCTGCCTGAACGGCCAAGATACGCGTGTGGCCTGGTGCCGTTCCGGCGCCAGGCCTCATCGGTGGGGAGCGGAGCAGTGACGGGGTGCCGGCTGCTCGCCGGGTCGGTCGCCGGCTCGCGGAACGGTCGCGCGCGGCCGGGGGTGTGACGGTACGGGTCTGGGTGGACGCGTGCTCGTGCGGTGGTCAGGCGTCAGGGATGTCGGCCTTGGCGCGGATGAGGGTCTCCCGGCTGACGATGACGATGCGCTCGTAGTCGGCGCGGGCGGCATCGGCGGGCAGTTCCGGCTCAAGCGCTTCGGTTGCCTCGGTGCCGATGACGGCGAAATTGCCGTCACTGAGTTCGAACACGTCCGGGCAGGTGGCTCCCGAGTTACTGCCTCGGGCGCTCGGAGGCACACCGATGCGGCGCACGATCTTCAAAGGTTCCGGTCCTTACGAACAGGGGGTTGGGCACACTAGTGGGCAGCACGTTACTGCTGATGCCCAGCCGCACGCGGCTGGATTGGCGAAAAGTCACCCAGTCGCGCCTGCGTACCTCGTGGTTGACCGCCTCCGCCTCGACCTCCGTCTCCGCTCCGCCGCCCCGGATCAGTCGGTCGGTGGATGACCCACAACCCACCACTCGTCCGTGTCGGCCTCGTCGAGGTCTCTGACGAGACCATCGACCATATGTCCCAGCTGGGCTTCTTCGGACGTCTCGTTGAGGGACGCCCGCATGGGCTGCGAAGCCTTCCAGTACTCGCGGAAGATCGGGCTCTGGAAGAACTCGCGCAGGTGGCGGTAGAGCTCCTCGCGGTCCAGCAGGCCCGCTCGGTACAGGTGGTAGAGGTGGACGTACCACGCGTTGGCGTAGAAGAACTGGCGGCGCCTCTCCGCCGGGATCCTCTTGTCGTAGGTGTCTATCACCGCCGCTAGTGACGGGTCGTCGATCGCCCTGGCCAGCAGTTCCCACTGCATGCGCTGCTGGTGGGCCAGGGCCTTGCGGCGCATCGCGAGTTCTTCGAGTTCCAGCTGCCTCTCCTGCAGCCGGGTCCGCTCGGACCGCCGTCGGTGGGCAGCCGCTGTGGTGACGGTGGTGACCAGGAGGGCGAGTGCGGTGGTGCCCAGCCTCCCGACTGAGTACTTCCGTGTGGTCATGTCAATTACCCCCGATCAGGCGGCCGTCCGCCGGTCGTCGGAAGGTGGGTCGACTGGAGGGGACCGGCGAGCGGTGGGCGGCGCTTGCCGTCTCCCAGAGTGCCGAGCGGCTCTGATCGGCGGGGGAGGCGGAGAGGAGGCGCACGGAGGGAAGCGAGGGTCGCACACTCCGGCGCCTTGCCCAACGTCTGCCCAGCAAGTGCTGCTAACAATCGTTCACTTCGCGATGTTTCCCGTGGTTCGTATCCTGGGGCGGCATTCATTTTCCGTAGGTGCGCCGGGGCCGAGAGCCGGTGCACGCGTAGGCGTGAGAGAGGTCGCACGTTGGGGCACAGCCGCACCGCGCAGCAGATCCCGGTGGTCGTACTCGCCGGATTCCTCGGTTCCGGTAAGACGACTCTGCTCAATCACCTCCTGCACCGCAGCGGAGGTACCCGCATCGGTGCCATCGTCAACGACTTCGGCGCCATCGAGATCGACGCCATGGCCGTCGCCGGCGCGCTCGGCGACTCCACCGTCTCCCTCGGGAACGGCTGTCTGTGCTGTGCCGTCGACGCCAGTGAGCTGGACGTCTACCTGGAGCGGCTCGCCCGGCCCGCCACCGGCATCGACGTCATCGTCATCGAGGCGAGCGGACTCGCCGAGCCCCAGGAACTCGTGCGCATGCTGCTCGCCAGCGAACACCCCGGCATCGTGTACGGCGGGCTCGTCGAGGTCGTCGACGCCGCCGAGTTCGACGACACCCGCGCCAGGCACCCCGAGATCGACCGGCATCTCGCCCTCGCCGACCTGGTCGTGGTCAACAAGCTCGACCGGGCGGAGGACGAGGAGCGCGCGCTCGGCCTGGTCCGCGGGCTCGCCGACCGCGCCGCCGTGGCCCCCGCCACCTACGGCCGGATCGACCCCGAGTTCCTCTTCGACTGCCGGCCCAGCGAGGAGCGCCTCGGCCAGCTGTCCTTCGACGATCTGCCCAAGTACGGCGAACACGGCGAACACGGCGGGCACGCTGAGGAAGACGGCCACAGCGGCCATCTGCACTCCGGGTACGACAGCCTCTCCCACGTCTCCGACGTGCCCCTCGACCCGCGACGGACGATGGAGTTTCTGGACAGCAGGCCGGAGGGGCTGTACCGGATCAAGGGGTACGTCGACTTCGGCCCCCACGACACCGCGAACCGCTACGCCGTGCACGCCGTCGGACGGTTCCTGCGCTTCTACCCCGAGCCCTGGAGCGCGGGCGAGGCGCGCCTGACCCAGCTCGTCCTGATCGGCTCCGGCATCGACACCGCGTCCCTGTCGAAGGAACTCGAGGCGTGCAAGAGCGACGCCCCACACTCCGCCGACGAGCACGGCATGTGGGGCGTCCTGCGCTACGTACGAGACCCCGACGACGACGAGGACCCTGCCGGGTCGCCGCGAGTGGGTCCCGACGATCCCTCGGTCTAGGGCCTAGGCCCTGTCGTCAAATTCCCGCCTGCCGTGCGACGCCATGCACGCACTCTCGCCGCACCGGGCGCAGACCCACGTACAACCAGTACGAGGGTCCGCGCCCGGCACGCCGAGAGCACGCACCTGACGCCGCGCGGCCCGCCCTGCGGGCGGACGACGGGAATTTGACGACAGGCCCTAGGCCGGACCGGCCACCACCGCCACCGTCTTCGGCAGCGACACGCCCGAGCCGTCGCGGCGCGGGTCGATGTCCGGGAGGTCCACCGGGGTGCCGTTCTTCTGCGCCGCGCGCGCCGGGACGGCACCCGCCCAGGCCAGGGACAGGCAGTCCTCGCCCTTCAGGAACCGCTGGCAGCGGACGCCACCGGTGGCCCGGCCCTTGCGGGGGTACTGGTCGAACGGGGTCACCTTGGCCGTCGTCTGGACCGAGTCGTCGAGCGTGCCGCGCGAACCGGCCACCGTGAACACCACCGCGTCGACCGCCGGGTCCACCGCCGTGAAGGAGATGACCTTCGCGCCCGCGGTGAGCTTGATGCCCGCCACGCCGCCCGCCGGCCGGCCCTGCGGGCGGACCTGGGACGCCTGGTAGCGCAGCAGCTGGGCGTCGTCCGTGATGAAGACCAGGTCCTCCTCGCCGGTGCGCAGCTCGACCGCGCCGACGATCCGGTCACCCTCCTTGAGGGTGATGACCTCCAACTCCCCCTTGTTGGACGGGTAGTCCGGCACCACACGCTTGACGACGCCCTGCTCGGTGCCGAGTGCCAGGCCGGGGGAGGACTCGTCGAGCGTGATCAGGCAGACGACACTCTCGTCGCCCTCCAGGGACACGAACTCCGACAGCGGCGCGCCGCCCGAGAGGTTCGGTCTCGACGCTGTCTCCGGCAGCTGCGGAAGATCGATGACGTTGATGCGCAGCAGCCGACCGGTGGACGTGACCGCGCCGACCTCGCCCCGGGCCGTGGCCGGCACCGCCGAGACGATCACGTCGTGCTTGGAGCGCTTGGCATCGCCGTCCTCCGCGAAGGGGTCGCCGTTCGCCGTACGGGCCAGCAGACCCGTCGAGGACAGCAGCACCCGGCACGGGTCGTCCGCCACCTGAAGCGGAACGGCAGTGACCGGCGAGCCCGCGGACTCCAGCAGGACCGTACGCCGCTCGGTGCCGAACTTCTTGGCCACCGCGGCCAGTTCGGACGACACCAGCTTGCGCAGCTCCGCGTCCGAATCCAGGATCCGGGTCAGCTCGGCGATCTCCTCGTTCAGGCGGTCCTTCTCCGCCTCCAGCTCGATGCGGTCGTACTTGGTCAGACGGCGCAGCGGGGTGTCGAGGATGTACTGCGTCTGCACCTCGGACAGCGAGAAGCGCTCCATCAGGCGTTCCTTCGCCTGGGCGCTGTTCTCGCTGGAGCGGATCAGCCGGATGACCTCGTCGATGTCGACGAGCGCCGTGAGCAGGCCCTCGACCAGGTGCAACCGGTCGCGCCGCTTGCCACGGCGGAACTCGCTGCGCCGCCGCACGACCTCGAAGCGGTGGTCGAGATAGACCTCGAGGAGCTCCTTGAGGCCCAGGGTGAGGGGCTGGCCGTCGACCAGCGCCACATTGTTGATGCCGAAGGACTCCTCCATCGGCGTCAGCTTGTAGAGCTGCTCCAGGACCGCCTCCGGCACGAAGCCGTTCTTGATCTCGATGACCAGGCGCAGGCCGTGTTCGCGGTCGGTGAGGTCCTTGACGTCGGCGATGCCCTGGACCTTCTTCGAGCCGACCAGATCCTTGATCTTGGCGATCACCTTCTCCGGGCCGACCGTGAAAGGCAGTTCGGTGATGACGATGCCCTTGCGGCGGGCCGTCACCGTCTCCACGGACACGGTCGCGCGGATCTTGAAGGTGCCGCGACCCGTCTCGTACGCGTCCCGGATGCCGGCCAGGCCGACGATCCGGCCGCCCGTGGGCAGGTCCGGGCCCGGGACGTGCTTCATCAGGGTGTCCAGATCCGCGTTCGGGTGGCGGATCAGATGACGGGCGGCTGCGATGACCTCGGCGAGGTTGTGCGGCGGCATGTTCGTGGCCATGCCGACCGCGATGCCCGAGGCACCGTTGACCAGGAGGTTCGGGAAGGCGGCCGGCAGCGCCACCGGCTCCCGCTCCTGGCCGTCGTAGTTGGGTGTGAAGTCGACCGTGTCCTCGTCGATCGACTCGGTCATCAGGCTCGTGGCCTGGGCCTGCCGGCACTCCGTGTACCGCATGGCGGCCGGCGGGTCGTCGTTGCCCAGCGAACCGAAGTTGCCGTGGCCGTCGACGAGGGGCACCCGCATCGAGAAGGGCTGGGCCATGCGCACCAGGGCGTCGTAGATCGACGCGTCGCCGTGCGGGTGCAACTTACCCATGACCTCGCCGACGACGCGGGCGCACTTCACATAGCCGCGATCGGGGCGCAGGCCCATCTCGTTCATCTGATAGACGATGCGCCGGTGCACCGGCTTGAGGCCGTCGCGGGCGTCCGGCAGGGCGCGCGAGTAGATGACCGAGTACGCGTACTCGAGGAAGGAGCCCTGCATCTCGTCGACGACGTCGATGTCGAGGATCTTCTCCTCGTACGAGTCGTCGGGCGGAGGGGTCTTCGTGCTGCGGCGGGCCATCGCTGCCGGCTCCTCTTTTTCTGGTCGCTCGAGCGTTTGACGGATCTGACGCGGACCATTGTGGACCGTGGCACTGACAACCACCGACCAGGACCCGAATGTCGGTCTCCCGCCCGGCGTCCGAGAAGTGTCGCCGACGGACCCCGTCGCCGGCGAGCGAGGGGCCGCATCGGGCACCCACAGCCGCGCGCCGCGAGCGGTTCCGCCAGGGCAAGCACGCGCCGCGAGACCCTTCACTCGCCGGAGTGATCTCCTGCCGGACGATCGTCGGCACGGATGAGCCAGGGCGGGAGCGCGAATGGAGCGTGCCCGACCGGCCCCGCTCGCCGGGGTCGCCGCACGCGGCGGCGCAGAGCCCGGCGGGCCGTCCCGTGCCGCGGCTCCGGCTCGCGTTCACCGCTGTCCGGACACAACGTTCTGACCGGGAACTTCGCCGACCCTTCGGACGCTGCATACAGTGGCAGGAACTTATGCCGAACTGCTCGGCACAACGCAGTGCACGCGACCGGAAGGACACCTTGCCCATGGGTCACACGGCCACACCGGAGGCACAATCCGGCGGCCTCACCGCGACGGAGCACCGCCTGGCCAACGGCCTGCGCGTGGTGCTCTCCGAGGACCACCTCACGCCGGTCGCCGCGGTCTGCCTCTGGTACGACGTCGGCTCCCGCCACGAGGTCAAGGGCCGTACCGGACTCGCCCACCTCTTCGAGCACCTGATGTTCCAGGGCTCGGCGAGCGTGGAGGGCACGGGCCACTTCGAGCTCGTCCAGGGCGCGGGCGGCTCGCCGAACGGCACCACGAGCTTCGAGCGCACCAACTACTTCGAGACCATGCCCGCCCACCAGTTGGAGCTCGCGCTCTGGCTGGAGGCCGACCGCATGGGCAGCCTCCTGGTCGCGCTCGACGAGGAGGGCCTGGAGAACCAGCGCGACGTCGTCAAGAACGAGCGCCGCCAGCGCTACGACAACGTCCCGTACGGCACCGCCTTCGAGAAGCTCACCGCCCTCTCGTACCCGGACGGGCACCCCTACCACCACACGCCGATCGGCTCGATGGCCGACCTGGACGCGGCCAGCCTGGAGGACGCGCGCGCGTTCTTCCGCACGTACTACGCGCCCAACAACGCCGTCCTCACGATCGTCGGCGACATCGACCCGGAGCAGACGCTCGCCTGGGTCGAGAAGTACTTCGGCTCCATCGCGTCCCACGACGGGAAGCCCGCGCCGCGTGACGGTTCGCTGCCCGAGATCATCGGCGAGCAGCTGCGCGAGGTCGTCGAGGAGAACGTCCCCGCGCGCGCGATGATGGCCGCCTACCGCCTCCCGCATGACGGCACGCGCGAGTGCGACGCGGCCGACCTCGCGCTGACCGTCCTCGGCGGCGGCGAGTCCTCCCGCCTGTACAACCGGCTCGTCCGGCGCGACCGTACGGCCGTGGCGGCCGGCTTCGGCCTGCTGCGCCTGGCCGGCGCACCCTCCCTGGGCTGGCTGGACGTGAAGACCTCCGGCGACGTCGAGGTGCCCGTCATCGAGGCGGCGGTCGACGAGGAGCTCGCCCGCTTCGCCGCGGAGGGCCCCACCGCCGAGGAGATGGAGCGCGCCCAGGCCCAGCTGGAGCGCGAGTGGCTGGACCGCCTCGGCACGGTCGCCGGCCGCGCCGACGAACTGTGCCGCTACGCCGTCCTGTTCGGCGACCCGCAGCTCGCGTTCACCGCCGTGCAGCGCGTCCTGGAGGTCACCGCCGAGGAGGTCCAGGCGGTCGCCAAGGCCCGCCTGCGCCCCGACAACCGTGCCGTGCTGGTGTACGAGCCGGTCGCCGGCGAGGCCGAGGACCTGGAAGCCGCCGCCGACGGGGCCGCCCCCGCCGGGACCACCGACGAGAACGAGGAGTCGGCGCAGTGACCGAGCTCGCCAGCATGGAGTTCCACCCGCAGCCCCAGGCCGGCGAGGCGCGGCCCTGGGCGTTCCCGGCCCCCGAGCGCGGTGAGCTGGACAACGGCCTGACGGTCCTGCGCTGCCACCGCCCCGGCCAGCAGGTCGTCGCCGTCGAGGTGCTTCTGGACACGCCCCTGGACGCGGAGCCGAAGGGCCTCGACGGCATCGCCACGATCATGGCGCGCGCCCTTTCCGAAGGCACCGACAAGCACACCGCCGAGGAGTTCGCCGCCGAGCTGGAGCGCTGCGGCGCCACGCTCGACGCCTACGCCGACCACCCCGGCGTCCGCGTCAGCCTCGAGGTGCCCGTCTCCCGGCTGCCCAAGGCCCTCGACCTGCTCGCCGACGCCCTCAGGGCGCCCGCGTTCGCCGACGCCGAGGTCGAGCGTCTGGTGCGCAACCGGCTCGACGAGATCCCGCACGAGCTGGCCAACCCCTCCCGTCGCGCCGCCAAGGAGCTCGCCAAGGAGCTGTTCCCGGCGACCTCGCGCATGTCGCGTCCGCGCCAGGGCACCGAGGACACGGTCGCGGGCATCGACTCCGCCGCCGTACGCGCCTTCTACGAGCGGCATGTGCGGCCCGCCACCTCCACCGTCGTGGTCGTCGGCGACCTCACCGGGGTCGACCTCGACGGCCTGCTCGGCGACACCCTCGGCGCGTGGACCGGCTCCGCGGCCGAGCCGCGGCCCGTTCCGCCGGTGACCGCCGACGACGCCGGGCGCGTCGTGATCGTGGACCGGCCCGGCGCCGTGCAGACACAGCTGCTGATCGGCCGTCTCGGTCCCGACCGGCACGACCGCGTGTGGCCGGCGCAGGTGCTCGGCACGTACTGCCTGGGCGGCACCCTCACCTCCCGTCTGGACAAGGTCCTGCGCGAGGAGAAGGGCTACACCTACGGCGTGCGCGCCTTCGCCCAGGTCCTGCGCTCCGCCCCGGACGGCACGGGCGCGGCGATGCTCGCCATCAGCGGCTCCGTCGACACCCCGAACACCGGTCCGGCGCTGGACGACCTGTGGAAGGTCCTGCGCGGGGTCGCCGGCGAGGGGCTCACCGACGCCGAGCGGGACTTCGCCGTTCAGAACCTCGTCGGGGTGGCGCCGCTGAAGTACGAGACGGCCGCCGCCGTGGCGAGCACGCTGGCCGACCAGGTCGAGCAGCATCTGCCGGACGACTTCCAGGGGAAGCTGTACCAGCGGCTCGCGTCGACCGGCACCGTCGAGGCCACCGCCGCGGCCGTGAGCGCCTTCCCGGTGGACCGCCTGGTCACGATCCTCGTCGGTGACGCGGCCGAGATCCGGGAGCCCGTCGAGGCCCTCGGAATCGGTGAAGTCACCGTCGTGGCGGCCGAGTAGAGGTACCGGCAGTGCCGGACGACGGCACGCGCGCGTGAGGGGCCCCGGAGACCGCCGAGTCACCGGGGCCCCTTTATGCCCGAATTGAGGGAGAGGTTGCCTGTCTGCCCTGTGGGATGCGCTACAAAAGCCGCGATGCGTTTGGGGATTGAAAGTGGCCCCGTTTAGCGTCTTCCGGGCTGTCCGTCAGGCAGTGCGCCGCGCCCGCGGCACCGGACAGTCATCGCCGAGTCCCCGTACGGCGCGAGCCAGGGGAGCCGGGGACCCACCTCCTGCCGCCGCTATCGCGGCTGCAGGGGCCCAGTAGTCCCTGGGGTGAATCGGACGCCCGCGCGAGATCGCGAGGGGGTCCGTAGGAGACCTTCCTGCTCCGAACCCGTCAGCTAACCCGGTAGGCGAGAAGGAAGGAAAGGATCAGCCACTACATGGCGTTCACCTGCGCCACGGGGAAGAACCGCCCCAGCGGGAAGCACCGTAAGCCCGGCCGGTTCGAGCGCACCACGGCCCGTGCGGCCGGCGTCGCCGCTCTCACCGCCACCGGCGTGATGGGCACCCTGGCCGCCCCGGCGCTCGCCGCCGAGCCCGCCGCGGAGCAGACCGGCCTCATCCCGGTCATCACCGTCGACAACTCGATCGCCGAGCAGATCGACGCCCAGGCCGACGCGCAGGAGCAGGCGGCCGAGGAGGCCGCCGCCGCGAAGAAGGCCGCCCAGGAGGCCGCCCGTAAGAAGGCGGCCGAGAAGGCCAAGAAGGAGCGCGAGGCCAAGGAGCGCGCCGCGCGCGAGGCCGAGCGCAAGCGTCTGCTGTCCTACGTCGCCCCGATCTCCGGCTCGTACGTCTCCACCGGCTACAAGGCCGGCGGCGCCGTCTGGTCCTCCGGCAGTCACACCGGCGTCGACTTCCACGCCGGCAGCGGCACGTCTGTGCACTCGGTCGGTGCCGGCACCGTCGTGGAGGCCGGCTGGGGCGGGGCCTACGGCAACAACGTCGTGATCAAGATGAACGACGGTACGTACACCCAGTACGGCCATCTGTCGTCCATCGGCGTCTCGGTCGGCCAGACGGTCACCCCCGGCCAGCAGATCGGCCTGTCCGGCGCCACCGGCAATGTCACCGGACCGCACCTGCACTTCGAGGCCCGCACCACCGCGGAGTACGGCTCCGACATCGACCCCGTCGCCTACCTCCGCTCGCACGGCGTGAGCCTCTGACGGTTCCTCCACGTCTGCCCGAAAGCCCCGGCTCACCGAGCCGGGGCTTTCGGCGTTCGCGGGGATGTTCGGCTGTCCAAAAAATATCCATGGATTCCGGCCCGCCGTCGGAAATTCCGGCCCGTTGCCATAGAGTCACCCAACACACGTCATTCGTCGACGTTGCACGGGGATTAAAGCGGAGGTCGGTCATGCGTATTCCGGCGCACTCGGTATGCACCGCGATCCGGGACGATATCGTCGCCGGTGTCCATGAGCGCGGCAGCCGCCTCACCGAGGAACTTCTCGCACGCCGCTACGGCGTCTCGCGCGTCCCTGTGCGGGAGGCCCTGCGCACCCTGGAGGCGGAGGGTTTCGTGGTGACCCGGCGCCACGCGGGCGCGTGCGTCGCCGAACCGACCGAGCAGGAGGCCGCCGACCTGCTGGAGATGCGCACCCTCCTGGAACCCCTCGGCGCCTCCCGGGCGGCTCAGCGGCGCACCGAAGCCCACCTCAAGGTGCTGCGCGGCCTGGTCAGGTTGGGCCAGGAGCGTGCCAGGAGGGGGAACAGCGAGGATCTGCGCTCCCTGGGCGGTTGGTTCCACGAGACGCTGGCCCAGGCGTCCGGCAGCCCTGCCCTGACCTCGATGCTGACCCAGCTGCGCCACAAGATCGCCTGGATGTACACGGTGGAGCCGCCCGTCGACCCCATGGCCTGCTGGACCGAGCACGGCGCGATCGTGGACGCGGTGGCGCGCGGCGACGGTGAGCGCGCCCGGGCGCTCACGGCGCTGCACACCGAGCGCGCGACCTCCGCGCACCGGCTGCGCTCCGGCTCCGCCGTGGAGCGCAGGGAGCGTGTGAGGAATTCGCAACACCCCGTAAACATGCCGAGCCTGCGGCATTAACACGGGCGCCGTATACAAAGAGGGGATATTCGGCGGCGGAGAATTTCGACTGCCGTTTTCGGTGTGTCGTCAATTCGGTCGGCGACCGTCGGTCGCCCGCCGGAAAAGCCTCGGCCGGCTGCTGAAAAACGGCGAAGGCGCGCCCGCCGAAAGACAGCGAAGCCGCTCGCCGAAAGACGGCGAAGCCACGCCCACCGAAAGACAGCGAGGCCGGGCCGAAAAGCAGCGAAGCCGCGCCCGCCGAAAAGCGGACGCGGCTTCACCGTTTGCTGCGGAGACCCGCTCAGGTCCCTCAGACCGTCTCGGGCAGCTCCTCGAGGCCCTCGGCGACCAGCTTCGCCAGCCGGTCGAGGGCGGCATCCGCGCCCTCGGCGTCGGAAGCGAGGACGATCTCCTCGCCGCCCTGGGCGCCCAGGCCCAGGACCGCGAGCATGGAGGCCGCGTTGACGGGGTTGCCGTCGGCCTTGGCGATCGTCACCGGGACGCCTGTGGCCGTGGCGGCTCGGACGAAGATGGAGGCGGGGCGGGCATGGAGGCCCTCGGCCCAGCCGACGTTGACGCGGCGCTCAGCCATGTGTTGCTGCCCTTCGGTGTTCAGGGTTGTCTAGACCAGTTTCCCACACTCGTGAAGCACGCCGGGAGAGGACAAAACACCCCTCCTCCGGTGACCGTCGGGTCGCGGCCTCGACCCCACGTACATCCTGCACAGACTGCCTCGCGCCGTTGTCGTACGCGAGCCGTACTCTGGGCCCCATGCAGAGCGCCTCGGACCGGCACGAGTACCCCGCCCACTGGGAAGCCGACGTGGTGCTGCGCGACGGCGGCACCGCACGCATCCGCCCCATCACCGTTGACGACGCCGAGCGCCTGGTCAGCTTCTACGAGCAGGTGTCGGACGAGTCGAAGTACTACCGCTTCTTCGCGCCCTACCCGCGACTGTCCGCCAAGGACGTCCACCGCTTCACGCACCACGACTTTGTGGACCGGGTGGGACTCGCGGCCACGGTGGGCGGCGAGTTCATCGCCACCGTACGCTACGACCGGATCGGCTCCGACGGAATGCCCGCGTCCGCACCTGCCGACGAGGCCGAGGTCGCCTTTCTCGTCCAGGACGCCCACCAGGGGCGCGGTGTGGCCTCCGCCCTGCTCGAGCACATCGGCGCCGTCGCGCGCGAGCGCGACATCCGCCGGTTCGCCGCCGAGGTGCTGCCCGCGAACAACAAGATGATCAAGGTGTTCACGGACGCCGGGTACACACAGCAGCGCAGCTTCGAGGACGGCGTCGTACGCCTGGAGTTCGACCTGGAGCCGACCGACCGCTCGCTCGCCGTGCAGTACGCGCGCGAGCAGCGCGCCGAGGCGCGGTCCGTGCAGCGGCTGCTGGTGCCCGGATCCGTCGCCGTCATCGGCACCGGCCGCACCCCCGGCGGGGTGGGCCGCAGCGTCCTGGGCAACATCAGGGACGCCGGCTACTCGGGACGGCTGTACGCGGTGAACAAGGCGTTCCCGGCGGACCTCGAGGAGCTCGACGGGGTGCCGGCCCACCGCTCGGTGCGGGACATCGACGGGCCGGTCGACCTCGCGGTGGTCGCCGTGCCCGCCGAGTACGTCCCCGACGTGGTCGCCGAGTGCGGTCAGCACGGCGTGCAGGGGCTGGTCGTGGTCTCCGCCGGGTACGCCGAGAGCGGGCCCGACGGACGCCGGCGCCAGCGCGAACTCGTCCGGCACGCGCGCGCGTACGGCATGCGCATCATCGGGCCGAACGCCTTCGGGATCATCAACACCTCGGCCGACGTACGGCTGAACGCCTCGCTGGCTCCGGAAATGCCCCGTCCCGGCCGGATCGGGCTGTTCGCCCAGTCCGGCGCCATCGGGATCGCGCTGCTGTCCCGGCTCCACCGGCGCGGCGGCGGGGTCACCGGCGTCACGGGAGTGTCGACCTTCGTCTCGTCCGGCAACCGCGCCGACGTCTCCGGCAACGACGTCCTCCAGTACTGGTACGACGACCCGGACACCGACGTCGTCCTGATGTACCTGGAGTCCATCGGCAATCCGCGCAAGTTCACCCGCCTCGCCCGCCGTACGGCGGCTGCCAAGCCGGTGGTCGTGGTGCAGGGCGCGCGGCACGGCGGCGCCGCGCCGCAGGGACACGCGGTGCGGGCCACGCGGCTGCCGCACGCCACGGTGTCCGCGCTGCTGCGACAGGCCGGCGTGATCCGGGTGGACACGATCACCGAGCTGGTGGACACGGGGCTGCTGCTCGCCCGGCAGCCGCTGCCGGCCGGACCGCGAGTCGCGATCCTCGGGAACTCCGAGTCGCTGGGACTGCTGACCTACGACGCGTGCCTGTCCGAAGGGCTGCGGCCGTTGCCACCGCTGGATCTGACGACGGGAGCGTCGGCGGAGGACTTCCGCGCGGCCCTGTCGCGCGCGCTGGCGGACGAGACATGCGACGCGGTGGTGGTGACGGCGATCCCGGCCATCGGCGAGGGCTCACCGGGGGACGCGGAGCTGGCGCAGGCCCTCAGGTCGGCCGCCGAGCGGGTGCCCGGCAAACCGGTACTGGTGGTGCACGTGGAGCTGGGCGGCCTCGCCGAGGCCCTGTCGGCTGCGGCCAGCACGGCACCGCGCGCGGGCACGACGGCCCCCGGCACCGCAGGCCGAGACCGTGACCACCCCTTCCGCCCCCTGGACTTCCCCGCCGAGCCGCCGCCCGGGCAGTCGGACAGCGCCGGGGACGCCCCGGACGTCCCCCGCCTGATCCCCGCCTACCCCGCCGCCGAGCGTGCCGTCCGGGCCCTCTCCGAAGCCGTCCGGTACTCCCAGTGGCGACGCGAGGCGGCCGACCCCGGCAGGGTGCCCGAGTACGACGACATCGACGAGAAGGGCGCCGCCCGCCTGATCGACGGGCTGCTCGCGCGCGGCCAAGGACTCACCCTCGGCACGGACGAGACCGGCGATCTGCTCGGGAAGTACGGCGTCCAGGTGCACCGAGCCCTGCACGCCTCCACCCCCGAGGCCGCCGCCGACGCGGCCCGCACCCTCGGCTACCCCGTCGCCCTCAAGGCCACCGCCCCGCACCTGCGCCATCGCGCCGACCTGGGCGGCGTACGGCTCGATCTCGCCGACGAGGAGCAACTGCGCCGGGCGTACACCGAGTTGACCGCGCTGTTCGGGAAGCCGGAGGAGCTGCGCCCGGTCGTGCAGCGGATGGCACCGCGCGGCGTCGACACCGTCGTACGGGCCGTGATCGACCCGGCCGCAGGCGCCGTGCTGTCCTTCGGGCTCGCCGGAGCCGCCTCGCAGCTGCTGGGGGACATGGCCCACCGGCTCGTCCCGGTCACCGACCGTGAGGCGACCTCGCTCGTCCGCTCGATCCGGACCGCCCCGCTCCTGTTCGGCTGGCGCGGCTCCGAGCCCGTCGACACGGCTGCCCTGGAGGAGCTGCTGCTGCGGGTGTCACGGCTGGTCGACGACCATCCCGAGGTCGTCGCGGTCACCCTGGAGCCCGTCGTCGTCGCCCCGCACGGCCTGAGCGTCCTCGGCGCCTCGGTACGCCTCGCCCCGCCCCCCGCCCGCGACGACCTCGGCCCTCGCACCCTCCCGACGTACTGAGACCACCGCGACCGTGCCTCGCAGTCAGTGGGCCACCGTAGGATGGGCGTCATGGCCAAGACCAGTACGACGACCCAGGGGCTGCGTGCGGCGATCGAACGCAGCGGCTACTACCCGGCCCTCGTGGCCGAGGCGGTGGAGGCCGCTGTGGGCGGCGAGCCCATCCGGTCGTACCTGGTCCATCAGGAGACGACGTTCGACCAGAACGAGGTGCGGCGGCATGTGACCGTGCTCGTCCTCACCGGCAACCGCTTCATCGTCAGCCACACCGACGAGCAGGCCGCCGACAACACCTCCCCGACGCCCTACGCCACGACGTCCACGGAGTCCGTGAAGCTCGGCCGGATCTCGTCGGTCGTCGTCAGCCGCGTCGTCGCCAACCCCGAGCAGTACAGCCCGGGCACCCTGCCCCGGGAGGTCGTGCTCACCATCGGCTGGGGTGCCGTCTCCCGCATCGACCTGGAGCCCGCCGCCTGCGGCGACCCCAACTGCGAGGCGGACCACGGCTACACGGGCAGCTCGACGGCGGACGACCTCAGCCTGCGCGTCAGCGAGGCCGGTGACGGCCCGGAGACGGTGCGCCAGGCGCTCGCCTTCGCGCAGGCGCTCTCCGAGGCGACCGCGGATCTCACCCGCTGATGATCCAGGACACCGCCTGGGACCCGCATCCGGAGCCCCTCGCCGTCGCCTCCGCGCCGGTCCCGGAGTACGGCAGCGGCTCGCTCGCCGATCTGCTGCCCACCCTGGCCGCGGGCATGGCCGTACCGGAGATGACCGCCGCCATCCCCGAGCTGACCGCCGCCGACCGGAACTGCGTGTTCCTCATCGACGGCCTCGGCTGGGAGCAGCTCAGGGCGCACCCCGAGGAAGCGCCGTTCATGAGCTCGCTCCTCAGCAGCTCGCGCGGCGGCACCGGCCGTCCCCTCACCGCCGGCTACCCGGCGACCACCGCGACCTCCCTCGCCTCGGTCGGCACCGGCACCCCGCCCGGCGCGCACGGCCTGCCCGGCTACACCGTGCGCAATCCCAAGACCGGCGAGCTGATGAACCAGCTGCGCTGGAACCCGTGGACCCCGCCGCGCGCCTGGCAGCCGTATCCCACGGTCTTCGAGGTGGCGCACCGGGCGGGTGTGCATGCCGCCCAGGTCTCCTCACCCACCTTCGAGAACACCCCGCTGACCAAGGTCGCGCTCAGTGGCGGAACGTTCCTCGGGCGGCTGACCGGCGAGGAGCGCATGGACCTCGCCGCTGAGCAACTGGCCGCGGGCGACCGCTCCTTGGTCTACACGTACTACGCCGAACTCGACGGCGCCGGCCACCGCTACGGCGTCGACTCCGACACCTGGCGCGGCCAGCTCATGTACGTCGACCGGCTCGTCCAGCGCCTCGCCGAGCAGCTCCCGCCGCGCAGCGCGCTGTACGTCACCGCCGATCACGGCATGATCGACGTGCCCTTCGACGAGCAGCACCGCATCGACTTCGACGAGGACTGGGAGCTGCGCGCCGGCGTCGCCCTGCTGGGCGGCGAGGGCCGGGCGCGGCACGTCTACGCGGTTCCCGGCGCCGCCGGTGACGTCCTGACCTGCTGGCGTGAGGTGCTCGGCGAGCAGTTCTGGGTGGCCTCCCGGGAGGAGGCGATCGCGGCCGGCTGGTTCGGGCCGCGCATCGACGAGCGGGTGTATCTGCGCATCGGGGACGTGGTCGCGGCGGCGCGGGACGACGTCCTGATCATCGCCTCCGAGCGAGAGCCCAAGGAGTCGGCGATGGTCGGCAACCACGGTTCGATGACCCCCGCCGAGCAGCTGGTCCCGCTGCTCGAAGTACGCTCCTGAAGCTCCTCCCCGTCTCTCCTCGCTGCCGAAAGGTGCTCAACTCGACATGCCCGAGCTGGTGTTCTTCTCCGGAACGATGGACTGCGGGAAGTCGACCAACTTTCTTGGGTATTCGCCATCGAACGGCGGTGGCGTGGGTGGCTCCGTCGGGTTCGGGTGTGATGCTGTTCGTGTTGGCGGTTCCCGCCGTGTTTGCTTGATCCGAAAGGCTTTGCGTCCCTGATGTCCGAGTTGGTGTTCTTTTCTGGGACTATGGACTGTGGAAAGTCAACTTTGGCGCTGCAAATCGAACATAATCGATCGGCGCGTGGTCTGCAGGGGCTGATCTTCACGCGTGATGACCGTGCGGGTGAGGGCAAGTTGTCGTCGCGTCTGGGGCTGGTGACCGACGCGGTGGAGGCCGGGCCGGGGCTGGATCTGTATGGGTATGTGGTGGAGCAGTTGTCCCAGGGCGGCCGGGTCGACTACGTGATCGTGGACGAGGCCCAGTTCCTGCTGTCCGGGCAGATCGACCAACTGGCGCGGATTGTGGACGACTTGGAGCTGGACGTCTTCGCGTTCGGTATCACCACTGACTTCCGCACGAGGCTCTTCCCTGGCTCCCAGCGTCTGATTGAACTTGCCGATCGCCTGGAGACCTTGCAGGTCGAGGCGATGTGCTGGTGCGGTGCTCGGGCCACGCACAATGCACGCACCGTGGGTGGGGAGATGGTCGTCGAGGGGGAGCAGGTCGTCGTGGGCGACGTGGCTCAGTCGGCGGCGGAGGTCGGGTACGAGGTGCTCTGCCGACGTCATCACCGCCGACGGATGACGAGCGCCACGGCGCGGGCAGCGGCGCTGTCGCCGGACGTGCTGCCGGTCACCGCCACTTGACCTCTGGCCGACGAGAGGCGCATTGACTTGCTTGTCGGGCTCGCTGGCCATGAGGGAGCGGGAGGCTCTGGGCCGTGGGTTCGGGGGGCCTTGGTCGCAGGTTCGAGTCCTGGGCGGGAGCCGCAAAACATGGGGAGCCGGATCGGCGCCGGTCGGGGGTGGGTCGTTGGTGGTGACGGCGACCGTTTCGCTCTGAGTGCGAGGCGTGCCCGGGTGTCACGTAGCCCGACCCTACAGATCGTGAGGTGTATGGGCGCCGATCGCCGTACATCGTCATCGGGCCTGAAGCGAGGCACGGGTTCGGGGCGAGTTGAGAAGAGTGCTCAGTGCGGTCATAGGGGTCTGGTGAGTCGGGGGTGTCACACAATGGGCCCATGGCACTGATGGAGGCTGAGCGGGCGATCTTGGAACTGATCTACGGCTTGGTCATTCCGGATGGGGTTTGGCCGATGACGCACGGTCGATCTCCACATGGACCGCGAGCTCAACATCGCTGATACACAAGCCGCTCTGCTCGCCATCCCGGGAGGGCTCTTGGTGCACCCGTGGCGGGGTGCAGCGTTCTCGGACAATGACGAGATCAGGCTGACGCTGCAGGGCGTGGACGCGTGCGAGGGCGGTCGTGCGGACATCGACACGTTCGCCTCATTCCTCCGGTGGGTCTGTGAGCGTGAGCTGGAGAGGCCCATTGACGAAAGCGATGTCGTCGTCACCAGCCGACAGTACGCCGGCTTCCTGGGCCAGGACCTTGGCCCGGTTCCCGACCCGCAGCAGCCGCATCTCATGCCCGCGGGGCCCGAGGAGGTCGCCGCGCCGGTTCAGGCGGCGCGCGACGAGATGATGCGCCTCAGGATCCTCGGGGGGCTCGTGTCGAGCTTCTGGAGGGGCGCTGGCCACCAGCCCGATCGGCCGTGGGACTGGACGTTCACCGTTGATCGGCGTCGGCTTCGTGCGTACCGAGGACTGCGGGACGGCGCCGACCTCCTGGCACGCGAGGCCGATCGTCAGCCGCACGGCACGCTCACGGCCGCCCTCCCACTACCGGTGGCGGAAGCCAGCGGGTTTGTTCAGTCGGTGGAAGCGACGGATCAGGTCACGGTGACGGACAGTGCGGAGGTTGTGCTCCTCCCAGGACGCGGCAGCGACCCATTGCTGGCTGTTTCTGCGCGAGGACGTTGCTGAGCTGTGCGCCGCGGCATTGATTGACGGTCGCTTCGATGGCGCGATCTTTACAGCATTCCGAAATGTCGAGGCCGAGGTCCAACGCCGCACCGGATTTGTCGACGTGATCGGCGGTCGCCTGCTGGCCGCGGCATTCGTGGAGGACGGGCCTCGCCAGATCAAGGTCTCACGGCGGACCGGCGACCAACAGCGGCTGCACCAGATGTTCGACGGCGCGATCGGTTTGCACCGCGGCGACCGCGCTCACAAGGACAAGCCCAGCCTCGTATGCCGTACCAGAAGTGAGTGCCTGCGCG
This sequence comes from Streptomyces sp. M41, assembly GCF_043673425.1. Lineage (NCBI taxonomy): Bacteria > Bacillati > Actinomycetota > Actinomycetes > Kitasatosporales > Streptomycetaceae > Streptomyces > Streptomyces sp. M41. The sequence goes on along the minus strand of NZ_JBIMKE010000002.1, from coordinate 370,990 downwards.
TGCTGGCCCACGCCTGCGTGCTCCTGGACCTCCTCGACCGTGACATGGCTGTGGCGCTGGCAGGTCTCGGCTACTCCCAGGGGGATGACACTCTCACCCTGCGCGTCGAGCGAGCCACCCCGGCCACTTGGGTTCTGATCGACGAACAGAGGTGTCAGGTGCAGCGCCGTGACCAGGCCGCCGTCACCATTTCGACTGCCGGCATCCCAACCGGCGCCCGTGATCGCTACCGCCCGCGTGATCAACTCCGTGTCATAGGTCGTCATATCCCGCCCGTCGTTCGCCGTTGGGATCGTCTGCGTGTGGACAGCAACGACCTGCAACGGCTTGCCGGCCACCTGGAGAAGTACGGTCTCCAGGTCACCGTCGACGACAGCGTGATGCGGCTGAATGCGACGAACCCGCTGAACAGCCGCCTCACCGAAGAGATTCTCGCCATGGGCGAGGCGACCAGTACGTCACCGGGTTTGACTACGCGATCGGCGAGCACGGACATGAGCAAGCCTGCGCCGAACGCATCGCCCGCATGCTCGCAGTCGGAACTCCGGCCACGGCCGTTCCCGCCTGGCCCGCCAACCGGCTGCCCGCGGAGGCTCATCGATGACGACCCCGGACACCGCCCACCATGTTGAGGCACACCCCGGCACCCTCATCCAGTCCAGAACAGACCGGCACCTGGCGGCCGGCCACTGGTTCCTCTCCGCTGCGGAAGACACGCAGCGGGCCCGGAGGGAATGGACCGAGAACGGGATCACGCTCCTACCGTGCGGAACTCTCTTCACGGCCGTCCGTCTCACCGCCGGCCTCGTGCACGCCGCCGCCGATAGCGACGACCTGTGGGACGTCGACGCCTACCTCGGTCAGGCGCTGCTCGGCGGGCCGGTGTTCGCCGACACCCGATGGCACCTTTACTACGCCCTCGTACCGGAGGGCGCCGACCGCCTGCCGTCTTGGAGCTACCGCACCGAGGACGCGGAATGCCTCGGTTCGAACGCCTACCTCGGCGTACCCGACCCCACGCGCACTGACCCGGGCGTCGGCTTCTCGTACTGGTGCGGGCCATCGCACAACCCCGAGGCGCTGTGCAGCCTGGACGCGGTCGCCCAGCTTCTGAAGGACGGCCGGTGCCGGCTCACGGCGGCGGAGGCGGACACCGGTGCCTGAGAACATGCTGCTCCCACTCGACGCAGACACGATTCGGACGGCGAACGAATCCGTACTGTGGGCTCCCCGCCTGCCGACCGGCGAGGGGCTGGACACCCTGAAGGAACAGCTCCAGGGGCATGTGCAGCTCCTGGTCCCGGACGTGCAGGGTCTCGCAACCCGCATGCTGGGCGAGATGCGACGGCTGGCGATCCACGTCGTCGTGCGCGCGTCCCAGCTCCTGGAGAAAGACGCCGACGGCGCCCCGGCATGCGACGCGTACAACCTCGCCACCATGACCCGAGCCCTCCTGACGCTGCACCAGCACCCCGGCCCGCTCGGCGAACCGACCGGCGCAGACGAGATCGACGATGAGATCCGCCGACGCCTGTGCGGCACCTTCTCGGAACTCGTCGCCGACGAGGAGTTGTACGAGCGGCGCAAGTTGGACAGCGACTCCAGCGACGGAATCCACGATTACGTGCACGCAGAGCTGTGCGTCGACGGCCGCCCCTCGTAGCTCCTGTGCCACCCCGGGGCTTGCGCCTGTAGAAGGGAGCGGACAAGGGACCCTGCAGGAATCGGACATTCCGAGATGGGAATGCGTCACTCGGAACGCGATGTTCGAATGGGCCCTCTTGATCTGCGGGCTGACCCGACCAGTCAGCCGTAATCAAGGGGGTTTCATGCGCATTGCGCATCACAGACGTGTCCTCGCCGGAACCGCGGTCTCAGCCACAGCGGCGATGCTTGTGCTCACCGGCACCCCGGCGGACGCCCAGCCTGCCTCCCCGGCAGCGGCTTCGTCGGCGAACGCCGACTCCACCGCTCTCACTCAGCTCGCCGAAGGCTATCTGCAGCAGCGGGCCGACATGCTGACGACGACTCGTCCGACGGCCAGAGCCGCGACCGCCCGCGTCCGGGCCACGCGCTCCATGACCGCGCAGGTGCAGGATGATCTCGCCGCACTGGTGGAGAAGGGCAAGCGGTACAAGGAAGTCGACGGCGGCTACACGAAGGCGCAGGTCGATGTGGAGGTGGCCGACACCTCCGTCACCGGCCAGTCGGCAACGCTCCAGCTCATCGAGCGCACCCGCCTCTACCTCCCCTTCACGCCGCAGGAGGTCGCGGACGGCGCTCCGGAGTACGAGGAAGTGTCTGTCCCGCACACCGTGAAGTTCACCCAAGGCTCCGATGGTGCCTGGCTGCTGTCGTCCGACACGGCCGAGACGAAGGGCGGCCCGACGCCGACCACGCAGGTGTCCGACGTGGACGCCGTTGACGGCGCCGATGACGGGGGCGGTAAGGCGGAAGAGGACGAGGGAAGCAAGGACGCCGCGTCTGGCATCGCTCCGCTTCCCGGTAACAGCGACGACTCCGGCGACAAGCGGGATGTCAGGGGCTACAGCTACGGCAAGATGGTGGCCTACGCGGACAAGTACTGGGACCACCACAACAGCGCCTGGCGCACGTACGGCACCGACTGCACCAACTTCATCTCCCAGGCGATGCATGCCGGCGGCTGGGGCCCCAAGGGCGGCGCGATCATCCAGCGGCCCAGCAACAAGTACTGGTTCTACGGACCTACGACGTGGACCACCAGCTACACCTGGGCGGCTGCGGAGAATTGGTACTGGTTCGCGAAGAAGCACTCGAAGCGGACCAAGATCCTCGACAACGTGTGGAAGATGGCCAAGTCGGACGTCCTCCAGGCCGACTGGGGCCGCGACAACAACATCGACCACACGATGATCGTCACGAAGAAGTACCGGGGCACCCCCTATCTGACGTACCACACCAGCGACACCCACAACAAAAGCCTGAAGAAGCTCCTCTCGGACCACCCGCGTGCCTGGTGGTACGCACACCGCACCTGACAGGCTGCTGATCCCCCTACAGGAACCACATAGGAGTGCGCTGTGGAGCGTCGACATCTTCTGGCTGTGCCGGCGGCTCTGGTCGCTCTGGCCTTCGCAGCCGGCTGCTCATCCGGTGATGACGAGGCCAAGTCCGCAAGCCCCTCGACCCCCTCGGCCTCGGCATCGTCCGACGGAGCCCGCGAGGCCGTCGTGGCGTACGTGAACGCCCTCAACACCCGCAGCGCCGACGGACTGATCGAAGCCGGGGGCGTGAAGGACGAGAAGTGGTCCAGGCACGAGGCCGAGCAGATCCTCGCGGACAAAGGCGGACGGGGGTGGAAGATCAAGGACGTGCAGGTCGAGCACGACATGGGCCGGGACACCGGCTCGGCCCGCCTGATGGCCGAGGACAAGGCCGGAAAGGCCATGCGGGACACCTTCACCGTGACGCGGGAGAAGGGCACCTGGCACCTCGTGGTCTTCACACAGCAGCCTGCGGAGTCCGGTAAGGCATCCGCGTCCACTGACAAGCCGAGTTCCTGACAGAGCTGTTGGGGTGGCTCGCACCCGTGACCCGGGTGCGAGCCACCCCAACCGTCAGGTCCGCCGGTGACGACACCACATCGATTCCAGACGCCCTTCGATGGGCGGGGCCGCAGCGTCGTGGTGGACGGTCAGGAAGTGACTGGAAGCGGCGTTGCTGTCGATGTGCACGCTGAGCCTTACGGCCCTCCGCTCGTCGTGCTGCAGCTCGCGTCGGACATCTCGCGCGTTGCGCGTCTCCTTTGCGGTTGAGGTTGAAGGCGACCAAGCGCGGGCTGCCCGGAACCCGGCTTCGGCTCGGCGAGCCCGATCCTCGCCATCACTTCATGACCGTCAGCTAATTGATGCGTACGGCGCGGCGAAGGTCCTCGAAAGAAGGGTCCCGCTCTTCATGGGCCCCACGGTCGTGGTCGCGACCCAGTCGCGATCACCGGGAGGTCCCTGCCGTGGCGCCGATTCTGTTCACCGCTGTGCTGTTGCTGCCTTTCGTCACGGCCGCCGGCCCGTTCGCGCTGTTTGAAGCGCGCGATTGCGCAAGCCTTGGACGCGGTCGGCACCGCCGCGTCGTACGTGGGCGTCACGCGGCCCGGGGAGACCGTCGATGAGCGCGCGCCGCGCCCTGGGCGCCACCTCATGCGTCGTGTGGCGTTGGACCAGCTGCACGCCCAACGCCCCAGCTCATGCGCAACCTCCTCAGCGAGTCGGTGGAGGTGACGGTATGACGACGTTGACCACGCGCGCTGGCTTCGATGCCTTTCGTGACCGCATGTGCGACCACTTCGGACAGCTGCCCGACGGGCTCGGCAACCAGCACCTCCACGTCGAACAGGCCCCGCTCGGCCCGGATGAGTACTTCACTCACCGTCTCGACGGCGACGGCCACTACGTCGTCTACGACCCACGGCAGACCAGCGGGCTCATGGTGCGCCAGTTCCTCGGCATCTACGCCACCTTCACCGAGGAGCCGACCCGCGAGGGCGTCCGCGGCCCTACTACGAGGCGAAAGCGGCGGGCATGCGGGAAATCTGGGCAATCATCCTCAGCGAGATCGACCGCACCCAGAACTCCGAGGGCGTAATGGACCAGGTGCTGGAGCTGCTGCAACAGGCCCGCGCGAAGACCAAGGCAACGGCCGCGTGAGGACGACCGAAGACCGGCGTGGTCGGGGTTGTGCAGTTCGCGGACAGACCCGGCCGCCCGGCCCGCACCTGACAGCAGCACTGAAACAGGACGGCCCCCGAGAGCGCGCCACGGTGACCCCGCCGAGGACAGGGGGTAAGCGCTGACGAGTACCCCCGGCGGGACCAGCTCTGTGCCACCGCTCCCTCCACCGGCTACAAAGGCTCGGCCCGCCGTAACCGGCCTCGACGCCAGCAAACGCGGGCACCTACAGCGCGAGTGGCGCGGATCCCGGCTCCTCACCGGAACCCCCCGGCGCCGGCCTCATCCGATACCACAGGGCCGCCGACCGACGCGGTGGAGGCCGGGGCCGGGGCTGGATCTGTACGGATATGTGGTTTAGCAGTTGTCCCGGGGTGGCCGAGTCGACTACGTGATCGTGGACGACCCCAGTTCCTGCTGACCGGGCAGATGGGCCAACTGGCCCGAATCGTGGACGACTTGAAGCTGGACGTCTTCGCCTTCGGCATCTCCACTGACTTGCGGATGACGAGCGTCGTGGCGCGGGCGGCGGCGTTGTCGCCGGACGTGGGTGAGCGAGTGTGGGGGAGCGGGAGGCTCTCGGGCGGTGCGCAATGAAGGGCGAGCCAATGCCCGGTCAGCGGTCCTGCCACCGCCGTATCCAATAGGCGACGTCGTGCCGATGCGCCATCTGCACCAGCGCCTCTATTCTGACGCCGGATTCTCTCTCGATAGAGAGGACCTTCCCCTGGTGAAAGGTGACTTGCCCGCCTAAGAGAAGCTCCCCTCTCGGGCGTCCGGTGAACGTTGAGCGCGACTGAATGAGCAGGCGCTGGTCAGTCAGAGCCACAACGAACTCATCGCCGAGCAGGAGGAATGGCAGCCGCCTGATTCTCCTGCGCACTGCCACGACCAGCCGTACAGGTTCGCCTTGCGGTACTTGCTTCCGGATGTCCCATCGGGCAACGGCCCGTAACAGCAGGAGATTTGCCGCGTAAACAATGACGACGAAGGACGCGTTCCAGACTATGAATGCGGAGAAGGACCAACCGACGATCCATGGGGTGCAAAAAATGACGATGGCTAAAACGAGCATCGACAGTCGGGCAGAGCCGATTGCAATGCCTTTAGCAGCGGGGTTCATTTCGTTCCCTTGGTTCGGCTGCACAGCACGGGAGGCTTCAGTTTATGTAATGGATCGGGCGGAGGGCGGGCACCCACGGTCCGAGAATGCCGCCGCCGACGCCCCCGGTCAGGCCTTCGACGGGGTCTTGGCCCATGGCCTTGGCCATCTACGGCCAACACTGCCGCAGCGCCGACCGCGACGGTCACAACGGTGCCGACTGCAGCCTTGGCCCAGCCGGGCATGCCCCACAGGCCCCTCGGGTCAATGATGTTGGTGGGGTCGCCGGAGGCGTAGAGGTACGGGTTGGTTTCGAGTCTGGACGGGTCGGTCTGGGTGAAGCGCCCGAGGTTCGGGTCGTAGAAGCGGGCCTGGTAGTGGTAGAGCCCGGTCGGGTCCTGGTAGCCGCTCGCGAAGCGGTAGGGCTGGGAGACCTTCTCGTTGGCGTTGGTGACGCCGCGCGGGCTGTAGGTGTAGGTGTTGACCTTCTCACCGTCGGCGTTCACTACGGCTTCGATGGTGCCGAGGGAGTCCGCGAGGTAGTAGTACGTCTTGTCCTTGGTGCGGAACGAGTTGAGGGTGCCTCCTGCTTCGCGGGTGAAGTTCGTGTCCACGCCGCCGGCGGTCTGGGACGCCAGGCCGAGCGGGCCGTGGTGGAAGGCGGTGCCGCCGAACTGGGTGCGCTCGGAGTTGTCGGTGCTGGCGTAGCGGCCCTTGTAGGTGGTGCCGCCCTGAGTGATTGACGTCTGCTGGGAGAAGTCGCTCCATTGGCCGCCGGTGCGGGTTGTCTCGGCGGTCGGGGCGGCTGCGGTCTCGTTGCCGTCCTGGTCGTAGGACCAGTTCGTTGAGGAGCCGTTCTTGCCGGTGATCTGGTTGGCGGCGTTGTAGTCGTAGGTGGAGCCGCCGCCGGGGCAGCCGGCCGCGGTGCCCTGTGAGGTGAGGTTTCCTGCCTTGTCGTAGCAGTAGAGCCAGCTGCTGTTGGTCGTGGTGCCCTTGGTCTCCTTCGTGAAGGTCAGGCGTCCGGCTGAGTCGTAGTCGTAGGTGCGCTTGAGGCCGGTCGCCGCGTCGTTGCGGGTGCGGATCTTCGTGCCGTCCTTGGTGGTTGTGCCGCTGGTGTTCGTGTAGGTGTAGGCGAGGTCCATCAGGGTTCCCTTGGGGGAGGTCGCCTTGATGGCCGTGGCACGGTTGGCCTTGTCCAGGGTGATCGACTGGACCGTCCCACCGGGGTAACTGATCTTGGTGCGGGCGTCGTTGGCGTTGTACTCGTAGCCGGTCTTCTGGCCGAACGGATCGGTCAGCGACTCCGGCCGGTTGGTCTTGCTGTAGGTGTAGCGGACGGTGCCCGAGGGGTCCTTGTACGTTTCGACGTTGCCGTCGGCCGTGTAGGTGAGCACGGTTTGGGAGCCGTCCTGCAGGGTGCGGACCGTTTCCCTGCTGCGCGGGTCGAAGTCGTACTTGGTGATGCCGGTCGCGTCGGAGCGCTGCTTGAGGTTGCCGTCCCCGTCGTAGGCGTAGGTCACGGTTGCTTGGTGCTGGAGACCTTGGTGATCCGGTCGCGGTTGTCGTAGACGGAGACGGTCTTGATGCCGCGGCCGTCGGTGACGGTCTCGGTGCGGCCCAGGCTGTCGTACGTGTAGCTGGTCTCGCCGAGCGGCTTGGGCGGGGTGACCTTGGACAGGTTGCCCTTGGCTTCGTAGGTGAACTTCGTGGCGTTCTGGTTGGCGTCCTTCACCTCGCAGCGCTGGCCCTCGAAGCCGCCGCAGGTGGGGGTGGCGGGGTTGTACGTGAAGGAGCGGGTGCCGCCTTCGGTGCCGGAGACCGTCTCCTTGGTGGTGTTGCCCGCGGAGTCGTAGCTGTAGCTGACCGAGACGCCGTCCGCTGTGGCGAGATTGCCGGGGACGTCAGCGCCGGCGACGGTCTGGTAGCCGGACAGCGAGGAGGTGGCGCCGGTCGGCAGCTTCGCTGTCGTCGGGTTCGAGCGTGCGTCCCACCCGTAGGTGGTCACGTTGCCCGGTGTGCCGCCGACACCCATGGCATCGGCGGCGGTTGCCACGTTCCGGTTCGCGTCATACCTACGGTCGCGGGAGTGCCCCAGGGCGTCGGTGACCTTGGTGATCTCGCCGTCGGCCGCGTACTTGTAGGTCGTGGTGTCGCCGACAGGGTCGGTGACCGTCGTGGTGCCCGCGGTGTTCGGAGTGCTCGACGAGTAGTCGTAGAGGTACGTGGGGCCTGTCTCCTCGGAGCCGTCAAAGGTGGTGGCCCGGGGAACAAGCAGCTGTCGGCTCCCAGCCGGGGCGCGCTCCGCTTGTGAGGGGACACAATCCGTACCTCCTGCTGTGCGTGGATCATCACGATTTGGCGGAAGTCTCGCCTCAATGGGTGACCGACTGCTTAGCATGTGGACTCCTTGAAGGGTGCGCCGCCGCCACACGCCGATCGCCGACCGGTGGAGCACCCGCACCTGCGAACCGCGCAGCACAAGACATGGCGACCCGCCGTGGTGTCCTTGCACGCCCCATCCGTCTGGAGGGCCCATGCACACCAGTTCCGTCCGTGGCGCGGTCCGCCCCCGCGGCACCACCGTCTCCACCGTCGGTCCGCTGCCCCAAGCCGCCGCCGATCCCTCGCCGCTCCAACTGTTCGACCGCGCCTGTAGGCGCCTACTTGGGCGGGGCACCTCCTTGACCGACTCCGTGGTGCACCGGATCCGCACCGAGGTGCCGTACTACGCCGACCCAGTACTCTCGCCGCCCGACCTCGAGCAGTCCGCGGACACCGGCATCCGCTGCGCGCTGGAGGCCGCCCTCGACCCGGGCCGCATCGTGGACATCGAGCGCTACACCCGTGAGCTCGGCATACGCCGTGCCGAGGAGGGCCGCCCCCTCGACGAGGTGATGCACGCCTTCCGGGTCGCCGGCTCGGAGGTCTGGGGCGGGATCATCAACGTCGTGGAGCGGGACGGTCTCGGCGACCAACGTCAGCTCGTGCAGGTGGCGGAGCTGGTGTGGAAGATGAACGACCGCGACGCCGTCCTGGTCGCCGATGCCTACCGCCACGTCGCCGAGGGCGTGGCCAGCCGGCACAGCGAGCGGGTGCGCCTGATCCTTGCCGCCGTCCTGGAGAGCCGTGACGACCCGTCGTTCATCCAGGACGCCGCGTCGATCCTCGATCTGCCGCCTGACGGACGCTTCGCGGTGGCGGAGTTGCGGGCCACGTCGGCCTTCGGCCGTGCACCCGACGCCGTTCCGGAGATCCGTGGCATGCGCGTCCTGCGCCACGTCGGCGCACAGCGCGATGTGCTCGTCGCCCACCTCGGCGACCGCCCACTCGACGCGCTCGCCTCCGCCCTCGATGCCGGACCCGGCATGCGCATCGGCATCAGCCCCGTCGTCCACGGCCTGGAGAACCTGCCCCGGGCGCGGGACATGGCCGGACTCGCCCTGCGCACCTGCCGCGCGGACGGGGAAGTCGCCCGGCTCGACGCCCGTCTGCCCGACGGCCTGTTGGTCTCACGGCCCGACCTGTCCGCCGTGCTGGCTCTCCGGGTGCTCCGGCCGCTGTACGACCTGGAGCCCGCCGACCGCGAAACGCTGATCGACACGCTCGGAGTGTGGATCGAGAAGGGCGGCTCCGCGGTCCAAACGGCCCGGCACATGCTGTGCCACCGCAACACGGTGCTGAACCGGCTGCGCCGCTTCGAGCAGATCACGAGTCTCGAACTGTCCCGCCCCCGCGATCTCGTACGGCTCACGCTCGCCTTCGACACGCTCCAACTGCTCGGGCCGGCGGCCGTCCTCGGCTGCGGGGACGCCTGGGACTCCGCCTCGGAAAGCTGAAGCCGCACGGCGGTAGCCCGTCCGGCACGCGTAATCCGCGACTCCCGGTACGTGTACGGCCGCCCGGCGGTGTGCCCTGCCCCCGGCACTCGTATCACCATGGCCAGATTCCTTACGGCGGATGGCCGAATGGGCATCAGCACAGTTGCCCCCCTACGGCGTTGGGAGCGGACAACGGGGTGCCCGCAAGCGTATGGACTGACCGGTCGGTACGTGCTCTGGTGAGCCCTCGTCAGGGGCAATGCCGTCAGAGGCATGCCCTCGCCAGGCATCGCCCGAGCGATGCGATGCGCGCGCATCCCTGCCAGCCAGGAGAGCTCATGGCCCATCAGCACACCCATCCGCACACGCCCCGGTTCCACCTAAGACCCCGGCCCCACCGGCCGGGCCAATCCTTTGCGCTCGTCAACGGACTGACCTTCGTGGTCCATCTCCTGCTTGCCTGCGCCGCAGAGGACCTGCTGGCTACCCGTGTCGTCGGACAGATCAACCTCGGCGTCGTCGTCCTTCTCGCGCAGGGCCTGCTCCTGTTGTGGACGGCAACGCGTTACGACCGCGCCGCCCACGAGCAGGCCGCGTACGAGTCGGCGGAGGAGCAGTGATGCTTCCTCAGATCCTGCTCGCCGCAGGGGATCCCGGCACCCTCGGCCTGGACACGGACACCCGCTCCTGGGTTCTCGTCGGCTTCCTCGCCTTCATCGTCCCGACCCTGCTCATCTGCGTGCTCAACGGCCCCAAGCGGGACCGGGTCGACGACTTCTACACGGCGGGCCGCAGGCTGCGGCCCGTCCAGGGCGCCCTCGTCCTCACCGGCGTCTACCTCTCCGCCGCGACCGTGCTCGGCACGACGGGAACCGTCGCGGTCTTCGGCTTCGACGGTCTGTTCATCGCCCTGTGCACCGTGCTGTCGCTCGGCGTCCTGCTCCTGCTGTCCGGCCCACTGCGGGAACGCGGCAGCTACACCCTCGGCGACACGTTCGCCCTGCGGGCCCCGGGGCCCTCGGTCAGGATCGCGGTCGCCGTCGTCACGCTGAGCGCGTGCGTCCCGTATCTGATCGTCCAGCTCTCCGGCTCGGGCAGGACCACCGTCATGCTGCTCGGCCTGTCCGGTCCCGGCGCCGAGCAGACCGCCATCGTCATGATGGGCACCCTCGTCGTCTGCGCCACGGCCTTCGGCGGGATGCGCGGCATGATCGCGATCCAGGTGATCAAGACGGTGATCCTGCTCGCCATGGCCGTGGCAGTGGCGGCCGTGCTGCTCCACCGCTTCCACTGGAGCCCCGACTCCCTCATCGAGGCCGCCGGGCGGGGCAGCGGCCGTCCCGAGGGTTATATGCGTCCAGGCCTGCGCTTCGCCGCCAGCAGCCCGGTCCAGGGGACCCTCGAGTTCATGGGTCTGATGATCACCGTGGTGCTGGGTGTCGCGTGCATGCCCCATGTCGCCACCCAGCTCAACACCGCGCCCGATGTCGCCGCGGCACGCCGTACGGTCCGCCACACCATCGCCATCGTCGGTGCCATCTGCCTGCTCACCACCGTGCTGGGTTTCGGGGCCGCGGCGCTGATCGGCGCTCCGAAGATCCTCGCCGCCGACCCCGGGGCCACCAGCAGCCTGCTCATGCTCACCGGCGAACTGGCGGGCGGCTCGTCGGCGCAGGCGGGCGAGGCATGGCTCGTCGTGCTGGTCTCCTGTGCGGTGTTCCTCACCACGCTGGCGGTCGTCGCGAGCGTGACGCTGGCGGCCGCAGGCTCGGTCGCCCACGACCTCGTCACCAACGTCGTCCGCCGCGGGCGCACGACCGAAGGCCGGGAGGTGGCCGCTGCCCGTATCGCGTCCGTCTTGGTCGGGGTGCTGAGCATCTGCCTCGCGGTGCGGGTGCAGGGCTGGAACATGGGCTTCCTGTCCACGATCTCCCTGGCGGTGTCGAGCTCCTGCCTGCTTCCAGCGCTGGTGTACTCGTTGTTCTGGCGCGGCTTCACGCGCAGGGGGCTGCAGTGGACGCTGTACGGAGGGCTCGGCTGCGCGCTCGGACTCCAGGTCGTGAGCCCCGTCTTCTCCGGCAGCCCGGTGGCGCTGTTCCCCGAGTGGGACATCGCCTGGTTCCCGCTGCAGACGGTCGCCCTGGTGTCGCTGCCCGTCGCGTTCCTGCTCGGCTGGCTCGGAAGTGTCACGGGACGGCGGCGTGCGGACGCGTTGCCGGAGCAGCCCGTCAGTGCCTGACGCATGCATGCGGCGGCCGGTGGAGCGCCCTCACACGCTCCACCGGCCGCCGCCCCGTGCCGCGCTCAGCCTGCGGCGATGTCGTCGATGCGCCGGCGTGAGCGCCGCATCCCGCGCAGCCACCGGTCGGTGTCGTCGCACGGTGTGCGACCCGATGCGGGCGCCGGCCTGGTCGAGGAGCGCCAGGCGAGCAGCCATGCGCGGACATGGTCATCGCGCAGTGGCTCACCGCGGCCGACAGCCGGCGTGCCCCGGACCCGAGTGGGTCGCTCCCTGCTCCACGATGGATCCGCCCTGCCCTCCACGCGACAGGCGCGGCCTACGTGCCGGAACGGCCCGTCACGTCAGGCTCGACGGGACGATGCCGTAGCGGCGCATCTTTCGGTACATCGTGGCGCGGGAGATCCCGAGGTCCTGCGCGGTCTGCTGGACGTTGGAGTTGCGGTCCATCAGCCCGCGCAGAATGGCGTCGCGTTCCAGCGCCTCGATGGTGGTGAGAACCTTGTTCGACGACACCCGGCATTCCGGCGGCAGGTCCTCCGCGCGGATCATCCGGCCCGAAGGCCGCCGCGCCAGGCCCCGGATCACCGACTCCAGCTGCCGTACGTTTTCCGGCCAAGGACATCGCTGCAGCAACGTCAACGCATCCGGGGAGAACCCGCTCTCACCGCTCGGCCGGTACTTGCGCAGGAAGAACCGCGCCAGGTGCTCGGTGTCCCCATAACGATGACGCAGGGCAGGCACCTTCACCGAGGCGTCGCAGAGCTGGTCGAGCTCGTCGTCGGCGCCGACCATCGACGGCTGGCTGGTCATGACCAGTTGCCCGGACGCGCTGCGGTCCCGGCGCGCCAGCAGGTGCGTCAGCCGCTGCCGCTGCAGGTCGCCCAGCAGGTGGACATCGCGCAGGAGGAGCACGTTGGACGGCACGGCGAGCAGCTCCTCGATGTCGTGCAGCCAGCGCTCGGTGACGGCAGCTGAATCCGACAGTGGCGCTTCCCGTATCTCCAGCCGACGTCCGGCGCCCTGGGCTCGGTGCAAGGCCTCGACCAGCGTCCTCTTGCCGACGCCGGCTTCGCCCAGGAGATGAAGCCATGTCCCGGCGACGAACGCTGCTTCGCTGTCGGCGATCGCGCGCAGCCAGGGCGGGGACGAGCCCACCAGCCCCAGGCCGGCGCGGACCGGCGCGGCGGAAACCGCAGGTGTGGGCTGGGCCCGTCCGATCAGCCGGACTCGGAAGACGGCGCCCGCGTCGCTGTCCTCGCGCCGGCAGCGACTGACCTTGAGTTCGGCGACCCGCCCCGAGGGCAGGGCGATGCTGCGGGTCCCCTCCAGCCGGGGATGCTCGGCGATCTCACGCGCGTGGTCGAGCAGCGCATACTGGTCGGGCCCGGTCACGGCAGCGCTGAGCTGCTCGTTCATCATGACGACGTCGCGATTGAGCGCCAGCACGGGTCCAGGGCGCGCCGAGGAGCAAGCCTCCATGTAGTCCTGGAAGAGGGCCCGCTCGCGCCGCGATGTGATCGCCGCGATCTCGGCCTCGATCTGGGCCGCGACCGAGCGGGCGAAGGCCATCAGCATGCCGTCGGAGCCCTGGCGGATGGTGGTGAGGTTGAACGCTCCCAGCAGGCTGCCGCGGGTGGGATGCAGGATCGGTACGGCCGCGCAGTGGAAGTCCCGCAGCTCTTCGACGTAGTGCTGCCTTCCGGCGATCACGACCGGGCGACCACTGGCCAGCGCGGTCCCGATGCCGTTGGTGCCGACGTAGCGTTCGGAGAACACATGGCCCGGGGCCAGACGCACGCGGTTGAGGTGCGTCGTCAGGCCGTCGTGGGACACCTTCCTGGACAGCACGACGCCGTTCCGGTCCGTGATCATCGTGGATACCGGGTCGTCGGCGAGCTGCTCGTGAAGCGTGTCCAGGATGGGCAGCGCCGCCCTGGCCAGGGGGCTGTCGAGATTGGGGTTGTCCAGGTAGGGAGCGTCGAGGCTGCCGGACTTCACCTTGTACTCGATCGAGCGTTGCCACGAGGCGACCACGAGCGGCCGAGCGCTCGGATCGTTGGTGGCTTCCAGATAGAGCTCTCTGGCTGTTCTCAGTGAGTTTCCGGGTTGGTGTCGGGGCATTTAACACTCCCGTGCGGCGCGCGTCACAATCCTCGGTGCAGTGATTGGACCAGCTCGGCGGCGTCGCGCCTACGGCGTGTATCACATTGAGACATCCACGGACGAATTCTGAGACATCGTCCTGCGATCGGCCGCCTGTGTAATCGGCGCACCACCCACCCGCCGACTCGCAGGGAGCCGCCATGAAAGCCGTGCAGGTCATCGAGTACGACGAGCCGCCCGTGCTCGTGGACGTGCCGGACCCGCAGATCACCGGCCCGCTGGACGTGATCGTGAAGATCGGGGGCGCCGGGGTCTGCCGGACCGATCTGCACATCCTCGAAGGACAGTGGAGGGAGAAGAGCGGGGTCGCCCTTCCGTACACGATCGGTCACGAGAACGCCGGCTGGGTCGCGGAGGTCGGGGAGGCCGTCACCAACGTCGAGCTGGGCGACCCGGTCATCCTGCACCCGCTGGTGACCTGCGGTCTGTGCCGCGCCTGCCGGGACGGCGACGACGTCCACTGCACGAACTCGGCCTTCCCCGGCATCGACACCCACGGGGGCTACGCCGAGTACCTCAAGACCAACGCCCGATCGGTCGTGCCCCTTGCCCCGTCCCTGGAGCCGGCCTCGGTGGCGGCCCTGGCCGACGCCGGGCTCACGGCGTACCACGCCGTCGCCAAGGCGGCCCGGGCACTGTGGCCCGGTGACAAGGCCGTGATCATCGGCGCCGGCGGACTCGGGCACATCGGCATCCAGGTGCTGCGGGCCCTGTCGCCGGTCGAGATGATCGTCATCGACCGCAGCCCCGAGGCCCTCGCGCTGGCCAAGGAACTCGGCGCCGACCACACGCTCCTCGCGGACGGCACCGAAGCCGACCGCGTACGGGACCTCACGGCGGGGCACGGGGCGGAGGCCGTCCTGGACTTCGTCGGTGAGGGTGGCGCCGTCGAGACGGGCGTGGCCTGCCTGCGCCGCAACGGCAACTACTACGTCATCGGCTACGGCGGCCACCTCCACGTGCCGACGATCGATGTCATCTCCACGGAGATCAACTTCATCGGCAATCTCGTGGGGTCCTACAACGACCTGTCCGAGCTCATGGTCCTGGCGGCCCGCGGCAAGGTCACCCTGCACACCCAGCGCTACCCCCTCGCCTCCTTCCGGCAGGCTCTCGACGACCTGCACGCCGGCGCCGTACGCGGCCGAGCGATCTTGATCCCCTGACACCGCAGGAGAAGCCCCATGCGCAGCAGACCGTACCCGGGCCTCGTCGCCGTCGCGGCCGTAGCGGCCCTGACCGCCACCGCGTGCACCGCCCAGAACGAGGCCCAGCAAAAGCCCAAGGAAAAGACCGCGCTGTTCAAGCCCGGCTCGCAGATCAGCTACCAGAAGTACGGCAAGAACTACCCGGCGACGAAGGTCAAGGACGTCCCCGGCGCCTGCAGCTACGAGTCGATCAGCCGCAAGGACTACTCCGGACAGACGTTGAAGATCATCAGCCATGCCGTCCCGGTCATCGGTGAGCCGACGCAACTGCATGCCAAGCAGTTCGAGGAGATCACCGGCGGGAAGGTCGAGGTGGTCAACGTCCCCTTCGGCGAGCTGCACCAGAAGATCCTCACGCCCCTGCAGGCGGGCCAGCCGGCGTACGACGTCATGTTCTACCCGTCCCTGTGGATCGGCGACATGGCCCCGTACCTGGCACCGGTGCCGGAGAAGTACCTGAACACCACCGGTATGCGGGACGTCACCGCGGCCTACATGGACGTGGCGACCTGGGACGGGAAGGTCGTGCAGTACCCGGTGGACGGTGACCGGCACTACCTCAAGGTCCGCAGCGATGTACTGAAGGACCCCAAGTGGCAGGCAGAGTACAAGAAAGCCACGGGCAAGGACCTGAAGGTCCCCACGACATGGGCCGAATACCAGGACATGGCCGAGGTGTTCAGCGGCAAGGACTTCGACGACGACGGCAAGAAGAACTACGGCAGCGCCGAGGTCACCAAGCGCGACGACCTCACCTTCTCCGCGTTCATCAGCCGGGCGGCACCGTACGTGAAGAACCCGGAGGTCAAGGGCGGTGTCTTCTTCGACGTCGAGACCATGAAGCCGCTGATCAACACGCCCGGCTTCGTGCGAGCCCTGGAGGACATGGTCGAGGCCAAGTCCACCTGGGCACCCGGCGGCGCCAACTTCGGCCTGGGAGACGAGATCTTCTCCTTCGGAGGCGGCCAGACGTTGCTGTCGTACTCGTGGGACGACGCCTTCATCCAGGCCCAGCAGCCGGACAGCAAGATCCGCAACACGGTTGAGGCGGCACCGCTGCCAGGCTCCACGGAGGTCTACAACCGCACCACGAAGTCGTGGGACACGAAGGCGAACCAGGCGGCCTACTTCACCTGGGGATGGACCTCCGCGGTGGCCAAGGCGTCCAGCCACCAGGAGATGGCCTTCGACTACCTGTGCTTCTTCAGCAATGAGGCCAACACCGCTCTCGACCTGACCATCGGCCGTTTCGGCGTCAACCCCTATCGCATCTCCCACTTCGACCCGGCGTTCTGGGAGAAGGAGGGCTGGGACAAGGACGTCGCCAAGGCGTATGTGAACACGCTCGCCGGCATGGAGGAGAACCCCAACCGCGTCTTCGACCTGCGTGTCCCGGGCGTCAATCAGTACATGTCCGCGCTGGCCAACGGCGTCGCCGCGGCGCTGGCGGGCCAGGAGTCCCCGCAGCGGGCGCTGGATGGTGTAGCCGGGGAATGGGCCAAGATCACCAACCAGATCGGCAAGGAGAAAGTCCAGAGCGCCTATCGCAACGTGGTCGCGCTCGAGGACAAGTCCTGATCCGAACGCAGGGCGCCCCGGGTGGCCGGTCCGCATCGGCCGGCCGCCCGGGGACTCCCGCTCCCTTCCGCAAGGAGAACCATGGACGGCCTGCGCCGGCACAAGAGCATGTTCCTGCTGCCGGGACTGCTCACGCTCTTTCTGATCATCATTTTCCCGCTTCTGTTCACCATCCGCGTCAGTTTCTCCGGCTGGAACGTCAGCAACCCTCAGATGGACTTCATCGGAGGGGCCAACTACAGCGCGATGCTGCACGACGGCCGCTTCCGGGCTTCCATCACCCGGCTGATCCTGCTGGCGGGCGGCACGGTCCTGATCCAGTACGTCATCGGGTTCGGCATGGCCCTGCTGGTCTGGCGCGAGGTACGCGGCCGCAGATTCTGGCGGGTGCTCTTCCTCGTTCCCATGATGACCACGCCCGTGGTGATGGCCGCCATCTGGCAGACGATCTTCCATGAGTCGCTGGGGCCGGTCAACGACCTTTTGGGGATGCTGGGCCTGACGAAAATTGCCTGGCTCACCGAGTCCGCCCCGGCCCTGGTCGCGCTGATGACCGTCGAGGTCTGGCAGTGGACCCCTTTCCTGTTCCTGTTGCTGCTGGCCGGCCTGCTCAGCCTTCCCAGGGAACCGTTCATGGCCGCCGCGATCGACGGCGCCGGCACCTGGCGCACCTTCTGGAAGGTGACCTTCCCGCTGATGGCACCGGTCTCGGTCGCGGCGGTCATCATCCGGCTGATCGAGGCGTCCAAGCTCTCCGACAGCGTCTACGTCCTGACGTCCGGCGGGCCGGGGTCCTCCACGGAGACCCCGGGTTACTACCTGTACATCCAGGGGCTCCGCGATCAGCAGACCGGCTACAGCGGGGCGATGTCGCTGACCTACCTCGTCCTGATGATCGTCACGCTCACGGTCGTCGCCGCCCTGCTCACCAGGGCCTTCAAGCTGAAGGGGGACTCATGAGGGCACGCCTTTATCCCATATTCAAGTACACCGTGATCGCCCTGTGGGCCTGCTTCGTCGCCGGACCGTTCTTCTGGGCGATGACGACCAGCTTCAAGAACGCCAACGCCGTCCAGGGCGGTCCCACCTACCTTCCCTGGGCCCAGTACGAGCCCACCCTCACCGGCTGGCGCAACATCTTCGGCGGAGCCGGCGGCGTCGATGTGATCGATCCCTTCATCAACAGTGCCATCATCACGATCGCCGCGTCCGCCATCAGCCTGGCGCTGGGGTCGCTGGCCGCCTACGCGCTGTCCCGGTACCGGTTCAGGCTGGGCTTCATCAAGAACAGCGACATCGTCTTCTTCTTCGTCTCCCAACGCATCATGCCGCCCGTCGTCCTGGTGATCCCGTTCTTCTACCTCCTGCAGTGGGGCGGCCTTCTGGACACCATCCCGGGCCTGGTCATCGTGACGGTCGCGCTGTTGCTGCCGATCGCGGTCTGGGTGATGGTGGACTTCTTCGACGGCATCCCCCGCGAGATCGACGAGATGGCGATGCTGGAGGGCTGTCCCCCGTTCCAGACCTTCGTACGGGCGATCCTGCCGAACTCCCTGCCCGGGCTGACCGTCGCGGCGATGTTCTGCGCCGTGTTCGGCTGGAACGACTTCTTCTTCGCCTTCCGGCTGACCTTCACCGAGGTCCAGACCCTGCCCCAGGCCGTCGTCGCCCTCAACTCCTCCATTCCACCGTGGTGGACGCTGTCCGCCGCCGCGCTCTTCGGCGTGGCACCACTGATCCTGCTCGCCCTCTGGGTGGAGCGCCTGCTGTCCAAGGGGAACCTGTCGGGAGCCGTCCGATGAAGATGAATCTGATTGCCACCGATCTGTCTCTGACCGTCGACGGCGTCGACCACCTCAAGAACGTGACCGCCACCTTCCGGCCGGGACGGCTCCACACCGTCATCGGCCGGACGATGGCCGGGAAGACGACGCTGCTGCGGGCCCTGGCCGGACTTCAGAGAGTGGACTCCGGCTCACTGACCCGGGCCGGAGCCGACTTCCTGAAGACGCCGGTGTGGCGGCGCGACACAGCCATGGTCTACCAGCAGTTCATCAATTACCCGCATCTCAATGTGTTCGACAACGTGGCCTTCCCGCTGAAGCGGGCCGGGCTGTCAAAGGAGGAGATCCGCCGCCGGGTCCGCCAGAGCCTGGCGAGCGTGGGACTCTCGGACTTCGAGAAGCGCAAGCCCTCCCAGCTCTCCGGCGGCCAGCAGCAGCGCGTCGCGATGGCTCGCGCCCTGGCCCGAGGTACCGGCATCCTCCTGCTCGACGAGCCACTGGCGAACCTGGACTACAAGTTGCGCGAACAGCTGCGCGACGAGTTCAAGGCCCTCTTCTCGGACCAGGGCGACACGATCGTCATCTACACCACCACCGAACCCGCCGAGGCGATGATGCTCGGGGACGTGGTCCTCGTCATGCACGAGGGGCGGATCCTCCAGACCGGCACCCCCCAGGAGGTCTTCGAACGCCCGGCGACCACCACGGTGGCGTCCATCATCAACGACCCGCCCATGAACATCTTCGCGGGCCGGGTCGAGGGCGGCCAGGTCACGGCGGCCGGATTCCAGGCCACTCACCTCTCCGGGCACCTGGCCGGACTGCCCGAGGGTGCCTACCAGTTCGGCCTGCGCGCCACCGACGTCAGCCTGGCGTCCAGCGGGGTCGAGGGCGAGGTCACGTTCGTCGAGATCTCCGGCTCCGAGACCTTCGTCCATGTGGTCGTCGGCGAGAGCCCCTTCGTGGTGCAGATCGAGGGCATCCACGACGTCGCCCTCGGCGACCTGGTCAAACTTCGGCTCCGTCCGGACCGGCTGTTCGCCTTCGACGAGCAGGGGGCGCTCGTGCGGACGCCTTCGTACGAACTCGTCTCAGTGGAAGGACGTTGATATGGCGCAGTTGGACATCGTCGACGTCGGGCACGCGTACGCGCCGGGTGCCGAGGAGGAGCGATGGGCTCTCAAGCCGCTGCAGCTGACCTTCGAGTCCGGCAAGACCTACGCGCTGGTCGGTCCCTCGGGCTGCGGCAAGACGACGCTGCTGAACATCCTGTCCGGCCTGGTCAGACCATCCCGGGGACGGGTGCTGTTCGACGGCGTCGACGTCACCGCTCTGCCCACGAAGGCGCGCAACATCGCTCAGGTCTTCCAGTTCCCCGTCATCTACAGGTCGATGACGGTCTACGACAACCTCGCTTTCCCGCTGCAATGCCGGCGCTGGGACAAGGCGAGGATCGACGCCAAGGTCCGGCAGGTCGCCGAGGCCCTGGACCTGCACGACCGGCTGGGGCAGCCCGCGCGCGGGCTCACCGCCGACGACAAGCAGCTGATCTCACTCGGCCGCGGTCTGGTCCGTGACGACGTGGCGGCCGTCCTGATGGACGAGCCGCTCACCGTGATCGACCCGCAGCTGAAGCACTCGCTGCGGCGCAGGATCCGAGAGATCACCGAGCAGTTCCGGCCCACAGTGATCTACGTGACGCACGACCAGTACGAGGCGATGAGCTTCGCGCAGGAAGTGCTCGTCATGAAGGACGGCCGCGCCGTGCAGCAAGGCACCCCCGAGCAGCTCTTCGAGGCGCCCTCCTCCACCTACGTCGGCTACTTCATCGGCGCACCGGCGATGAACTTCCTGACCGTGGACCGCAGCGACGGGCCCTTCGCGCTGGGCGGCCGGGCACTGTCCGCTGCCTGGGACATCCCCCGGACCACGACCGAGGTCCAGATCGGCGTCCGGCCCGAGTACGTAAAGATCGTCACGGACCCCGGCCCCAACACCTTCCCCGGCCGGCTGCGGGGCGTCAGCGACCACGGCGCGCAGCGCGTGCTCGAGATCGAGGTCGCCGGGCAACCACTCAGGGCCAAGACGCCGCGGGAGGAGGGGGTTCCGGTCGGCGAGGAGGTCCTCGTGCACCTGCCGCGCGCCAAGGTCCTTCCGTACGCGGACGGTAAGTTGGTACTCCGGTCGTAACGATCCGTCGGCCATCACCGCGACACATTCGGTGTCGGGAAGTCCGCAAGCCGGCACAGGCAAGCCGAGTTCGTACGATCGTGTCCCGCCGTCTCGACCAGTGAGTCCTGACGGCGCGGCAGGAACGCGAGCAGTGGCCCACCCGCCATCGGATCGGCTCGTCGTCCTGCCGGTGCCTTACATGCACGCCTGTTGTGATGCAGGGTGCACACACATCAGCGAAGGAATCCCGTGATCTTCATTACCGCCAAGTTCCGAGTCCGTTCCGAGCACGCCGACCGCTGGCCCGAGATCACCGCCGACTTCACCCGTGCGACGCGCGCCGAGCCCGGCTGCCTGTGGTTCGAGTGGTCGCGCAGCGTGGCCGATCCGACGCAGTACGTCCTGGTCGAGGCCTTCCGCGATGACGAGGCCGGGAGCGCGCATGTACAGTCCGCGCACTTCAAGGCTGCGCAGCAGACGCTGCCGCCCCATCTGGTCGAGACGCCGCGCATTGTGAACGCGACGATCCCGCAGGATGACTGGTCTCTTCTTGGGGAGATGGCGGTCCCAGCCCGGGACTAGCACCCTGTCGCGCGCAGTCTGCAACAAGTGCCTCGGCCTCGACGAGGAGGACCTGCGCGCGGTCCCGTCACGGGCCGTCGATCTCCTCGCCTCCGACCGGCAGATCGACGCTGTCCAGGGGATCGACCAAGATCTTCCTGAGAAGGCAGAGGCCCAGTGGATGGTCTGTCACGGGCGTGCCGATGACGTGTGGCGCCAGGTCATATCGGTGAGTCAACGCATGTCATCCCGCCCGAGTTGGACTTCGCGATCTGCGTCGGCGGGACAGGGGTGGGCCCGCTCACGCGGCTGTTCGACGTGCTGGCCGGCCCGCTGGCCCAGCCGTCCACACCCGGAGTGCGCTACCGCCGCTGGCGGTATCTGCAAGCGCGACGGGCGTCCACGCGTCAGCACACCGATCACCGCCATCGAGATCACCGTGCACCCACCGGTCCTGCCCAGCACGCAGGACCCGAGCCGGGCTGCCCACTCCGGCCGCTAGGGGTGGGTCTGCCGGCTCTTGGCCGCGAACTCCAACCCGGCCATGCACGTCCGGGACATCGCGCGGTATCTGGGGCTTCGCACCTCGGGACGCCCCCGCAGCAGCCTCACCGCGCAACTCTGCTACTGGGCCCGCAACGGCCGACTCATCCGCACAGCACCGAACAGCACAAGATCACTCTCCCTGATGCCTCGACACCGCCGCTGGGCTCTCGACTTCGTGGCATTGGAGGATCAGGCCCCGTCAGCAGTTGGTCAGGGGCGCGGTGGAGGTCGAGGACGGCATGGACCTGTACGCCTACATCGTCGACCACCTCTCCCGGGGCGGCCGAGCGGACCACGTCATCGCCGACGAGGCCCAGTTCCTCGCTCCGGACCAGATCGACCAACTCGCGCGCGTGGTCGACGACCTGAGCCTCGACGTCTACGCCTTGGAGCGACGTCGACCAGTCGAACGCCGTCGGCTACGAGGTCCTGTGCCGGCGCCACCACCGGCGTCGCATGACGGCGGCCAGCGCCCGGGCGGCGGCGCTGTCCCCAGACGTCCTGCCGGTCCAGCCGGCCTGAGCCGCCGCCGGCCGCCCCTCCTCGGCCACCTGGGCGTCGGTCGTCGGCCGTCGACCCCGGTCGTCGGTCCTCGGCCGTCCCTCCATGGCCGTCAGTTCCCCGGCCGCCGGTCACTCGTCGTCGTCAGCGCGTCCGGATCAGGGAGAACCGGGCACCCTCCGGGTCCGACACCGTTGCCACCCGGCCGTGCTCGCCGTCCTGGGCGGGCTTGAGGACGTGCCCGCCGAGTCCGACCACACGGTCCACCATCGCGTCCGGGTCGGCGACTTCGAAGTACGTCATCCAGTGCGGGCCCCGGTCGCGCGGCAGCGCATGGCCCATGCCATGGATACCGGCGACCGGACGCCCCTCGACGCGCAGGGTGACGTGGTCGGAGTCCGCGGAGACCTCGGGCTCCTCCTCGTAGGCGAACACCGTCGCGTAGAACTTGGCGACGTTCACCGACTCGAAGGTCAGCAGGTCGTTCCAGGCCGGGGTGCCGGGTACGCCCGTGATGGGTGTGCCGCGGTGGGCCGGTGTCTGCCAGATGCCGAAGACGGCGCCGGAGGGGTCGGAGCAGATCGCCATCCGGCCGGCCTCGCCGGCATCCAGCGGACCCACGCCGACCGTGCCGCCGCACAGCCGTACCGTGTCGGCGGTCTGGTCGACGTCGTTCGAGGCGAGGTAGGGGGTCCAGGCGATCGGAAGGTGGCGGTCGGGCGGCAGCTGGCCGATGCCCGCCACCTCACGGCCGTCGAGCACGGCCCGCACATAGGGGCCGAGCTGCTGGGGGCCGGGCCTGAACTCCCAGCCGAACAGCGCTCCGTAGAACTCCTGGGTCGCGGTCAGCCCGTGCACCATCAGGCTCACCCAGCAGGGCGTGCCGGGCGCGTGCCCGGCGTGCGTCGCGCCGTTCGGGCCGGCCGACCCCCGTGCCTCGGTCATCCGTCACTCTCTCCTCGGCCCTCGTCGCGGCCGTGTCGTCTCCGCTGTCCGGACCCCCGTGCCGATGCTCGCACCACCCGTGGTCACGGGCGCTGCGGGCACGCCGCCGTACGACGGCCGGCGCCCGGAGGACGCCCGGTGTGCGATTTACCGCCCGCTTCCGTGCGATTGCCCACGGATGTCGATCAGCTGTACAGCATGTGCTCGATCCCGTACGCCTCGTGATCGCGCCTGTCCGGCGGGCAGAGTAACCGGAGCGGGCCGCCGCGGCCACCCCATGCGCGAGGATGGTGGCCATGAACGCCATCATTTCCGCACCCGAACTCGCGAGTGAGCTGGCGGGCGGCCGGCCGCCGGTGCTGCTCGACGTCCGCTGGCAGTTGAGCCTGGCCAAGGTGTCCGGTGAGCCGCCGTTCGACGGCCGGGCCGCGTACGAGGCCGGGCACATCCCCGGCGCGGTCTACGTCGACCTGGACCGGGAGCTGGCCGCCACGCCCGGTCCGCGTGGCCGTCATCCGCTGCCGGACGTGGCCGAATTCGGCGCGGCGATGCGACGGGCGGGCGTGTCGTCCGGGACGCCGGTCGTCGTGTACGACGGCGGACAGGGCTGGGGAGCGGCCCGCGCTTGGTGGCTGCTGCGCTGGGCGGGTCACCCGAACGTGCGGGTCCTCGACGGCGGACTGCCGCACTGGGCGGGCCCGCTGGAGACCTCCGTACCGACCCCGGCGGAGGGCGACTTCGAGCCGGCGCCGGGAGCCATGGGGCTGCTCGACGCCGACGGCGCGGCGGCGCTCGCCCGGGCGGGGGTGCTGATGGACGCGCGGGCGGGGGAGCGGTACCGCGGCGAGGTCGAGCCGATCGACCCGGTCGGCGGCCACATCCCGGGCGCCGTGTCCGCGCCCACCAACGAGAACGTGGCGGCGGACGGCCGCTTCCTGCCCGCGGAGGACCTCACGGCGCGCTTCAAGGCGCTGGGGGCCGTGGCGGGCACGGAGGTCGGGGCCTACTGCGGCTCGGGCGTCTCCGGCGCACATGAGGTGCTGGCGCTGGCCGTCGCGGGCATTCCGGCGGGGCTGTACGTCGGTTCGTGGTCGGAGTGGTCCAGTGACCCCTCGCGGCCGGTGGCGGTGGGCCCGGACCCGCAGTAGGGCGCCGCGGACGGCGGTGGGCCCGCACCCGCACAACACGAGGGCCGCGTTGCGACAACGCGGCCCTCGTCCCGTACGGCCGCATCACAGCCGTACGACCGACTACTCCTGCTTCTTGCGACGCGTCCCGAACACGATCTCGTCCCAGCTCGGGACCGCGGCCCGGCGGCCGGGGCGGACGCCGTCGGCCTCCGCCTGGCGGTCCGTGGCACCGATGAGGCGGTCGCGGTGACTGCCGACGGAGCGGGGCATGAGGACGTCCGCATAGGCGGAACCCGCGGAGGCGGCCGGGGCGGGAGGTTCCTCCGCGGCCGGCTCGTCGGTGGGGGGCTCCTCGGGCTCGGGCTCCGACGGGCGCTCCGGCACCACCAGGTCACCGCGGAAGCTGGGAACCGCCTCCAGCAGGCTGGTCAGCGAGTCCCGTTCCTCCGTGGTCTCCTCGGCGGGCTCGGACGCCTGGGCGGGCAGGCTGGGGCGCGCGGTCTCGAGGGCACGGTCCATCGAACGCTCGCGCGGCAGCCGGGCGATCCGCGGCACGAACGGGAAGCTGGGCTCCGGCGCGGCGAGGTCCTCGGACTCGCCGATCAGTGAGCGCGCCTCCTCGTCGACGGCCTGGACGAGCCGCCGGGGCGGGTCGTACGTCCAGCTCGCCGAGTGCGGTTCGCCTGCCACCCGGTAGACCAGCAGCACTTCCCAGGTGCCGTCGTCCCGCCGCCACGAGTCCCACTGGACGGTGTCCTTCTCGGCGCCGCGCAGCAGCAGCCGCTCCTGCACGGCCTCGCCGAGCTGCGGCCCGGCGGCGTTCTCGCCGGGACGGCGGACGGGCGTCTTGCGTGCTCTTTCGGCCATGAACGCGCGCTCGGCGAGGACGGGGCCCTCGAAACGGCGTACGCGGTCCACGGGGATGCCGGCGAGTTGGGCGACCTCTTCCGCGGTCGCACCAGCGCGTATACGCGCCTGGATGTCGCGGGGGCGGAGATGGCTCTCCACCTCGATCTCGATCTGGCCGAGCCGCGGACGGTCGCCGCGCACGGCGGCGCGCAGGCGTTCGTCGATAGGAAGCGTGTACTCCGTAGAGTCGGCAGCCTTGAGCACCAGCCGTGTGCCGTCATTCGAGACGGCCACGACACGCAGTTCGGGCATGGGGACCTCCCGGGTGGTGCCTGCCGACGTCACGTGCGTCGCTGCTTCCGCTAGTCGAGTGTGGCCTGCCCGGGTGCAGCCTGCCACAACCTTG
Organism: Streptomyces sp. M41; assembly: GCF_043673425.1. Lineage (NCBI taxonomy): Bacteria > Bacillati > Actinomycetota > Actinomycetes > Kitasatosporales > Streptomycetaceae > Streptomyces > Streptomyces sp. M41. Next base: position 345,279 of record NZ_JBIMKE010000002.1, on the reverse strand, counting down.
CCGAGTTGCCCGGCGTGTCGGGCGCGGGCCCTGGATCGCCGTTATGGCACGGTTACCTATTCGCAACGCTAAGTGACCAACTCCGTCACCCTGTGCAACTAGCCCCCTCCCGGCGGTCCTTGAAGGTCGCGGACGCCCTGGCGGGAGACCGGACCCAGGGCTCGCAACAGTACTCCATTCGGGCCACGTGCGTGGATTGGCACGCCGCCCAAGTTCTGGCAAGAAGCGTGACCCGGCCGCCGGTTGAGCGGTTCATGGATCTTCGAAGTGGCGTACTTCACGCAAACGACAGAAACGGAACGAATGCTTTCGTCCGGATGTCCCCTTCTCGCACGGGTGGTTGACCGCGCGGGCCCGCAGTCGCCTGGCGCTACGCCCCCAACACCCTGCGCAAGTAGTCGTTCTGGAACCGGCGGTCGGGATCCAGCCGGTCCCGCAGTGCGGTGAACTCGCCGAAGCGCGGATACACCCCGGCGAAGTACTCGGCGTCCCGCGTGTGCACCTTGCCCCAGTGCGGGCGCCCCTCGTGGGCGGTGAAGATCCGCTCGGCGGCGGTGAAGTACCGCTGGTACGGAGTGCCCTTGACCATGTGCACGGCGATGTAGGCGCTGTCGCGGCCCGAGGCGGTGGACAGGGTGATGTCGTCGGCCGGGGCGGTGCGCACCTCGACGGGGAAGCTGACCCTGAGGCCGGACCGGTCGACCATCGCCTTCAGTTCGCGCAGCGTGTCGACGACGGCCTCGCGCGCGACGGCGTACTCCATCTCCACGAACCGCACGCGACGCGGTGATGTGAAGACCTTGTACGGGATGTCGGTGTAGGTCCGCGCGGACAGCGCCTTGCTGGAGACCTGCGCGATCGCCGGGATCGCGGGGGGCGCCGCCCGGCCCACCCACTGGGCGACCTGGAAGACGCCGTTGGAGAGGAACTCGTCCTCGAACCAGCCCTGGAGCCGCGACACCGGGTTCTCGGGGCCCGCGCTGCGGTTGTTGCGCTTGGTGTTGGTGCTGCCGGTGTGCGGGAACCAGTAGAACTCGAAGTGTTCGTTCTCGGCCCAGAGTTCGTCGAAATCCGCCAGGACCCTGTCGAACGGCATCGGCTCCTCGCGCGCGGAGAGCAGGAAGAGGGGCTCCACGGCGAACGTGATCGCGGTGACGACGCCGAGGGCGCCGAGGCCGATCCGCGCGGCGGCGAAGACCTCGGGGTTCTCCTTCTCGGAGCAGGTGAGCACCGAACCGTCGGCCGTCACCAGCTCCAGTGCCTTGATCTGGGCGGCGATCGAGGCCGACTCGCGGCCCGTGCCATGGGTGCCGGTGCTGGTGGCGCCGGAGACCGTCTGCTCCATGATGTCGCCCATGTTCGTCAGCGACAGGCCCTCGCGCGCCAGGGCCATGTTGAGCCTCTTGAGGGGGGTGCCGGCCTCGACCGTGACCGTCATGGCGTCCCGGTCGAGGCCGCGTATGCCGGTCAACAGTTGAGGGCGGATCAACACACCGTCGGTCGCGGCGATGGACGTGAAGGAGTGTCCGGTGCCGACCGGCTTCACCCGCAGGCCGTCCTCGGCGGCCCGGCGTATCGCCGCGGACAGCTCCTCCACCGAGGCCGGTGTGACCTCCCGCGCGGGGCGGGCGGCGACATTGCCGCCCCAGTTACGCCACGTTCCGTTCTTCCCGCTCGCTGTGCTGCTCAACGGTGCCTCCCCGACGTGGAGCCGGCCTGCTGAGCCGGCGGTACCCCAGGAAACCGACCGCGACCGCGACGGCCCCGGACACCGCCGGAACCCCGTACCCGGCCTTCGCGCCGGCCGCGTCGATCACCCAGCCGGCCATGGAGGACCCGAGCGCGACCCCGACCGCGAGCCCGGTGCTCACCCAGGTCATGCCCTCGGTCAATTGCGCGCGTGGTACGTGCTCTTCGATCAAAGACATGGTGGTGATCATCGTGGGAGCGACGGCCATGCCCGCAACGAACAGCGCCACGGCCAGAAACGGCAAGTTTCCGACCAGTAGGAGGGGGATCATACTCACGGCCATCGCGCATATGCCCAGCAGCCAGCGAGGTTCGGGCGCCCCCTTGAAGCGCAGCAGCCCGAAGACCAGCCCCGCCCCGCAGGAGCCCGCCGCGTACAGCGCGAGGACCACGCTCGCGGCCCCCTTGTGACCCCGCTCGTCCGCGAAGGCGACGGTGACGACGTCGACGGCCCCGAAGATCGCTCCGGTCGCCACGAAGGTGGCCACCAGGACCTGGAGCCCGGCGGAGCGCATGGCCGAGCTGCCGCCCTGCTTCGCGCGCGGATGCGGCGCGGGCTCGGTGGCCCGCTGCGCGGTCAGCCAGAAGACGCCGGCCGCGAGGAAGCAGCCGGCGAGCAGCGGCCCTGCCTCCGGGAACCAGGCCGTGGACAGGCCGATGGAGATGATCGGCCCGAAGATGAAGCAGATCTCGTCCACCACGGACTCGAAGGAGTACGCGGTGTGCAGCTGGGGCGTTCCCCGGTACACCTCCGCCCAGCGCGCGCGGATCATCGCCCCCACGCTGGGCACGCAGCCGATGCCGACGCAGGCCACGAACAGCACCCAGTCCGGCCACCCGTGGTGCGCGGCGAACAGCAGCAGCGCACCCGCCGCGAGCGAGATCAGCGTCGCGGGCCGCAGCACCCGCCGCTGCCCGTACTGGTCCACCAGCCGCGACACCTGAGGGCCCGCCACCGCCGCGGCCAGCGCGATGGTGGCCGACAGCGCGCCGGCCAGGCCGTACCGCCCGGTCAGCTGGGAGATCATCGTCACCACGCCGATGCCCATCATCGACAGCGGCATCCGGCCGAGGAGACCCGCGGCGGAGAAGGCCCTGCTGCCGGGGGCGGCGAACAGGGCGTGGTAGGGGCTGGGCAACGGGGTCTCCGGTCGGGCGGGAGCGGCGGGACGGCGGCGGCTCGGGGCAGGCAGGACGGCGCACCGGCACCTCGGCCGGTCAGCAATGTGGATGGCCGATACAGCTTACGAGTCGGGTGACCCGGATGCACCCGTCCGGACGAACCGGGAACCCGGGTGCTCACCCCGCCGTTTCCCGGCTGTCAGTACCGGATGACAGGATCGACCCATGCCAGACGCGCGCGATGCCAGCCCCTACGACGCCCTGCTCCTGCTCTCCTTCGGCGGTCCCGAGGGCCCGCAGGACGTGATCCCGTTCCTGGAGAACGTCACGCGCGGGCGGGGCATCCCCAAGGAGCGCCTCCAGGAAGTCGGCGAGCACTACTTCCAGTTCGGCGGGGTCAGCCCCATCAACGACCAGAACCGCGCCCTGCTGGACGCCCTGCGCAAGGACTTCGCCGAGCACGGTCTGGACCTGCCGGTCTACTGGGGCAATCGCAACTGGGCGCCGTACCTGACGGACACGCTGCGCGAGATGGTCGCCGACGGACGCCGCCGCATCCTGGTCCTCGCCACCAGCGCCTACGCCTCCTACTCGGGCTGCCGGCAGTACCGCGAGAACCTCGCCGACTCGCTCGGTGCCCTGGCTGCCGAGGGCCTCGAAGTCCCCCGGGTCGACAAGCTGCGGCACTACTTCAACCACCCCGGCTTCCTCGAGCCGATGATCGACGGTGTGCTCGCCTCCCTCGCCGACCTCCCCGAGGAGGTCCGGGACGGTGCCCACATCGCCTTCTCGACCCACTCCATCCCGACCGCCGCCGCCGACACCTCCGGCCCCGTCGAGGAGCACGGCGACGGCGGGGCGTACGTCCGGCAGCATCTGGACGTCGCGCGGCTGATCGCCGACGCCGTCCGCGAGCGCACCGGCGTCGACCACCCCTGGCAGCTCGTCTACCAGTCCCGTTCCGGCGCCCCGCACATCCCGTGGCTGGAGCCCGACATCTGCGACCACTTGGTGGAGCGGCACGCCGCCGGGGTCCCGGCGATCGTCGTCGCCCCGATCGGTTTCGTCTCCGACCACATGGAGGTCCTCTACGACCTCGACACGGAGGCCAAGGCCAGGGCCGAGGAGCTGGGCCTGCCGATGCGCCGCTCGGCCACCGTCGGCGACGATCCGCGGTTCGCCGCCGCCGTCCGCCACCTCGTGCTGGAGCGCGCGGCCGTCGAGCGCGCGGAAGAGGTCACGCCGTGCGCCCTCGGCGCGCTCGGTGCGAGCCACCAGCTCTGCCCGGTCGGCTGCTGCCCGTCCCGGGCGCCCAGGCCCGCCGCCGCGGGCGCCGACAGCCCCTACGCGTGAGGAGCCCCGTGACCGACGCCCTGCATTCGGACCTGCTCGCCCTGGCCCAGGAGGCCGCCCGCCGCGCCGGCGAGCTGCTGCGGGACGGCCGACCGGCCGACCTCGCGGTCGCCGCGACCAAGTCCAGCCCGATCGACGTGGTCACGGAGATGGACATCGCCGCGGAGAAGCTGATCACGGGCCTGATCTCCGAGTACCGCCCGGACGACGGCTTCCTCGGCGAGGAGGGAGCCTCGACGGAGGGCACGAGCGGCGTCCGCTGGGTGATCGACCCGCTGGACGGCACGGTCAACTACCTCTACGGACTGCCGACTTGGGCCATCTCCATCGCCGCCGAGCAGGACGGGGAGACGGTCGTCGGGGTGGTCTCGGCACCGATGCGGGGGGAGACGTTCCATGCGATCCGCGGCCGGGGCGCATGGGCGAGGGGCACATGGGCCGGGGAACGCAGGCTGCGGTGCCGGCCGGCCGCCCCGCTGGACCAGGCCCTCGTCTCGACCGGGTTCAACTACGTCACCGACGTCCGCACCCACCAGGCCGACGTAGCCCAGCGGCTGATCCCGCTGCTGCGCGACATCCGGCGGGGCGGCTCGGCCGCGATGGACCTCTGCGACCTGGCGGCCGGGCGCCTCGACGGCTATTACGAGCGGGGGCTGCACGCCTGGGACCTCGCCGCGGGGGACCTCATCGCCCGGGAAGCGGGCGCCCTGACCGGCGGACGGCCCGGAGAGCGCCCGTCAGGCGAGCTGGCGGTGGCGGCCACCCCGGCCGTCTTCGAGCCTCTCCAGCGGCTCCTGGAGGACTTCGGGGCCTGGCACGACTGACGCGGTCCGTCGCCAAGCCGCCCCAGAACACGTCGAGGCCCCGGTGCTGGATTCACCGGGGCCTCTTTCCGTGCTGGTCAGACGCTGGTCGCGCCGACTTCCACACCATGCTCGGCGGCGAGACGGCGCAGGTCGTCGAGCTCGCCCTGCTCCACCTCGACGAGGAACTCGTCGCCCTCGTCACGTGCCCGCGTCAGGTCGGACTCGGTCGCCTTTATGCGCTGCAGAAGTCCTGCGGTGAATGCGTCCATGCTGCGCCCCCTCGTCCTGGGTCGTGGGTCGGTGGCACGGGGGTGTGCCGATCGGAAGGGGCGATCACGTCTGTCACAGGTGCCCAGCGCTGCCCAGCCGGGCGGCGACGGTGCCGGACACCACGCCCGCCCTGCGGGAAGCGGAGCGCTGTGTACCGGATGGTGGTGCGGCACAAGCAGAGCGTGATCGCGGGGTGTACATGCCGTCCTCCCCTCGCTCCGAGAGACGGAAACCTCAACCGGAGGAGAAAAATTCGCATTCCCGGGCCTCGCACCGTCCCGCCTGGCCCCTCACCCGTCTTACCGCCGACTTATGGCGGAAAAGGGCAGGATGGAGGCCGAGAACCCCATCAGCACCCTGCCCGTGGGCGAGACAAGCGCTACGCGGGTGGACACAGGAAGGACAAGCGACGTGCGCGTACTCGTCGTCGAGGACGAGCAGCTGCTCGCCGATGCGGTGGCCACCGGACTGCGCCGGGAGGCCATGGCCGTCGACGTCGTGTACGACGGTGCGGCTGCCCTGGAGCGCATCGGCGTCAACGACTACGACGTGGTGGTCCTCGACCGCGACCTCCCGCTCGTGCACGGCGACGACGTCTGCCGCAAGATCGTCGAACTCGGCATGCCCACCCGCGTGCTGATGCTCACGGCCTCCGGCGACGTCAGCGACCGTGTCGAGGGACTGGAGATCGGCGCCGACGACTATCTCCCCAAGCCCTTCGCCTTCAGCGAGCTCACGGCACGCGTGCGCGCCCTCGGCCGCCGTACGAGCGTGCCGCTGCCGCCCGTCCTGGAGCGCGCCGGCATCAAGCTCGACCCGAACCGCCGCGAGGCATTCCGCGACGGCAAGGAGGTGCAGCTGGCACCCAAGGAGTTCGCCGTCCTGGAGGTGCTGATGCGCAGCGAGGGCGCGGTCGTCTCGGCCGAGCAACTGCTGGAGAAGGCCTGGGACGAGAACACCGACCCGTTCACCAACGTCGTACGCGTCACCGTCATGACGCTGCGCCGCAAGCTGGGCGAACCTCCGGTGATCGTCACCGTGCCGGGTTCCGGCTACCGGATCTGATCGACCATGGCAGCGACTCCCGCGCCTCCCCAGGCGCCTCCCAAGCCCACCTGGGACCCCCGCAGGGTGGAGCCCCCCTTCCCGTGGCTTCGCCCCACCATCCGGATAAGGCTCACGCTGCTGTACGGCGGCATGTTCCTGATCGCCGGCATCCTGCTGCTGTCGATCATCTACTTGCTGGCCGCGCAGGCGATCAACACCGGCAACGAACCCCTGTTCAAGATCGCCGATGCCGAGGGGCTCAAGGTCACGAGCGACAACTGCCCCGGGATCAAGAACGCCGGCAATCTGACCTTCTCCCAGTTCAACGAGGCGGTCAGCGCCTGCATCGACGACCAGCGCCGGGTAGCGCTGGACGACCTCCTCAGCCGCTCCCTGCTCGCTCTGCTCGGCCTGGCCGTCATCGCGTTCGCCTTCGGCTACGCCATGGCCGGCCGGGTGCTGTCGCCGCTCGGCCGGATCACCCGCACCGCCCGCGCGGTGGCGGGTTCGGACCTGTCCCGCCGTATCGAGCTGGACGGACCGGACGACGAACTGAAGGAACTGGCCGACACCTTCGACGAGATGCTGGAGCGGCTGCAACGCGCCTTCACCGCCCAGCAGCGCTTCGTCGGCAACGCCTCGCACGAGCTGCGCACCCCGCTCGCGATCAACCGCACGCTCCTCGAAGTACACCTGTCCGACCCGAACGCGCCGGTGGAGCTCCAACAGCTCGGCAAGACGCTCCTGGCCACCAACGAGCGCAGCGAGCAGCTCGTCGAGGGTCTGCTGCTGCTCGCCCGCAGCGACAACCAGGTCGTCGAGCGCAAACCGGTGGACCTGGCGGAGGTGGCCGAGCAGGCCGTCGACCAGGTGCACGCGGAGGCGGCGGCCAAGGGTGTGGAGATCCGCGGCGAGCGGGGGCCCGTGGTCGTCCAGGGCAACGGCGTACTGCTGGAGCGGATCGCGCTGAACCTGGTGCAGAACGCCGTCCGGTACAACATCCCCGAGGGCGGCTGGGTCGAGGTCACCACCGAGGCACGGCACGGTCAGGCGGTGCTGGTCGTCTCCAACACCGGGCCGGTGGTGCCGGCGTACGAGATCGACAATCTCTTCGAGCCGTTCCGGCGGCTGCGTACGGAGCGCACCGGCAGCGACAAGGGGGTGGGCCTGGGACTGTCCATCGTGCGGTCCGTGGCCCGGGCGCACGGCGGGCACATCTCGGCGCAGCCACGGGAGGGAGGCGGGCTCGTCATGCGGGTCGCACTGCCGCTGTAAGAGCATCCGTGATCTGAGATCATGGGCGCCGCCACGTTCCGAGATCCCGGAGATGTTCGCTTTGCGCGGAATTTTCTGGGCACTCGCCGGGCAGTGCCGTGTGTGATCGATCACAAGGGCGAATTTCCGGCCATCTACTCTCAGTGATCATGCGGTCCGTCGGAAAGCCGGGAAAATCCGGGTTTTCGGGGGTCTTGATCACGGGAAGTACACGGTGAGACGCCTTTGAACTGCGGCATTAGGACCGTGTACGGTCCCGTTCGCCATCCAAGCCGATCACTCTTGAGGGGTCCGGTTGGGTGTCGATTGAGTAACAGACCTTGATGTGAGGCAAAATCTCCGCCTCGGGTCGGGCACAAGTCCGGCCTCTCACGCGTTACGTGCGCTGGAGACACCGCAGACACCCAGAGGGGGAGAGCGACATGGCAACGGATTACGACACCCCACGCAAGACCGACGACGACGTCGACTCGGACAGCCTTGAAGAGCTGAAGGCCCGGCGGAACGACAAGTCGACCTCCGCTGTGGACGTCGACGAGTTCGAGGCCGCCGAGGGCCTGGAGCTGCCCGGCGCGGACCTCTCCAATGAGGAGCTGGCCGTCCGGGTGCTGCCGAAGCAGCAGGACGAGTTCACTTGCATGAGCTGCTTCCTGGTGCATCACCGCAGCCAGCTGGCCCGGGAGAAGAACGGTCAGCCGATCTGCCGCGACTGCGACTGAGGACGGGTCGGGCATGACAGGCTCGACCCCTCCTCGGAAGCGCCGCTTTCCGTTCAGGGGAGCGGGGCAGGGGCCGTCCATCGACGGCCCGCACGGCGCGCGTGACGACGAGCGGGGCTCATCCGGTACGGGAGCCTCGCTCGAACCGACGTCCGGCCGGGCTGACCTCCCGGCCTCGACGGAGGTTCCGTCGCCACCGGCCGGGCGACGGGGCGAGGTGATCCGGCAGAAGGCCCGGGAAGGCGTCCGTAAGGGCGGCAGCCGCGCCAGAGCCGGCCTCGGGTACCTCGCCGACCGGATCATCGAGAACGCCCCGCGGATCCCCGTACGCGACCTCGCGACGCTCCGCCGGCAGTTCCCGGGCCTCGGGCCCGAACAGCTCGCGGACAAGCTCGTCGCGGGCGCCGCGAACGCGAGCTCGACCGTCGGCGCGGGAGTGGGCGCGGTGGCGATGCTGCCGGTGCCGCCCGCGATGCCCACGGAGCTGGCCGCCGAGATCACCGGCGTGGCCGCGATCGAGCTGAAACTGATCGCCGAGTTGCACGAGGTGTACGGCGTACGCCCGCCCGGCGGTCTCAAGGACCGCAGTACCGCGTATCTCGCCTCGTGGTCCGAGGAGCGCGGCATCGACCCGAAGAAGCCCGCGACGGTCAACGCCGCACTGGGCGGCCAGATGAAACGCGAGCTGCGCCAGCAGATCATGAAGCGCATGGTGCGCAACCTGCCGAACCTGATGCCTTTCATGGTGGGCGCCGCCGTGGGTGCGCTCATGAACCGGCGTGACACCAAGAAGCTCGCTGCCCGGATCCGGGCCGACCTGCGCAAGGTCCAGGTGCCGTGGGAGGAGCTGTCCCAGCAGCCGCCGTTGGAGCGCCCGGCTCAGCCGCTGGAGATCGAGGACGTCATCCGCCCGCGCGGACGCTTCAGGCGCGGGCGCGGCTGAGCCCGGGGGAGAAGATCGACCGGGCCGGTGACGGCCCGTTCGGGTGTGCTAGGCCGAGGCCTTCGCCGCCTTGATCGCCTCCGCCAGACGCTCCGGCTCCCGGGTCGACAGATACAGGTACGGCGTGGGGTCCTCCGGGTCCGTGACCTCCACGCGCAGCGCCCGCGGGATGTAGGCGCGCAGCAGCAGGAAGGCCCGGGTGTCGGCCTTGTGGGTGCGCCAGGCGCGGGCCTCCTCCGGGTCCAGCACATGCGCCTCGCCCAGTGCCCGCAGCGGGATCCTGGCCTCGCCCGCGATCAGCGAGTCGCCCACCACACGGATGCGGACCGAGCCGTAGGAGCTGGCCATCACGGCCGCCGCGGCGGTGCCGCCGACCAGTGCGGCGAGCATCGGCAGGGTGCCGAAGGGCAGGACGATCAGGGCCAGGGAGACACCGGCCAGGAACGAGATCAACCACCAGGAGCGGGGGGCGGTGAGACGTTCTTCGTACGGGGCGGCGGAGAGCTGCATGGAGCCAAGCTTGGCACGGTGTCCGAATGCTGCCGACGCGCGGGTAAGGTCTGCGGCTGTGAGTGGTAATTCAGCAGCTCTCAAGCCACCGGCCGACGCCGTGAAACCGGCCCGTCACCCCGACGCCCCCGCCCCCGGCGAGCTTCTCGGCGCGCACTACGGCGAATGCTTCGGCTGCGGCGGCGAGCAGGCCCACGGGCTGCACCTGGCGGCGCGGGCCGCTCAGGGCGTCCGGATCACCGCCGAGTTCACCGTGCAGCCCGCGCATCAGGGCGCTCCCGGGCTCGCCCACGGCGGTGTGCTCGCGACCGCCCTCGACGAGACCCTCGGCTCGCTCAACTGGCTGCTGCGCACGATCGCCGTGACCGGGCGGCTGGAGACCGACTTCGTACGGCCGGTACCGGTGGGCACCGTGCTGTATCTGGAGGCCGAGGTCACGGCCGTGGCGGGCCGCAAGATCTACTCGACGGCCACCGGACGGATCGGCGGCCCCGACGGCCCCGTGGCCGTCCGCGCCGACGCCCTCTTCATCGAGGTGAAGGTCGACCACTTCATCGACAACGGCCGCCCGGAGGAGATCCGGGCCGCCATGAACGACCCGGACCAGGTGCGGCGTGCCCGTGCCTTCGAGGTGAACCCGTGAGCCGTGAACCCCGTCGAGAACTCGCCGTGCAGATCAGGCGCGTCGACCCCGACGTACCGCTTCCGACGTACGCGCATCCCGGTGACGCCGGAGCGGATCTGCGGACCACCGAGAGCCGTGAACTGAAGCCGGGGGAGCGTGCCGTGCTGCCCACCGGGGTGTCTGTGGCACTGCCGGAGGGGTACGCGGCCTTCGTGCACCCGCGCTCCGGTCTGGCCGCCCGCCTCGGTGTCGCTCTCGTGAATGCCCCGGGGACGGTTGATGCCGGGTACCGTGGGGAGATCAAGGTGATCGTGGTGAATCTCGACCCGCATGAGACCGTGCGGTTCGAGCGCTTCGACCGGATCGCCCAACTGGTCGTCCAGCAGGTCGAGAGGGTCCGCTTCCAGGAGGTCGCGGAGCTTCCCGACTCGGCGCGGGCCGAGGGGGGCTTCGGGTCCACCGGGGGCCATGCCGCGGTGGGCGGCGCAAGCAGCACAAGCAGCACAAGCGGTCAGGCCGCCACCGGCGGCCGGGCGGGTGGGAATCGATACGCTTCGGTCGTATCCGACCGGGAAGGACAGTGACGTGTTCGGACGTCGCAAGAAGAAGGGTGCCGCCGAGGACGCGGCCGGCGAGCCCGAGCAGGTCGTCGACATCGACACTGAGGCGGACGACGACGGCACGCGCGAGCGCGTACGGCTCGAGCCGGAACCGCGGCCCGACGGACCCTGGGACAGCTCCGAAGTCCGTGAGCCCGGCGAGGGCCGGGTGGATCTGGGCGGCATGTTCGTGCCGGGCGTCGAGGGCATGGAGCTGCGCGTCGAGGTCGCGGGTGACGCGATCGTCGCGGCGACCGTCGTGCTGCGCGACAGCGCCATTCAGCTTCAGGCCTTCGCCGCGCCCAAGCGCGAGGGCATCTGGGGCGAGGTGCGCGAGGAGATCGGCTCCGGCATCACCCAGCAGGGTGGCATCATCGACGAGGTCGAGGGTCCTCTCGGCTGGGAGCTGCGGGCCCAGGTGCCGGTGCAGCTGCCGGACGGCACGGGCGGCTTCCAGGTCGTGCGGTTCGTCGGCGTGGACGGTCCCCGCTGGTTCCTGCGGGGTGTGATCTCGGGCCAGGGTGCGGTGCAGCCGCAGGCGGCCGGTCTGCTCGAGCAGGTCTTCCGGGACACCGTCGTGGTCCGCGGCGAGGGCCCGATGGCGCCGCGCGACCCGATCGTCCTGAAGCTGCCGAACGACGCCCAGATGGTTCCCGAGGGCGTTCAGCAGGAGGAGGGTTCACGCTTCTCCGGCGGCATGGGTCAGCTTCAGCGCGGACCGGAGATCACCGAGGTTCGCTGAGTGTCGTAGCAGCGGCTGAGCGTCGTAGCCGGCTGGGCATCGTAGAAACGCATCAGGGCCACATCCCGTACGGGGTGTGGCCCTTTCTCATGCGTGCACCCTTGACGGCGCATTGGTCTGTACCTACCGTCTCCGGCCAACGCGCCCGTTCATAAAGGCGCTTCACGTTCATATACGAGAACGGAAGGCCCCCCACGCATGCGCAGAACCGCTCTCCTCGCAGCCGCAGCCGCCCTCGTCGCCGGTGTTCTCGCCTGGCCGGCCGGTGCCGCTCCGCCCACCTTCGTCCACCCGGGAGTCACCGTCTCCCAGAGCCAGTTGGACTTCACCCGGTCCAAGGTCAACACCGGCGCCCAGCCCTGGAAGGGTGCGTTCGACCGGATGATGGCGAGCAAGTACGCCGATCTGAACCGCACCCCCAAGCCCCGGGCGGTCGTCGAGTGCGGCTCGTACTCGAACCCCAACCACGGCTGCACCGACGAGCGTGAGGACGCGATCGCCGCCTATACACAGGCCCTCGCCTGGTACATCACGCGCGACGAACGGCACGCCAGGAAAGCGATCCAGCTCATGGACGCCTGGTCGGCCACGATCAGGGACCACACCAACAGCAACGCGCCCCTGCAGACCGGCTGGGCCGGCTCCTCGTGGCCCAAGGCCGCCGAGCTCATCAAGCACACGTACACCGGGAACTGGGCGAACTCCGGCCGGTTCGCCACCATGCTCCGCACCGTCTACCTGCCCGAGATCATCAACGGCTCGAACTCCAACGGGAACTGGGAGCTGTCGATGATGGAGGCCGCCGTCGGCATCGCCGTCTTCCTGGAGGACAAGGCGTCGTACGACAAGGCCATGGCGAAGTTCCGCACCCGCACGGCCGCCTATGTCTACCTCGCCTCCGACGGTGACCTGCCGAAGACCGTGCCCGGTCAGAACCTCGACACCCGGGACAAGATCGTCAGGTACTGGCAGGGGCAGGGCACCTTCGTCACCGGACTGACCCAGGAGACCTGCCGGGACTTCACACACACCGGCTACGGCCTGTCGGCCATCTCGCACATCGCCGAGACCAGCCGGATCCAGGGGCAGGACCTGTACGGCACCGACGTCGGTGAACGGCTGCGGCACGCCCTCGGATTCCAGGCCAGGTACGAGCTCGGCGCGGCCGTGCCCGGCTGGCTGTGCGGCGGCTCCGTGCACCGCGGACTCGGTCCCGTCACCGAGGTCGGGCACAACGCCCTGGCCAACCGGCTGGGCCACGCCATGACCAACACGGCCACGCTCACCGAGCGCAACCGCCCGGCCGGCAGCAACAACCTCTTCGTGGCCTGGGAGACCCTCACCCACGGGGACAACCCGAGCTGACGCGTTCCCGACCCCGCGAGAGGGCATCCGCCGAGGCAGACGTGCTCCGCCGAGGCTGGTGCGCCCCGCGTCAGAGTTGCGTCAAAGACGCTTCCGCCGCCGCTCCCGGCCCCCTTTGTCGCGATTCCGGGCCGTAAGGTCGACGCTGCGCAGGCAACAGCGGGACCGGAAGACAATGGGGCCATGGGACGCGGCAAGCTTCGGATCTACCTCGGTGCGGCACCGGGCGTCGGCAAGACGTACAACATGCTGTCCGAGGGGCACCGCCGCGTGGAGCGGGGCACCGACTGCGTCATCGCCTTCGTCGAGCACCACGACCGGCCGCGCACCGAGGTGATGCTGCACGGCCTGGAGCAGATACCGCGCCGGGAGCTGGAGTACCGCGGGAGCGCCTTCACCGAGATGGACGTCGACGCCGTACTGGCGCGGCGTCCCCAGGTGGCGCTGGTGGACGAGCTGGCCCACACCAACATCCCCGGGTCCCGGCACGCCAAGCGCTGGCAGGACGTGGAGGAGCTGCTGGCGGCCGGGATCGACGTCGTGTCGACGGTCAACATCCAGCACCTGGAGTCGCTCGGCGACGTCGTCGAATCGATCACCGGGGTGCGGCAGCAGGAGACGGTGCCGGACGAGGTCGTGCGGCGCGCGGACCAGATCGAGTTGGTCGACATGTCGCCACAGGCGCTGCGACGCCGGATGGCGCACGGCAACATCTACCAGCCGGACAAGGTCGACGCGGCTCTCTCCAACTACTTCCGCCCCGGGAACCTGACCGCCCTGCGGGAACTGGCACTGCTGTGGGTGGCCGACCGGGTCGACGAATACCTGAAGCAGTACCGCGCCGATCACCAGGTCTCGGCGATCTGGGGGTCACGCGAGCGGATCGTGGTCGGGCTGACCGGCGGGCCGGAGGGACGGACCCTGATCCGGCGGGCGGCCCGGCTGGCGGAGAAGGGCGCCGGCGGCGAGGTGCTGGCCGTCTACATCGCCCGCAGTGACGGCCTGACGTCGGCCTCCCCGAAGGAACTGGCCGTCCAGCGCACCCTCGTCGAGGATCTCGGCGGCACCTTCCACCACGTCGTCGGCGACGACATCCCGGCGGCGCTGCTGGACTTCGCCCGCGGCGTCAACGCCACCCAGATAGTGCTCGGCTCCTCGCGGCGCAAGAGCTGGCAGTACGTCTTCGGACCGGGCGTCGGCGCGACGGTCGCCCGGGACTCCGGCCCCGACCTCGACGTCCACATCGTCACCCACGAGGAGGTCGCCCGGGGGCGCGGACTGCCCGTGGCCCGGGGAGCGCGCCTCGGCCGGTCCCGGATCGTCTGGGGCTGGCTGACCGGTGTCGCCGGTCCGGTGCTGCTCACCCTGCTGCTGACCCATGTCGACGCCGATCTCGGCCTCGCCAACGACATGCTGCTGTTCCTGACCCTGACGGTCGCGGCGGCCCTGCTCGGCGGGCTCTTCCCCGCGCTGGCCTCGGCCGCGGTCGGCTCGCTGCTGCTCAACTGGTTCTTCACCCCGCCACTGCACCGCATCTCGATCGCCGACCCGAAGAACCTGCTCGCGCTGCTGATCTTCGTCTTCGTGGCGGTCGCGGTCGCCTCCGTCGTCGACCTCGCCGCCCGCCGCACCCACCAGGCGGCCCGGCTGCGCGCCGAGTCGGAGATCCTGGCCTTCCTCGCCGGGAACGTGCTGCGCGGCGAGACGGGCCTGGAGGAGCTGCTGGAGCGGGTCCGGGAGACCTTCGGCATGGAGTCGGCGGCCCTGCTGGAGCGCGGCAGCGACGTCGACCCGTGGACCTGCGCCGGCAGCGTCGGCTCGGGGCGCCCGCCCGCGCGGCCGGACGACGCCGACGTCGACGTACCCGTAGGAGACCATCTGGCGCTCGCGCTGACCGGCCGGGTGCTGCCCGCCGAGGACCGCCGGGTGCTGGCCGCGTTCGCCGCGCAGTCCGCCGTGGCGCTGGACCGCATGCGACTCAAGCGCGAGGCGGACCAGGCCAAGGAGCTCGCCGAGGGCAACCGCATCCGCACCGCCCTGCTGGCCGCCGTCAGCCATGACCTGCGCACCCCGCTCGCCGGCATCAAGGCGGCGGTCTCCTCGCTGCGCTCCGACGACGTGGCGTGGTCCGAGGAGGACGAGGCGGAGCTGCTGGAGGGCATCGAGGAGGGCGCCGACCGGCTCGACCACCTCGTCGGCAACCTCCTCGACATGTCCCGGCTGCACACGGGCACGGTCACCCCGCTGATCCGCGAGATCGACCTCGACGAGGTGGTCCCGATGGCGCTCGGCGGAGTGCCGGACGACAGCGTGGAGCTGGACGTCCCCGAGACGCTGCCCATGGTCGCCGTCGACCCGGGGCTGCTGGAGCGCTCGGTGGCCAACCTGGTCGAGAACGCCGTCAAGTACAGCCGGGACGAGAGCACCGTCCTGGTGTCCGCGAGCGCCATCGCCGACCGGGTCGAGGTCCGGGTGGTCGACCGCGGGCCGGGCGTCCCGGACACGGCGAAGGAACGCATCTTCGAGCCCTTCCAGCGGTACGGCGACGCCCCGCGCGGAGCCGGAGTGGGGCTCGGCCTCGCGGTCGCGCGCGGCTTCGCGGAGGCGATGGGCGGCACGCTCGACGCCGAGGACACACCGGGTGGCGGTCTCACCATGGTGCTCACCCTCCGGGCGGCGGGACCGCGCCCGGAGCTTCAGGAGGGGGCCGCGTCCATGGAGCGCCCCGCGGAACCCGAAAGGCAGGTCACCCCATGACCCGGGTGCTGGTGGTCGACGACGAGCCGCAGATCGTGCGTGCCCTCGTGATCAACCTCAAGGCACGCAAGTACGAGGTCGACGCGGCCCACGACGGGACCGCCGCCCTCGAACTCGCCGCCGCCCGTCACCCCGACGTGGTCGTCCTCGACCTCGGGCTGCCCGACATGGACGGCGTCGAGGTGATCCGCGGACTGCGCGGCTGGACCCGGGTGCCGATCCTGGTGCTCTCCGCCCGGCACTCCTCCGACGAGAAGGTCGAGGCGCTGGACGCGGGCGCGGACGACTACGTCACCAAGCCCTTCGGCATGGACGAGCTGCTGGCCAGGCTCCGAGCGGCGGTCCGGCGGGCCGAACCGGTCGGGCCCGGCGAGGACGCCGTGACGACGGTGGAGACGGCGGCGTTCATCGTCGACCTGGCCGCGAAGAAGGTCAACCGGGGCGGGCGGGACGTACGGCTGACCCCCACGGAATGGCACCTGCTGGAGGTGCTGGTGCGCAACGGCGGGCGGCTCGTCAGCCAGAAGCAGCTGCTGCAGGAGGTGTGGGGGCCGTCGTACGGCACGGAGACCAACTATCTGCGGGTGTACATGGCGCAGTTGCGCAGAAAGCTGGAAGCGGACCCTTCGCATCCGAAGCACTTCATCACGGAGCCGGGCATGGGGTACCGGTTCGAGAAATGAGCTGGTCGAACGGGGTCGGTTCGGGCCTTCGCACCGCGGGTACGAAGGTGTCGGTGGGCCCCGGTACGCTTCAAGACATGAGTGCTGTTCCTCGTTCCGAAAAGTCGGTGGGCCGGTTCCGGCGCATGCTCGACCGGCTCTCCTCGTCGCAGGAGGACCTGGAGTCCGAGGAGCTGCGGGAGGACGCCGAGACGGCCGGCTGTATCAAGATCGGTGACTGCCGTGACCGACAGATAGTGACGGTTACTGGTACCTTGCGCACGGTCACGCTGCGCCCGCGTGCGGGAGTCCCGGCCTTGGAGGCCGAGCTGTTCGACGGCTCCGCCGCACTGGACGTGGTGTGGCTCGGCAGGCGCTCCATAGTCGGGATAGAGCCGGGGCGCCGGCTGATCGCATCGGGCAGGATCGCCATGAGCCGGGGCCGCCGGGTGCTGTTCAACCCGAAATACGAACTGAGACCCCTCGGACGGGAGTAGCCGGTGACGTCGCTCGACAAGCCGACCGAAGACACCAGCGCAGACGCCGGGCACGACTCCCGGGCGGTGACCGAAGCCGCGCTGTTCGAGGCCTTCGGCGGCATGCGCGGCATGATCGAGACGGTGCTGCCCGGCCTGCTCTTCGTCACCATCTACACGATCAACAAGGACCTGCACCTGTCGGCGATCGCCGCGCTCGCGGTGTCCCTGGTGCTCGTGGTCGTGCGCCTGGTGATGCGGGACACCGTCAAGCACGCCTTCAGCGGCGTCTTCGGCGTCGCCTTCGGTGTCGTCTTCGCGATGATGACGGGCAACGCGAAGGACTTCTATCTGCCCGGCATGCTCTACACGCTGGGGCTCGGGCTCGCGTACATCATCACGACCCTGTGCGGTGTGCCGCTGATCGGGCTGATCCTCGGGCCGGTGTTCAAGGAGAACCTCTCCTGGCGCACGAGGAACCCCGGACGCAAGAAGGCGTACGCGAAGGCCAGTTGGGCCTGGGGGCTGATCCTGCTCGCCAAGTGCGCGATCCTCTTCCCGCTGTACTGGTGGGCGGACACCACCCAGTTCGGCTGGGTCCTGGTCGCGCTGAAGATCCCGCCGTTCCTGCTGGCGGTCTGGCTGACCTGGCTGTTCCTGGCGAAGGCGCCCGCGCCCATCGACGTGTTCGCGGAGATGGAGGCGGCCGAGAAGGCCGAGAAGGCCGAGGAGGAGCGGAAGGCTGCCGCCGGCTCGGCGGAGTAGGTGCGGAAGGCTGCCGCCGGCTTGGGCGAGTAGGTGCCCCGGCATTGGTGTGCCGCGCCCTGGAGGCTGCCGCGCCCGGACCCCGCATCGGTCTGAACGGCCTCGTCCTCAGACTCCCCCCGAGGGGCACCCCCGGACGGGCTGGTTTGCGGCCGGCCCGCCCCAAAGATGAAGGGCGCCCTGTGATCCCCAGGGCGCCCTCCGTCGTCGTAGCCCGCAGGGCTCCGCGGGGCTAGCCCGCCGTGTCCTCGCGGCGCACCGACAGCAGGTCCTCCAGCTGCTCCTCCCGTGCCTGGGCGGCGACGAAGAGGAGCTCGTCGCCCGCTTCGAGGGAGTCCTCGCGGGACGGGGTGAGCACGCGGGTGCCGCGGATGATGGTGACCAGGGACGTGTCCTGCGGCCACTCGACATCGCCGACCTGGGTGCCGGCCAGGGCCGACTCCTCCGGCAGCGTCAGCTCGACGAGGTTGGCGTCGCCGTGGCTGAAGCGGAGCAGGCGGACCAGGTCGCCGACGCTCACCGCCTCCTCGACCAGGGCCGACATCAGACGCGGGGTGGAGACCGCTACATCCACGCCCCACGCCTCGTTGAACAGCCACTCGTTCTTGGGGTTGTTCACCCGGGCCACGACGCGCGGGACGCCGTACTCCGTCTTCGCCAGCAGGGAGATGACCAGGTTGACCTTGTCGTCTCCGGTCGCGGCGATCACCACATTGCAGCGCTGAAGGGCCGCTTCGTCCAGTGACGTGATCTCGCAGGCGTCGGCCAGCAGCCACTCCGCCTGCGGGACGCGCTCGACCGAGATGGCGGTTGGCGCCTTGTCGATGAGCAGGACCTCGTGGCCGTTCTCCAGCAGTTCGCCCGCGATGGAGCGGCCCACCGCGCCGGCACCGGCAATGGCGACCCTCATCAGTGACCGCCCTCCTCTTCGGGACCCTTGGCGAACGCCGCCTCGACCTTGTCGACCTCGTCGGCACGCATCATCACATGCACCAGGTCGCCCTCCTGCAACACCGTCTGCGACGTCGGCAGGATCGCCTCGCCGAGCCGGGTCAGGAACGCCACACGGACGCCCGTCTCCTCCTGGAGCCTGCTGATCTTGTGGCCCACCCAGTCCGTGGACGCGTGCACCTCGGCGAGCTGGACGCCACCGGTGGGGTCCCGCCACAGCGGCTCTGCGCCCGACGGCAGCAGACGGCGCAGCATCTGGTCGGCGGTCCAGCGGACCGTGGCCACGGTGGGGATGCCCAGGCGCTGGTAGACCTCGGCGCGGCGGGGGTCGTAGATACGGGCCGCGACATTCTCCACGCCGAACATCTCGCGGGCCACGCGCGCGGAGATGATGTTCGAGTTGTCCCCGCTGGAGACGGCGGCGAAGGCGCCCGCTTCCTCGATGCCCGCCTCACGCAGGGTGTCCTGGTCGAAGCCGACGCCGGTGACCCGGCGGCCTCCGAACCCTGGGCCCAGCCGGCGGAACGCGGTCGGGTCCTGGTCGATCACGGCGACCGTGTGCCCCTGTTGCTCCAGGGTCTGGGCAAGAGCGGAGCCCACCCTTCCGCAACCCATGATGACGATGTGCACGGCGCTTACCCCGCACTCCTCGTTAGGCGTCTGACTTGCGTGAACGTGGTGCTCATAACCTTCTCTCGGTTCGCCTGGCAACAGTCGCGGGCCGTCGCGGACCGCTGGGCAACATCATGCCGGGGAATCCGGCGGATGATCCCTCGCGGTCGGATCGTCGGCTCGCCTGCGCCTCGGTCCACCGTAACGTCAGGGGCGGACACCGCCGACGGGGCGTCCGGCGACGGGCGACGACAGGCGACGAGGGGCGGTTGCCGGGGACGGGAGCCGGGGGCGGGAGTCGTGGGGCGCGTCCTCGCCGGCCGCGTGCGCGGGCGGCGCCGGCCGTTCGCTCCGGCCCGGACGTCGGTCCGGATCCCAGCCGCGGTGTCCATGGCCGTTGTCAGTGGCCGTGGTCAGTCGCCGTTGTTCCGTGGCCGTCGCCAGTCGCTGTCGCCAGTCGCCGTCGTCAGCGGCTGTCGTCAGTCGCGGTTGAAGCTGCGGACGCTGGCCAGGGCCAGGGCGCCGAGTCCGGCGAGCGCGACGAGGGCACCGACGAGCTGAGCGGTCGCGTGCGACATGAGGTCTCCCGGCTGTGATGAGCGTACCGACGCAGGTCATGGAGGCATGCACCCGCCGCCCGGGCCGCCGCCCGGCGCGAGCGCGACGGCGAATTCACCCCCGCGCCGCGCGCGATTTCACCCGGATGTGCTCCGCCCCAGGCAGGGGGCCTACGATTCTCTGTTGTGTCCAAACTGACCGACGTGCCCAAACGGATTCTGATCGGGCGCGCGCTGCGCAGTGATCGGCTGGCGGAAACGCTCCTGCCGAAGCGCATCGCCCTGCCTGTTTTCGCCTCCGACCCGCTTTCCTCCGTGGCGTACGCGCCCGGAGAGGTGCTGCTGGTCCTGTCCATCGCGGGCGTGTCGGCCTACCACTTCAGCCCCTGGATCGCGCTCGCGGTCGTCGTGCTGATGTTCACGGTGGTCGCCTCCTACCGGCAGAACGTGCACGCCTACCCCAGCGGCGGCGGCGACTACGAGGTGGCCACCACCAACCTCGGCCCCAAGGCGGGACTCACCGTCGCGAGCGCCCTGCTCGTCGACTACGTCCTGACGGTCGCCGTCTCGATCTCCTCCGGCATCGAGAACCTCGGCTCCGCGATCCCGTTCGTCGTCGAGCACAAGGTCCAGTGTGCGGTCGGCGTGATCGTGCTGCTGACGCTGATGAACCTGCGCGGCGTCAAGGAGTCCGGCAGCCTCTTCGCGATCCCGACGTACGTCTTCGTCGCGGGCGTCTTCATCATGATCGCGTGGGGCGCGTTCCGCGGTCTGGTCCTCGACGACACCATGCGGGCACCCACGGCGTCGTACGAGATCAAACCCGAGCACGAGGGCCTGGCGGGCTTCGCGCTGGTCTTCCTCCTCCTGCGGGCCTTCTCCTCCGGCTGTGCCGCGCTCACCGGTGTCGAGGCCATCTCCAACGGCGTCCCGGCGTTCCGCAAGCCCAAGTCGAAGAACGCCGCGAACACGCTGGCGATGATGGGTCTGCTGGCCGTCACCATGTTCTGCGGCATCATCGGGCTCGCCATGGTGACCAAGGTCCGCATGGCCGAGAACCCGGCCGTCGACCTCGTCAAGGACGGCGTCGCGGTCGGCTCCGACTATGTCCAGAACCCGGTGATCACCCAGGTCGCCGAGGCCGTCTTCGGCAAGGGCAGCTTCTTCTTCCTCGTGCTCGCCGCCGCCACCGCCCTGGTGCTGTTCCTGGCGGCCAACACCGCCTACAACGGCTTCCCGGTGCTCGGCTCGATCCTCGCCCAGGACCGCTATCTGCCGCGCCAGCTGCACACCCGCGGCGACCGGCTCGCCTTCTCCAACGGCATCGTGCTGCTGGCGGGCGCGGCCATTCTGCTGGTGTGGATCTACGGTGCCGACTCGACCCGTCTGATCCAGCTGTACATCGTCGGCGTGTTCGTGTCCTTCACGCTCAGCCAGATCGGCATGGTCCGCCACTGGAACCGGCTGCTGGCCACGGAGCGGGACCAGGCCAAGCGCCGCCACATGAACCGCTCCCGTGCGATCAACACCTTCGGCGCCTTCTTCACCGGCCTGGTCCTGATCGTCGTGCTCGTCACGAAGTTCACCCACGGCGCCTGGGTGGCCCTGCTCGGTATGGTCATCTTCTACGGCACCATGACGGCGATCCGCCGTCACTACGATCACGTCTCCGAGGAGCTCGCCGCCCCCGAGGGGCCGAGCGACGACAGCGTTCGGCCGTCCCGGGTGCACTCGGTCGTCCTGGTCTCCAAGATCCACCGCCCCGCCCTGCGCGCGCTGGCCTACGCCAAGTTGATGCGCTCGGACACCCTCGAGGCGCTCAGCGTCAACGTCGACCCGGCGGAGACCAAGGCGCTGCGCGAGGAGTGGGAACGGCGCGGGATCGACGTACCGCTGAAGGTGCTCGACTCGCCCTACCGCGAGATCACGCGGCCGATCATCGAGTACGTGAAGGGGCTGCGCAAGGAGTCCCCGCGCGACGCGGTGTCGGTGATCATCCCCGAGTACGTCGTCGGCCACTGGTACGAGCATCTGCTGCACAACCAGAGTGCGCTGCGGCTGAAGGGCCGGCTGCTGTTCACGCCGGGCATCATGGTGACCTCGGTGCCGTACCAGCTCCAGTCCTCGGAGGCGGCGAAGGTCCGCGCCCGCAAGCGGGGTGAGTGGAACGCGCCCGGTTCGGTGCGGCGTGGGCCGGCCCAGGAGCGGGCCAAGGAGACCGAAGCCCGGAAATGACCGTGGCGGGGAGCACGTAGACTGGTGGGCTGTTGTCAGGCCCTCCCATGTCCTCGGTGCAGGGCCGTACCCCCGTCTCGGTCTGGAGTCCCCCCACCATGCAGGCAGAACAGAAGAAGTCTCTGGTGGGCGAGGAGTACGAGGTCGAGGTCGGCCCCGTCGCCCACGGCGGGCACTGCATCGCCCGCACCGACGCCGGCCAGGTCCTCTTCGTACGGCACACGCTGCCCGGCGAGCGCGTCGTGGCCCGGGTGACCGAGGGCGAGGAGGGCGACCGTTTCCTGCGCGCGGACGCCGTCGAGGTCCTCACCGCCTCCAAGGACCGCATCGAGGCGCCCTGCCCCTACGCCGGTCCCGGCCGCTGCGGCGGCTGCGACTGGCAGCACGCCAAGCCGGGGGCGCAGCGCCGGATGAAGGGCGAGGTGATCGCCGAGCAGCTGCAGCGGCTCGCGGGACTGACGCCCGAGGATGTCGGCTGGGACGGCACGGTGATGCCGGCCGAGGGCGACAAGCTGCCCGCGGGACAGGTGCCGCAGTGGCGCACGCGCGTGCAGTACGCGGTCGACGCCGACGGCCACGCCGGACTGCGTCGGCACCGCTCGCACGAGGTGGAGCCGGTCGACCACTGCATGATCGCCGCGGAGGGCGTCAGCGAGCTCGGCATCGAGAAGCGCGACTGGACCGGCATGGCGTCGGTCGAGGCGATCGCGGCGACGGGCTCGCAGGACCGCCAGGTGATCCTCACCCCGAGGCCGGGCGCCCGCCTGCCGATCGTGGAGCTGGACAAGCCGGCCTCGGTGATGCGGGTCGGCGAGAAGGACGGCGGCACCCACCGCGTCCACGGCCGCCCCTTCGTCCGCGAACGCGCGGACGGCCGTACCCACCGGGTCGGCAGCGGCGGCTTCTGGCAGGTCCACCCGAAGGCGGCCGACACCCTCGTGACGGCCGTCATGCAGGGCCTGCTGCCCCGCAAGGGCGAGATGGCGCTCGACCTCTACTGCGGCGTGGGCCTCTTCGCGGGCGCCCTGGCCGACCGCCTCGGCGACAAGGGCGCGGTCCTCGGCATCGAGACCGGCAAGCGCGCGGTGGAGGACGCCCGGCACAACCTGGCCGACTTCGACCGCGTCCGCATCGAGCAGGGCAAGGTCGAGTCGGTGCTGCCGCGCACCGGAATCACCGAGGTCGACCTGATCGTCCTGGACCCGCCGCGGGCTGGGGCCGGTCGCCAGACGGTGGCTCACCTGGCGTCCCTGGGCGCACGCAGGATCGCGTACGTGGCGTGCGATCCGGCGGCGCTGGCGCGGGACTTGGGGTACTTCCGGGACGGGGGGTATCGGGTGCGGATGCTGCGGGCGTTCGATCTTTTCCCTATGACTCATCATGTGGAGTGCGTAGCGATCCTTGAACCGGCGGGCAAGGGGCTCTGACCTGCGCTTTTACCGCCGGGGCGGGTCGCTCGACCGGGGACGCGACTAGACCGTGCCGCTTGATACCTGTCAGGTATCATGGCTGTATGGCGATGACACTCCGACTTCCCGACGACCTTGACGCGAAGCTCACCGAGCGGGCTCGCCGGGAGGGCCGCAGCAAGCAGGAACTTGCCATTGAGGCCATCCGTGACGCCCAGGACCGGGCCGAGCTGAAGGTCGATGACGTCCTGGTCGAGCTCATGGACAGCGATGCGGAGATCCTGGACTACTTGAAGTGACCGCAGTGCGCTACATCCAGATCGACGAGATCCTGGCCATCGCCCGGACGGTCAACGGTACCGAGCACAGCGTGCGTGACATGGGGCTCTTGGTGTCAGCGATCGAACGGCCCCGGACGAACGTGTTCGGCGCTGAGCTGTATCCCACGCTGCACGAGAAGGCGGCGGCGCTGCTGCACTCCGTGGCCCGCAATCACGCGCTGATCGACGGCAACAAGCGCACCGCCTGGCTTGCCATGCGTGTCTTCCTGCGGTTCAACGGCGTGAGCGCCAGTACCGTTCCGCCGCCCGTCTCCATTGCCGGCCCGTTCGTCGAGGACGTCGCGCAGGACAACATCGACGTACCGGTCATTGCCAAGCGCCTGTCAGCCTGGTTCCCCGTTTCCTGACGTTCAACGACGTGAGGGTAGGGCAGGCGCGTGCCGTGCCCTCACGAGCTGTCGAACTCCCCCCACACGTGGTCGCATTGGCTGGTTCGGGGAGTATCGGGTTGTGCCAATCAAAGGGTTCGACGCCCCGCACTGGGTGCTCTGCCACGGCGTCACGTACCCCGCTCCGTCGTGATCGACGACTCCTGGGCCAACGCGGCGGCGGGGGAGACCTGGCGATCCGTGCGATCGACGTGATCCACGTGGAAGGTCAGCCCAGCAACGGTGCCCGACTGGACGACGGGGCCGTGCTGGACTCCCCGGCTGATGCGCTTGTCCACCGTGCGCCAGCTGTCTGCCGCGGACGCCGAGAGTTGCAGTACCGAGGTCAGCAGAGCCCGCAGGGACTCGCCGCTGCCGTCGTCGGCTTCCGCGAGCCGGCGCAGACGGTCACCGTACCGTCGGCTGATCTCGCGGGCGGTCCGTTCACGTTCCGTGGCGTCGTCGGCGAGGAGCCGGGTCCGAGCGTCCTGCAGGTCGTCGAACGTGTCGGGGTCCGCGCCGGTGCGGGTCAGGTACCGCCCGACGAGTTCCCGGGCGTGTGTCCAGGAGTCGGTGACTATGAGGGAGGCCAGTGTGGTGGCGCCCGACGCCGCGAGTACGGCCAGTTCGCTGTCCATGTGTCTTCTCCTAGGCGAGGGGGGAGCCTGAGGCGGGCGCCTCGTCGTCGTCCAGAGCGGGGGACGCCGGCGGATCGAAGTGGTGCTGGATCTCCTCGGCGGTCTCGTGGCGGTTCTGCTCCTTGATGAGGCCGGCGATCTGTGCCGCGAGCATCGGGCGGCGTACATCTCCGTCGGTGAAACCGATGCTGTCGAGGAAGTCGGAGAGATGCATCGTGGCTGTCTCCCGTCCCTGCGGCGCTGAGGGAGGCCCCGCCTCGGGAAAGTCCGACGTCGTCGGCTCACCGGCCTGCTGAGAGATCAGATCCTGAAGCCGTTCGGGAATATCGGTGTCATTGGCCGCCGAGGTGAGCTGAGCGAGCAGGGCCAGGTCGTTCACCGTACGTTCCACGTGCTCGTCGTTCCTGGCGAGCCACCAGACCACTGCGCTGCCGGTGTCCTTGAGGACGTCCTCGCCCAAGTACCGGCGCCTGCTCTGCTCATACTTGCGCTGGTGCACCCAGACCGCCTCGTCCTTGCGTACGTCGGCGAGCTTGTCGAGGCGCTCCTGGTCCTGCTGCACCAGGACGAGCTGGATGTTCTCCGCCATCGCCTGAAGGTGCCCGGTGGACTCAGGCACCATCCGGCTGAGGGCGGCGGACAGTTCCTGCTCGACGAGTGAGGACCGGACCGGTTCTCGTTGCTCGGTGATGGTGCGGGCCCGCTTCAGGACCGCGTCGACGGCGAGGCCCGCCGGGTTGAGAACGGGGGCACTCGCGGGAGCGTCGACGAGGCACCAGCGCACCGTCGCGGAGAAGACGAAGTCGTAGTCGGCCCACTTGCTGGGCAGCAGGATCTGGCTGACGCGGTGTTCCGTGCGTTCCACGGGGGCGGCCGTGAGCTGCTCCTCGAAAGCCACCGGTACCGTGCCGCGGCGCATCGCGGCGAACCGGAAGACGGCTGCGGGGACGACGAGCAGCAGCACTGCCAGCAGCGGCCAGGCCCATGCGGGCCACCGCTGCGTCAAACCGACGATGGTCAGAAGGAGACCGCTCAGAACGGTGAGGAAGACGGTTGTGGTTTTCCGTGCGGTGGTCATGGTCGAGTCCCCCTGGGTGAAGTCGTCGGCGGTGTTGCTGCAGCGACGCCTTGGGCGTTGCTGATCTTGTGGAGCAGCAGGCCGGTGGTCTCCCCGGCCCGCGCCGCATCCCCGGGGCCGGTGCGTTCGGCGTCGCGGGCGCACGCATACAGCAGAGCGAAGACCTTGCCCCGCTTCTCCGTGCACCGCTGTGCCGCGCTGACGAGGAGGTCGAGCAGGAGCCCGCCGTGTGGTCCGGTGCAGGTGGCCGCCCAGTGGAGCCAGCGGCGTGCTTCGACCTGCCACTGCCGAGGCGGCAGCCCGGCCAGTACCGCGTGCCAGCAGGCTGTCAGCGAGCGCTGCGCGCTCTGCTCGTCGATCAGCGCGTGCGAGGTGCCGGGGCGGAACGTCAACAGTTCGGGGTCGCTGGCCTGGAGGAAAATCCCGAGATGGGCGGGTGAGAAGTCGGAACGGGCGAGACGGTCGAGCAGCACGCGGTGCAGCCTGCGGCTGCGCGCCACCAGATCGCACAGCGCCTGCCGGGCACGTGTCGTGCCGCGCTCACGCCGGGCCAGGTGGTGGAGCCTGACCAGGGCTTGATCCGGATGACTGGTCGCGAGGACGTCGGCGCAGACGCGGACCAGCACCTGCGCGAGCTCCCCATCGAGGCGCCGGTTGGCGCACCACTGGTAGATCTGCTCGCGGAAGTCCCTGGCGTGCGTCGGGTCCGCCAGCCCGCGGGTGAGCGCATGAACGGCCGCTTCCAGGCGGGGCCGGCTCGTCTCTCCGGTGCTCCAGCGTTCGACGAGGGCCCCCAGCCCGTCCGCCCGTCCGGTGCGCAGGTATTCACCGGCCACTCGTTCCACCATGCCGTCGCGTACGACGGTGACGAAGTGCGGGTCGTTCAGCTCCACCACATTCGCGGCCCAGGAGCCGAGGTGGGGGCGGAGATCGGGCATGTGGTCCCAGATATGGGCACGAACGGCGGAGTCGAAGTCCAGCTTCTCGAACCGGACCTGTCCGTTGGGGGCGGCAGTGGCCGAGATTTCGAGGAGTCGCTCGGCGAGGTCTCGGTGCTCCAGCGGCGAGTCGCCCTCCGACGGAGGCCCGAGGGCGCTCAAGAGTTGCCCAGCCGCGCGGTGAATGACATCGGCATGCGCCCCGTGCAGCATGGACACGGCGATCAGCAGGGCTCGTTGCGGCGCTTCCCGCAACTTGGTGACGAGCGCGGCGGCTTCCCGCCGTCCGTCGTTCCGTGCCCGCCCGGCCATCTCGCACCACTGAGCGAATCCGTCCCCGGGCTGACCGGCCTCGCGTGCCCGGCGCACCAGGTCAGCGAATTCCGCGATCTCCCGCATCGGCCTGTTCGCTGTCAGGAACTCGTCGACGGTGCCGTCCGACCGGAGATATTCCTCAGGCGGCACACCGTACAGGCGCAGATGCCGCCGGAAGACGCCTCTACTGGGTGGCCGTTCGAGCACCACGCGGCAGTACTGCAGGTCCGGGTCGAGAACGCCGCGGTGCGGCATGATCACGACCAGATGAGCCCGCCGCTCGTGCACGGCCTTGCGCAGTGCCGGGAGGTCGGCCCGGGCTCCGGCCCAGCGGCGGTCGTCCGTGGCGGACAGGTCCAGCAGCAACTGATCACCGGTCCCGACCAGAGCGGGGTCCCGGAGGGAGAGCTCGTCCTCCTCACCGGGCGGGAGTTCGTGGAAGACACCACTGTCCCGGTGGTGTTCGTGCAGCAGTACGCGGGCCACAGCCGACCGGCCGCTGCCCGGGGCACCTTCCAGGATGACGGTGCCGGAGTCGGCGAGAACGGCACGAGCCTCGCCCATGCACGGCGGAGCAACCAGTACGTGGCGCAGTCGGCGGAGTTGGTCGTCGGCGACTCGGCGGAAAGCCGGTTTTTCCGAGTCCTGTAGCTGCGTGCCGATGTAGACGTCGCCAGGCCCAGTGACCGTGACGCCTGAGTCCCTGACCCAGGTGCCGGTGTGCTGGTTCACCGGTCCTTGTCCTCGTGACCGTCCCGTTCACCGAACCGGTGCTGGATGGCGCCGTGGTGGTCGCCCTCGAAGTACGTAGTCCCGTCACCCGAGAAGTGACGGTCGCCCGAGACATGACGTGAATGCGAGTAGATGTTGCCGTTCCCGGTGTGGACAGGACCGTGGGCGCCCTTGACGACCGTGCCGACGTCACCCGTGAAGTCACGGCTCTGCACGGCTGTACCGTTCACGGTCCCGATGGAATTGGTCACGCTGCCCGGCGCGGGTGTCCCTGCCTCGGTACCGGACCGGTCGTCGAGGCCGGGAATCAGGTCGGCCATCAGATCACCGATGCGCGCGACACACACGTCGGTGTCACCGGAGTCGAACGCGATGGACTGGAGATCGGCGAGCCGTCGCAGCGCGGGCGGAAGATCGGCCCTGCTCAGCCGGCTGGTTTTACGTCCGTCCAGAACGGGGATCACTGGGACCTCACACTCGAAAGCCTCCTCGATCTCCTTGCGCACCCAGTCCTCGGGATCCTCCAGCCGGGTACGGAAGTTCGTCCAGTCCGGTCCGATGACGGCCAGGAGTACGGAGCTGCGCCGTACCGCATCCAGTAGTCGATCGGGCCAGCTTTCACCGGGGACGATGGACTGCGACGCGTGAAACGCGTGTCCCGGGCCGAAGCGGTGCGACAGCCCCTGGCGGAGTAGGGCCGCGGTCTTCTCCCCGTCCCCGGTGCGGTAGTTGATGAAGATCTCGCTCATGACGGTGACTCCTCAAGAGGGATGGTCGGGCGGGACAAGGTGCCGAGTCGCGGTGCCAGCCGGCGTACCGGTGGGTGGTCCGGGTAGCGGCCCAACACGCGGACGAGCCGTCGGAGATCGGTCGTGACGGTCGCTGAGCGAACCGCCGTCACGCCGTCGAGCAGTGGCTCCGACAGCGCGCACGCGTGGTCGATCTCGCCGGCGGAGGCATAGGCGAGCGCGCGGCGTACGCCGTACCGCACCTGCGTACGCACCGCGTCGGGGCCGACCTGAGTGAGCTGCCGATCCAGTTCCTCGCCCGCCTCGCGCGGTCGCCCGAGATCGACGAGGCACCAGCCGGTGATCATGCCGACCGGATCGGGAAGGTGCATAGAGCCGATCACCGGATCGTCGGCACCGTCGTTCCGGCGGGCGAGCAGCATACGAGCCCGGTCCAGGGCGCGGAAACAGGCGCCGACGTCACCGGCGAGGGCATGGCCCTGCGCTTCGCGCTGTGCGGCGAGACCGCGGATCCGTGACGGCAGTACGCCGCTCTGCGCCCGGCGGGCCAGCGCGATCGTCTGCTCGGCGTCCTCCCGGTAGAGCGTGACCAACGCCCTGCGGACCAGAGCGTAACCGGCCAGTGCTTGATCACCGCCGGCTGCGGCCAGGTCAACCGCACGCTGCGTCCACCACAGCGCCGCACGCTCGTCCCCAGTCTCCTGCACCAGCCAGCCCACGTACTCGGCGTAGCGGGAACCGAGCGCCAGAAGGCGACGCCTGGTGGAGCTGTCGCTCTGCGCCGACAGCTCCCGCAGCGTGTGTGTCTGCGTGATCAGGACGGGCAGGAGCAGGCCGGGTTCCACGGTCTGACCGAGTCTGCGGTAGTGCGTGAACAGTGAGCGTGAGGCTTCCAGCATGCCGGCGCCGGCGGCTGGGGAAGCTGGACCCGATCCGCCCGACCTCCAGGTCATCAGCGAGGCGACGCCGGCATTCATCACCTCACGCCGGCCCACGGGCCCGAAGGAGCTCGGGCCGTCCGGTGACAAGTGCATCATCCAGTTCTCCTCCTCGACCCGGCCTGGCGTCGACACGGCAGGTGAATCGACAGCGGTAGGGGTGCTCAGGGCGATCAGTGCCCCGTCGGCACCGAGTGCGGCGTCGCACAGCCGCGCGAGATCACGGCTGGGTGACTTGATGCCTCGCTCGACCTTGCTGAGCTGGGCCTTGCTGTAGTGCACGAGACCGGACAGATCCGTAAGGCTCAGACCGGTCTCCAGACGCCGCTTCCTCAGTTCTTCGCCGAACGGGGTGGACGGATGTGGCACGTGAACCTCCCAAACCCGGTCGTCCGGGCTGAGGCGGTACTGCACGGAAGCGTGCGGCACCAACTCCCGGACGGACAAGGCGATCGAAGCTGTTTCCCGTTTCCATCTCCGACGGAGTAGCGCGGCAAGCCTCGTCAGCAAGTTCCGATCACACTGCCCCTTTGGCGGCGGACCTCCTGCACGCACTGGGCGTACCGATGCGGCTCCACCGACGTGAGGCTCCGCTTCTACCGGTGGAGGCGCTGCGTACTACTGGGAGGCGTGACGCGCCAGTGTTCCGGTGCCGAACCGAAGTAGGGGCCGTGACGCTCATTTGACGCTCCGTGTGTCCGGCGGCCCGACTAAGCTTCGAAACCATCTCTGACCTGCTGCCTTGACGTCTGCGGCTAGGCCGACACCTTTCCGATGACTCATCATGTGGAGTGCGTGGCGATCCTCGAACCGGCGGCAAAGGGGTCCTGACCCACGGCATGTCCGTCGGCCATGGACAGGCATGCCGTCCATGGCCGTCCCCGCGTCACTTGGGCGGCAGCTCCGCCGCGAAGGAGCGTCCCTCGTCGATCCAGGCGCCGAGCGCCTCGTCCTTCGTGATCGCGGTGCCGGCCACCACGATCCAGCCGCGCATCGGGCGACCGGTCATGTCGAAGATCCGTGTTCCGGGCCGTGCCAGCGCTTCGTCCGTCGCCTCGGGGCCGACTCTGACCATGAGGTCGTCGCCGGTGACGCCCACGGCCATGTTGCCGCGGTACAGGAAGGCCAGGCCGCCGAACATGCGTTTCTCGCTGATCTCTGGGTCCGTGCCCATCCGTTCCCGGATCCGCTCGGCGAGTCGTTCGTCGTAAGTCACCGTCGTCTCACCCCTGTTCCACGAGCCGTGCTCGGAGGTCGCGCAGGTCCTTGACGAGGTTGCCCCGCACCTGGCGTGCGAGCAGCGGGGCGGCGAGCCGGTAGAAGCCGCCCTCTCCGCCTCGGACACGGATCCGGGCGAGGGTGCCGTCAGGGTGGGGCTCGAAGCTGTACGTGACGTGCATCGGCATCGGGCCCGCCACCGAGACCATGTCCAGCAGCCCGGGCGGGTCGTACGCGGCGACCCGCAGCACATAGTCGATACGGCGGCTCAGGAAGTGCGCCGTCCGTGTGACCTCGGCCCCGACGCCGAAGCCCCCGCCGTCCGCTTCCCGGGTCAGCTCGGCCGTGCGGATCCCCTGGGTCCACTCGGCGTCGTGCCGCCAGTCCATGGCGTAGGCGGCCACCTGCTCGCGCGGCAGCGGGACGACCCGCTCGGCCGTCACGTCGATCGTCATGGCTCCACCTTCCTCGCTCCCGACCCGCGTCACCACCCGGTGAGCAGCAGACGGTTGAGGAGCAGCGCGCGAGTAGGGCTGGGGAGGCGGGCAAGGCGCGCCCGCGATGTGCCCGCTGCTGCCGCGTTCTCGTACACCTCGGGCCTGGCGCAGGCGCGCACCGCCGCGGCGTCAGAGTTCCTTGGCCGGCCAGTCCAGCAGCCGGGCGCCGATCACCGCGGTCTGGAGCATGTAACGGTGGGCCGGATCCGAAGGGTCCGCGCCCGTGAGTTTGTGGATGCGCTCCAGCCGGTAGGTCAGGGCTCGCACACTGAGCGAGAGCCGGCGGGCGGCCTCGGCGGCGACGCAGCCCGAGTCGAAATAGGCGGTGAGGGTGTCGAGGAGGAGGCCGGCGCCACCGCGAGCGGTGGTGAGCGGGCCGAGGCTGCTCATCACGAGATCCGCCATGGCTTGCCGGTCGCGGGTCAGGACGGGGTAGACGAGCAGATCGGCGGCGTGAAGGACGGGCTCCTCCAACTCCAGGCGCTCGGCCAGCTCCAGGGCGTTGAGCGCTTCTTCGTACGACTGGACGACTCCGCCGGGTCCGGGCTGCGCGCGGCCGATGGCGACCTGGCCGCCTTCCGTGGCCGCGTGGGCCTGCTTGGCGAAGTACGCGAGGACCTCGTCCTGGTGGCCGGGGGCGATGCACAGCAGGCGGCCGTCCTTGGTGGTGAGCAGAGTGCTGCGATCGCCGAAACGGGAGATCAGGGCGCGTTCCACCTGCCGTGGGACCATGTCACCTTCGTCGTAGGGGGCGGGCCCTCGGGCGACGGCCACGGCGTGGGCGTGCGAGAGGCGCAGGCCGAAGCGCTCGGCGCGTTCGGCGAGGCGCCCCAGGTCGCTACGGCCGTAGAGAAGGTCGTCGATGAACTCCCTGCGGGTGGCCTCCTCTTGGCGTACGGCTTGGCGCTGGGCGCGTTCGTAGCCCTCGGCGAAGGCGTCGATGACCTGCTGTGTGGCCGCCAGGGCGCTGTCCGCCGTGCCGGGGCCGGTCGGCCATGCGGCGCGGGCGGCGCTCAGGTGGGCGCTGACGAGGGCGCGCAGTCCGTGGCCGGCATCCGCGGCCTGTTCCCCGAGCGCCCGGCGGGAGGTGAGTTCGTCCCGAGTGAGGCGCCGGCCCGTCGCCGAGACCTCGGTCAGGATCTGGGCGTACCCCTCCAGATACTGCTCCGGAATTTCCCGTTCCGTCATGTCACCCCCGCCTTCTTGATGCGCCGATGACGGTTTCTTAGCGGCTCACCGGCATGCAGACCCTAGTGAACGCTGCCGGAATCCGGCAATGCGCCGGCATGCACCGGCCGTGCACCATGGCGTTGCGGGGGCACTGCGGGGGATTCCGGTGCCGGACACCGGCAGGTGTCCGGCACCGGAGCCCGAGTACGCGATACGCCACCGGACACGGTCGACGGGCACTGCGGGCGGAAGGGGGACGACGTCGTGCGGATGCTGCTGGCGGTCGCAACCGGCCTGCCTACGATCCTGCTGACTGCCGCCCTCGTCGTGCTGCTGTGCTTCTGGGTCCTGGTCGCCGCGCGCCGCGCCGATACCCACAGCTTCGACGCGGATCTGGATCTTCGCGCGTGGGGCATGGGCGGTGTACCGGTGACGATCGCCCTCTCCTCCCTGACAGCGCTCGCCTGGTCCCTGAGCGTGGGCGGGAGTCTCCTCCTGGTCGTGTTCACGTCGCCGGGACCCGCCACCGGACTGCTGCGCATGGCCGTACCGGTTCTTGCACTGCTCGCCGCATGGCGGATGACTCGCCTGGTCGTGCGGCCCCTGCACCGTCTCTTCCCCGATGAACCCGGTCTGTCCGGGCTCGGCCGGACAGAGGACCGGGAGAACCGGCGCCGCATGGACCACGCCGCCTGACGCACGGCGTCACCGGGCCGGGGCCCTGCCCAGCCTCGCCTCCCCACGCTCCAACTCCCTTGCCTCTCTTTGCTCCTTACGCCTCAAGGACGTATGCCATGAATGCCATCACCCTGGGCGTCGGCGTGATCGTCGTCGTCGCCGCGCTCGCCGTCCTCGTCGTCTCCCAGCTGTTCCGCAAGGTGGAGCAGGGCAAGGCGCTGATCGTCTCCAAGCTGCGCAGGGTCGATGTGACCTTCACCGGGCAGGTCGTGTTGCCGGTGCTGCACAAGGCCGAGGTGATGGACATCTCGGTGAAGGCCATCGAGATCACGCGGACCGGCAAGGACGGCCTGATCTGCCGGGACAACATCCGCGCCGACATCCGGATCACGTTCTTCGTCAAGGTCAACAAGACGGTCGAGGACGTCATCAAGGTCGCGCAGGCGGTCGGGACGGCTCGGGCCAGTGACCGGGACACGCTGCAGGAGCTGTTCCACGCGAAGTTCTCCGAGGCGCTGAAGACCGTAGGCAAGCAGCTGGACTTCACCGACCTCTACACCAAGCGCGACGAGCTGCGGTACCGGATCATCGAGGTCATCGGCGTCGACCTGAACGGCTACCACCTCGAGGACGCGGCGATCGACTACCTGGAGCAGACGCCGCTGACCCAGCTCGACCCCGCCAACGTCCTCGACGCCCAGGGCATCCGCAAGATCACCGAACTGACTGCCCTGGAGCATGTGCGCACCAACGAGGCGCAGCGCACCGAGGAGAAGGAGATCACCCGGCAGAACGTCGACGCCCGCGAGGCCATCCTGGAGCTGGAGCGTCGGCAGGTCGACGCGGAGACCAAGCAGAAGCGGGAGATCGCGACCGTACGAGCCCGCGAGGAGGCCGAGACGGCACGGGTGGTGGAGGAGGAACGGCTGCGCGCGCAGGCCGCGTTCCTGGCCACCGAGGAGAAGCTCGGCGTGCAGCGCGAGAACCAGGCCCGTGAGGTCGCCGTCGCCGCGAAGAACCGTGAGCGGGTCATCGCCGTGGAGAACGAGCGCATCGAGAAGGACCGCCTCCTCGAAGTCATCGCGCGAGAGCGGGAGACACAGCTGACCCGGATCGCCGCCGAGAAGGAGGTCGAGGCGGAGAAGCGGGACATCGCCGAGGTCGTCCGGGAGCGGGTCGCGGTGGACCGTACGGTCGCCGAGCAGGAGGAGTCCATCAAGAAGCTGCGCGCCGTGGAGGAGGCGGAGCGCCAGCGGCAGGCCGTGATCATCGCGGCCGAGGCCGAGGCACAGGAGAAGCTGGTCAAGGACATCAAGGCCGCCGAGGCCGCCGAGCAGGCCGCCACGCACCGTGCGTCCGAGGAACTGACCCTCGCCGAGGCCCGGTTGAAGACGGCCGACCTCGACGCCCGCGCCAAGCTCCGCCTCGCCGAGGGCGTCCAGGCCGAGGCCGCCGCGGAGGGGCTCGCGGCGGTCCAGGTCCGCGACAAGGAGGCCGAGGTCATCGAGAAGGCCGGCCGCGCGGAGGCCGAGGCGACGCAGGCCCGGATGAGGGCCGAGGCGGAGGGCGCCAGGGCGAAGGCCCTCGCCGAGGCCGAGGGCGTCGGCGAGAAGCTGAAGGCGGAGGCGGCCGGGCTGACCGAGAAGGCGGCGGCGATGGCCGCGCTCGACGACGCCTCCCGTGGCCACGAGGAGTACCGGCTGCGCCTGGAGGCCGAGAAGGACATCCGGCTGGCGGGCCTGGAGGTGCAGCGTCAGGTCGCCGAGGCACAGGCCACGGTCCTGGCCACCGGGCTGGAGAACGCCGACATCGACATCGTCGGCGGCGAGTCGGTCTTCTTCGACCGGCTGGTCGGATCGATCGCGCTCGGCAAGGGCGTCGACGGCTTCGTCCAGCACTCCGAGACCGCGCGGGCACTGGCCGGGCCCTGGCTGGACGGCACCTCCAGCTTCACCGACGACCTGGGCCGCATCCTCGGCTCGGCCTCCACGGCCGACGTGCAGAACCTGACCGTCTCCGCGCTGCTGATGAAGCTGATGCGGACCGGCGGAGCCGACTCCGGGCAGCTCCAGCAGCTGCTCGACAGGGCCGGCGAACTGGGCCTGGCTGACAAGCCGCTCACCGCCCTCAATGGCAGGGCCGCCCACGCCTGACCCGCCCGCCCCCGGTCCGGAGCCGCCGCACAGGGGACGGCGGCTCCGGACCGTGTGCTCTTTCGACTTCCTGAGAGGGAACCCATGACGACCGGCCTGGACACCGGCACGTACGAGCCACTGGACGCGGGCGCCTACGAGGTGCTGCGCGACCGCCTCACCGCGCAGGCCGCCGAGCTCGCTCGGCGCACCGAGGAGCTCGACGCCCGCCGGGGCGAGGAGTTCGGCTCGATGCGACTGGAGCTCGCCCGCACGGAGCGGCTGCGCACCGATGACGCCGTGCTGCCCCGGGACATCGTCGCCGTGGGGGACGCGCTGCTCTTCGGCTACAACGCCGTCCCGGGCCGCGCGGATGAGACCAGCGTCGGCGATGTCCTGGCCCTGCACGACCGCACCTTCGGGCGGCTGCCGGACGACGCCGTGCCCGGCCTGCTCGACGACCCCGCCTTCGTCCGGGAGTTCGCGGCCCTGCACCGCTACTACCGCCAGGCCCGCCTCCTGCGGCTGCGCCTGGTGGACGACAAGCTGCTCGCCGTCTTCCAGACCGGCGAGAGGACGGCCGACATCCGCGTCCTGCGCTGGTCCCTGTCCGGTGACGGTCGGGCGGTCTTCCTGGACGCACGCGGTGACCGCGACCACGTCCTGCCTCCCGCCCACGACATCGAGTGGACGCCGGCCACCCGCGACGACCACGTCCTCGGCCGCCATCCCCATGTATCCGTCGGCGGCGAGGTGTTCGTCTCCACGGTCGGCGGCACCCTCACCGTCAAGGTCGACGGCGACACCGAGACCGGGGAGGGCATCCATTCCGAGCCGGTCGACGAGCCCCTCCAGTCCCTCGCGGACGCGGACATCGCCCACGCGCGCGTGGGCGCCCTGATCCTGTTGCGCGTCCGCCCCTACCGGGAGGACACCGACCGCCACCTGGTGTTCAACACGCTCACCAAGGCCGTCGTCCGCCTCGACGACATGGGCAGAGCCTGCCGCCGCCTGCCGGACGACCAGGGCATCGTCTTCCCCGGCGGCTACTGCCTGGCCTCCGGCACTCACAAGACGTACGACCTCGACACGGCGGAGCTGGAGTTCGAGCGGGAGATCCGCTCCCCGAACGGCGAGGACGTGCTCTACGCCTTCCACGCGCGCGCCGAGGGCCGCAGCCTGCTCCTGTCGTACAACACGATCCGCAAGGAGATGTCCGCCCCGCTGTCCTGCCATGGCTGGGCGCTCCTCGACGACGGCGCTCTCGTGGTCCTGCGCGCCGACGGTGACGAACCACAGCGGGTCCACCCCGCACAGCTGTGGAACTCCCCGTACGTCTCGGACACCCACGCCGCCGCCCAGCCGATCGGCACCGGCCCACTGGCCCGCGTCGGCAACGCCGACCTGGTACGCGGCATCTCCGACTGTCTGTCCATCACCGGTGCCGTCGCCGAGACCAACCCCACGACCGAGGTGTACGAGGCCCTGGTGGCCGCCTGCGTCCGGGTGGCGGACACCCATCACTGGCTGACCGACCCCGAACTCGGAGATCTCCACACCCCGTTGGCACAGGTGCGTGCCACGGCGCAACAGGTCCTGGCCGAGTTCGAGACCGTCCAGGTCCTGACCCGGCAGGCCGCCGAGGCGCTCGCCGAAGCCGCCGAACGGATCGCCGTGGTCGTACGACGGCTGCGCGGTGAGGCGCCGCGCTCGGCCGCCGCGTGGGTGACCGGGCTGACCGAGCTCCGCCGGGCGCAGGGGCACCTGCTGACCCTCAAGGAGACGCGGTACGCCGACACCGACCGCATCGACACGCTCGCCTCCGACACCGAGGCCGATCTGGCCGCATTCGGTCAGCGGGCCGTCGTCCACCTGGCACGCGAGGACGCCTTCGCCGACCACCACACGGACATCGAGCGGCTCATCGCGGACACCGAAGCCGTCGCCACGGTCGCCGAGGCCGGGCCCATCGTGTTCCGCCTGGACGAACTGGCCGACGCAATGCACGCGGTGACCGAGGTCGTCGCCGGGCTCGACATCGGTGACGCCACGGTCCGTACGGCCGTGCTGGAGCGCATTGCCGAGGTCCTCGGCGCGGTCAACCGGGCCCGTGCCGTCCTCGAAGCCCGCCGCCGTGCCCTTCTCGACCAGGAGAGCCGAGCCGGGTTCGCCGCCGAGCTCGGCCTGTTGGGACAGGCCGTCGCCGGTGCTCTCGCGGTGGCCGACAGTCCGGACGTCTGCGACGAGCAGCTCGCCCGCCTCCTGATCCAGGTGGAGAGTCTCGAATCCCGGTTCGCCGAGTTCGACGACTTCCTGGATGTCCTCGCCGGCAAGCGCGACGAGGTCCACGAGGCGTTCTCCGCCCGCAAGCAGACCCTGGTCGACGCCCGCGCCCGGCACACCGAGCGCCTGGCCGACTCCGCGTCCCGCGTCCTCGCCAGCCTGGCCCGCCGGGCCGCCGCCCTGACGGACACGGACGCGATCGCCACCTACTTCTCCTCCGACCCGATGCCCGCCAAGGTCCGTCGCATCGCGGGCGAACTGCGCGAACTCGGCGACCAGGTGCGGGCCGAGGAACTGGACGGCCACCTCAAAGCCGCCCGGCAGGAGGCACTGCGCGCCCTGCGCGACCGCACCGACCTGTACTCCGACGACGGCCGCGCCCTCCGCCTGGGCCGCCACCGCTTCGCCGTGAACACCCAGCCCCTCGATCTCACCCTGGTCCCGCACGGCGACGGCCTGGCCTTCGCGGTGACCGGCACCGACTACCGCTCCCCGGTCACCGACCCCGCCTTCACCGCCACCCGCCCGTACTGGGACCGCCCCCTGCCCTCGGAGTCGCCCGAGGTCTACCGCGCCGAGCACCTCGCCGCCCGCCTGCTGGACGAACACGGCCCCGAGACCCTGACGGAGGCCGACCTGCCGGTCCTCGTACGACAGGCGGCGGAGGCGGCGTACGACGAGGGCTACGAGCGCGGGGTCCACGACCACGACGCGACGGCGATCCTCACCGCGCTCCTGCGCCTGCACGACGTGGCGGGACTGCTCCGCCACAAGCCCCTCGCCCGTGCCGCTGCCCAGCTGTTCTGGACGCACGGGACGACACCCGAGGCCCGCGACGGCTGGACGCGGCGCGCGGTGTCGCTGGCGCGGGCGAGGGACACGTTCGGCCTCGCGCCCGCCATCGCCGACCTGCGGGCGGAACTGGCGGAGGCGATCGGAGGCGAGCACGCGGACAGTGCCGCCGCCTACCTGTTCGAGGAGCTGACCACCGGACCGGACGGCTTCGTCATCAGCGCCGGCACCCGCACGATGCTCGACAAGTTCCGCCACACCGTGGGCTCGTCCGCCTACGACGACGACCTCACCGCCCTCGACGACCTCGCCGCCCGCGAGCAGCTCGTGGAGGCATGGCTGTCCTCGTACGCCTCCTCCACCGGCCTGGACATCATGCCGGGCGACCTGGCGGAGGCGGTGGCGGCAGAGCTCTGCCCGGATCTGGTCCGGTACGAGTCCGACGCGGCACTGACCGAGACGGTCGGGGGGCTGCTGGGCACGCACCCGCGCATCACCGACCGCGCGCTCACCGTGCGCGTCGACGAACTCCTGGCCCGTACACGGCACTTCCGTCTGCACGAGGCCCCGGCCCACCGCGCTTACCAGCGCCATCGGACGGCCCTGGTCACCGCCGAGCGCACACGGATCCGTCTCGACGAGTACCGGCCGCGGGTGATGTCCGCGTTCGTGCGGAGCAAGCTCATCGACGAGGTCTACCTCCCGCTCATCGGCGACAGCCTCGCCAAGCAGCTCGGCACCACGGGCGAGTCCCGGCGCACCGACACCGGCGGACTGCTCCTGCTGATCTCCCCGCCCGGCTACGGCAAGACGACCCTCATGGAGTACGTCGCCGAACGGCTCGGCCTGATCCTGGTGAAGGTCAACGGTCCGGCACTCGGCCACGCCGTCACCTCGCTCGACCCGGCAGAGGCACCGAACGCCACCGCCCGCCAAGAGGTCGAGAAGATCAACTTCGCGCTGGAGGCGGGCAACAACACCCTCCTGTACCTCGACGACATCCAGCACACGTCCCCGGAGCTGTTGCAGAAGTTCATCCCGCTGTGCGACGCCACCCGCCGGATCGAGGGCGTGCGGGACGGCGAGCCGCGCACGTACGACCTGCGCGGCAAGCGGTTCGCCGTATGCATGGCGGGCAACCCCTACACCGAGTCCGGCAGCCGCTTCCGCGTGCCGGACATGCTCGCCAACCGGGCCGACGTCTGGAACCTCGGCGACGTCCTGACGGGCAAGGCGGACTCCTTCGCGCTCAGCTTCATCGAGAACGCCCTGACCTCGAACCCGGTGCTCGCCCCGCTGGCCGGCCGTGACCGCGCCGACCTGGAGCTCCTCATCCGCCTGGCCGAGGGCGACGGGGCGTCCCGCGCCGACCGTCTGACCCACCCGTACGCCCCCGCCGAGCTGGACCGGATCCTGGCCGTACTGCGGCACCTGCTCACCGCCCGGCGGACGGTCCTGGCGGTGAACGCGGCCTACATCGCCTCGGCTGCCCGGTCGGACGCGACCCGCACCGAACCGCCCTTCCAACTACAGGGCTCCTACCGCAACTTGAACAAGATCGCCCAGCGCGTCCAGCCCGTCATGAACGACACCGAACTCGCCGCGCTGATCGACGACCACTACACGGCCGAGGCACAGACCCTCACGACCGGCGCCGAGGCAAACCTGCTGAAGCTGGCCGAACTGCGCGGCACGCTGACGGCGAAACAGGCTTCGAGGTGGGCGGAGGTGAAGTCGGCCTACGTCCGCTCCCAGGCCCTCGGTGGTCCCGAGGACGCGCCCCTGTCCCGGGCGGTCGCCGCGCTCGGCCTGCTCGCCGACCGGATCGCCGCGATCGAGACGGCGATCGACCGGGCCGCCGACCCACGCCACCTGTTGGCGAACTCCCGGGCCCGCCATGCGGCGGGGCGGCAGGCGCAAGACGGCCACTGACGGGCCGGTCGAGGAGTCCGGGCGCGTCGTCGCCGCACCCCTCAGCGCGCGGAGCGCCGCCCCATCACGTGGGCGACCAGCAGACCGGCGAGCAGCGCCCAGGCCACCGCCCCGTACCCTCCGTACGTCCAGCCCAGGGCGCCCACGACAAGCGCGGTCAGGCAACCGCCGGCCCAGGCGGCCCTGTCCCTGACGAAGGCCCACTCCCGTCGCGCCCTGCCGGGCTCCCGCAGCTCCAGCACCGCCGTCTTGACGACCAGGATCACAGCGATGATCAGCGCTGTGGCGAGTGAGGGTTCCATGCTCCGCCTCTCCTCTCGTCAGCGTCTCGTCAGCGCTTCGTCAGCGTTCGACAGCGGCGTCGACCTGGTAGATGTCGGGGATGCCGTCGTGGTCGTCGTCGCGGTTCTCATCCTCGTACAGGCGCCGGTAGACGCCGTTGCGGCGCTTGAGGAGCAAGGCTGCCAGCACGGCCGCGGTCAGGGAAGCGATGAGGACCGCGGCCTTCACGGGGCCGGCGGCTGCCGGGTCGGGGAAGGCGAGTTCGCCGATCAGCAGCGCGACGGTGAAGCCGATTCCGGCGAGCGCCGAGAGGGCGAAGACGTCGGCCCAGGCCAGGTCCGGGTTGAGGCGGGCCCGGGTGAAGCGGGCGGCCAGGTAGGTCCCGGCGAAGATGCCGACGGTCTTGCCGAGGACCAACCCGAGGACCACGCCGAGCGGTTCGGGCCTGGTGAACACCTCGCTCAGTGACGCGGCCGAGACGCTGACCCCGGCGGCGAAGAGCGCGAAGA
Source organism: Streptomyces sp. M41 (assembly GCF_043673425.1). NCBI lineage: Bacteria > Bacillati > Actinomycetota > Actinomycetes > Kitasatosporales > Streptomycetaceae > Streptomyces > Streptomyces sp. M41. The sequence goes on along the minus strand of NZ_JBIMKE010000002.1, from coordinate 304,140 downwards.
GGGGGACCGCGAGTCCTGCGGAGACGGGGTGGAGGAGGTGCGAGGTGCGTTCGCCGGGTGAGCGGTCCTCGTCCTTGTCGCGGGTGGTGCGCAGGATGAGGCCCATGGCCACGCCGGCGACGGTGGCGTGGACACCGCCGTTGTACATCAGCGCCCAGATCGTGAGCCCGAGCGGGGCGTACCACCACCATCCGCGGACGCGGAAGCGCTGGAGCAGGTAGAAGACGACCAAGCCCGCGAACGCTCCGCCGAGGGCTGCGAGGTTGAGGTCGCTGGTGAAGAAGACGGCGATGACGAGGATGCCGCCGAGGTCGTCGACGACGGCGAGGGTGAGCAGGAAGGCGCGCAGTGCGGCGGGCAGGTGTGTGCTCAGGACCGCCAGTACGGCCAGCGCGAAGGCGATGTCGGTGGCCATGGGCACCGCCCAGCCGTCGAGGCTGCCGCCTCCCGCGGACGCGGTGATCGCGTAGAACGCAGCGGGCACGATCATGCCCGAGATGGCGGCGATGACCGGCAGGGCGGCGGTTGCGGGGGTGCGGAGCTCGCCGACGACCAGTTCGCGCTTGAGCTCGATGCCGGCCACGAGGAAGAAGAGGGTGAGCAGGCCGTCGGCGGTCCAGTGGCCGAGGGAGAGGTCCAGGCCCAGTTGCGGTATCCCGAAGTGGAAGTCGCGTATGCGCTCGTAGGTTTCGGACCAGGGTGTGTTCGCCCACACCAGCGCCACCACGGCCGCCCCCAGCAGGACCAGCCCGCCGACGGTCTCCGTTCTCAGGGCCTGGGCGATGGCCGTGCGCTCGGGCAGCGGCAGAAGGCCGAGGAAAGGGGAGCGTTCGCGCGGCGCGGCAGCCATGAAGGAGTCCTCCGGGGATCGTCTTGCGGGCATACGAGCCCCTGACGCCGACCAGACTTCCCGGCACACCGCGCGTCGGTCACGAGGCCCAGCGGGCTGCATGCTGACGCGTTCTTAACACCCTAACCGGCGTCATTCCGTTTCGCCAGGTGCTGTTTCACCTGCGGAAATGCAAGGAAAGGCACGACGAGCGGGCCCGTGTTCACCAAGGCGCGAGGTGAGCACGGGCCCGCTCAGGAGCCGGGCCGCGGGGCGGTCAGACGGTGGTCTTCACCGACTCCTGGTCATCGTCGCCGTCGGCGATCTCGCCGGCCTTGCGGGCGCGGACGAACTCCAGGAAGGAGGCGAGCTCGCGCTTGACGACCGGGGCGAGGAGATACAGGCCGATGATGTTGAAGATCGACAGCAGGAACAGCGCCGAGTCGGCGAGGCTGATCAGCGAGTCGAGGGACATCAGCGCGCCCACGACGACGAACAGGCTCCAGATGACCTTGAAGACGGTCTCGCTGGTCTTGCTCTTGCCGAACAGGTACGACCAGGCCTTGAGGCCGTAGTAGCCCCAGGTCAGGATCGTGGAGAAGGCGAACAGCAGCACCGCGATCGTGAGCACGGCCGGGAACCAGGGCAGCACGGTCTCGAAGGCGTCGGAGGTGATGGTGACGCCGCCGATGCTCTCGCCCTCGCGGGCCTCGCCCCAGCTGGCCGGGTTGGCGATGACGATGGTCAGCGCGGTCATGGTGCAGATGACGACCGTGTCGATGAACGGCTCCAGCAGGGCGACCAGACCCTCGCTCGCGGGGTGGTTGGTCTTGACCGCGGAGTGGGCGATCGGGGCGGAGCCGAGACCGGCCTCGTTGGAGAAGGCGGCCCGCTGGAAGCCGACGATCAGGGCACCGATCACACCGCCCGCGACGCCGGCGGGCTCGAAGGCGCGATGCAGGATTTCCTGGAGGGCGTCCGGCACGGCGGTGACGTTGCTCAGGATGACGATCAGGCAGGCCACGATGTAGATGCCGGCCATCGCGGGCACCAGCCGGCTGGTGACCGAGGCGATGGAGCGGATGCCGCCGAGCAGCACCAGACCGACCAGCGCGGAGACGACCAGGCCGAAGAGGACGGCACCGGCGGAGGAGGCCAGGAAGCCGTCCTCGCCACCGAAGGTCGAGGAGATCTGCGCATAGCTCTGGTTGGTCTGGAACAGGTTGCCGCCGAACAGACCGAAGAAGAGGATCATGATCGAGGCGAGGACGGCGAGCACCTTGCCGAACTTGGCGCCGCCGCTGCCGAAGCGCTCCTTGAGGCCCTTGGGCAGGTAGTGCATCGGGCCGCCGGAGACGGTGCCGTCGGCGTGCACCTCGCGGTACTTCACGCCGAGGGTGACCTCGACGAACTTGGTGGCCATGCCGAGCAGGCCGCACAGGATCATCCAGAACGTGGCACCGGCGCCGCCGATGGAGACGGCGACGGCCACACCGGCGATGTTGCCGAGGCCGACGGTGCCGGAGACGGCCGCGGTGAGGGCCTGGAAGTGGTTGACCTCGCCGGTCGACCCCTTCTCGTCGTACTTCCCGCGCACCACGTCGACGGCGAGTCTGAACTTGCGGAACTGGACGAACCCGAACCAGCCGGTGAAGACGAGACCCGCGACCACGAGCCAGGCGACGATCAAGGGAAGGTCGGTCCCACCTACGGGGACCGTGTAGAAGACGATTTCCCCGAGCCGTTCGGCTATGGGCTCGAAGAATCCGCTGACTGCTTCGTCGACGGACGTGGTGATGGAGTCGAGTGACACTATGGCTACCTCGATGGCGCGGGACCGGCGCAGAAACCTGCGCCGGAGAAGTGCGGTTCTTTCAGCGAACGCCGTTGTCCGATCGGCGACCTGGGATGACAAGTCCGCGGACTCGGACTGTCACGGCCCTGGCCTGTGTCGGCGCATGCGCCGACACTCCGCGTGGCAGCGAGGGGTCGTGCCACCTGCGGATTTGCGCAGTTCTACCACGACCTTTACGAGATCTTTAGTGACCTGGATCACATATCTGGCTGTCTCAATCAAAGCGCCAGGTGGCGAGATCGGACCGTTATGCGGATGCGGAAGTCCGTTCATCGGACATGTATCTCGATGTGAGCGGATCATTACGGGCGTGGCAGGAGTCGACCGTCGGCGCCTGCCGTCCCGGGGCACGCTTGCGTCGAGATCGGGATGGCGGTCCAATGCGTAGGGTGACTGCCTTGGGTGGACGTGACTCCATATCCGTAGGTGCCGACGCCGACTCCGGTGCCTGTGCGAATCCTCTCGAGGTGCTCTCCCTCGAGCAGCTCCGCCGACGCGGAAGCATGAAGTGGCGCACGTACCCGGCGGACGTCCTGCCGCTGTGGGTGGCGGAGATGGACGTCACGCTGGCACCGGAGGTCGCCGACGCCCTGCACGAAGCCATAGCGGCCGGCGACACCGGATACCCCGCCGGAAGCGCGTTCGCCGAGTCGCTGGCCGGCTTCGCCTCGCGGCGCTGGAAGTGGGACGGGGTGGCGCTCGACCGCGTCGCCGTCGTCCCGGACGTGATGATGGGCGCCGTGCAGGTGCTGCGGCTGATCACCGACCCCGGTGACCCGGTGGTCGTCAACTCCCCGGTCTACGCACCGTTCTACGCCTTCGTCACCCATGACGACCGTCGGATCGTCGAAGCGCCCCTCGGCGAGGACCTGCGGATCGACCCGGACATTCTCGAGGAGACGTTCCGGAGTATCCGGGAGCGGAGCGGCGGGGGAAAGATCGCCTATCTCCTCAACAACCCGCACAACCCCACCGGCGTGGTGCACACCGCCGAGGAGCTCGCCACGGTGGCGGCGCTGGCACGGCGGTACGGAGTCCGGGTCGTCGCCGATGAGATCCATGCCCCGCTCGTGCTGCCGGGCGCCGAGTTCACGCCCTACCTGAGCGTGCCCGGGGCTGAGAACGCCTTCTCGCTGATGTCGGCCACCAAGGGCTGGAACCTCGCCGGAATCAAGGCGGCACTGGCCGTCGCGGGGACCGAGGCGTCCGCCGATCTGCGCCGGATGCCCGAGGAGGTCTATCACGGGGCCAGTCATCTCGGCCTCATCGCCCACACGGCCGCCTTCCGGCACGGCGACGCGTGGCTCGACGCGCTGCTGACGGGGCTGGACGCCAACCGGGCCCTGTTGGACCGGCTCATCGCCGAGCACCTGCCCGACATCGGGTACACCAGGCCGGAGGGCACCTATCTGGCCTGGCTCGACTGCCGGTCCCTCGGCCTCGCGCCGGAGGAGGACACCGAGGACCTCGCGGTGGTCACCGACCTGGCCGGCCCCGCCCGGCTGTTCCTGGAGCGGGCTCGGGTCGCCCTGTCCGCCGGCCACATCTTCGGAACGGGAGGGGCCGGGCATGTGCGCCTGAACTTCGCCACCTCCCAGGCCGTCCTCACCGAGGCGCTCGCCCGCATGGGGCGTGCCGCCGCTCTCCGGTCGCCTTAGCCCGCATTCCCCGGGTGGACTTGTGTGCCCTGCGTTCCGGAATCGGTCCGGGTGACGGCCTCGCCCTGGATCACCTGAGCCGCCGCCGGGTCGGCCTGGTCCCGCACGGCCCGTGACTCGGCCTTGAGGATGCGTGCGGACTTGCCCGCGGAACGCGTCAGTTCGGGGAGCTTCTTGATGCAGAGCACGGCTATGACGACGAGGAGGATGATCGCGATCTCGCTCAGTCCGAACATGTGGTCCTGTCCTTGTGGTGTGCCGATCGGCGGTAGCCGCAGGTACAGCAGCATCGCACGGGCGAGCAGCGGGTCGCTCTAGGCATTACTGCTTTCCTTACGATGAGCGCCCGATGTATCGGCGGTGTATCAGCCGGTGCATTCGGTCGATGGACGCGGTCGATGGATTCGGTCGATGGATTCGGTGGATGTGTCGCGCAGGACGCGCAGGTCAGCGGAAGGGAGAGACAGGGCATGAACGATCACCGGCAGCGCCCCCGGCGCCGGCAGCAGGGCGAGCTGGAGATGCTGGTCCTGTCGGCGCTGCGCAAGGCGGACGGACCGGCCACGGCCGGCTGGGTACAGGAGCGGCTCGGCGGGGACCTCGCCTATACGACGGTGATCACGATCCTGACCCGGCTGCTGGCCAAGGGCGCGGTGACCCGCGAGCGGGCGGGCCGCTCCTTCGCGTGGACTCCGGCGTCGGACGCGGCGGGACTCGCGGCGCACCGGATGCGCAAGGTGCTGGACGCCGAGAGCGACCGCGGGGCCGTACTGGCCAGCTTTGTCACGGGTCTGGGGCCGGAGGACGAGCGGCTGCTGCGCGCGCTGCTGGATGAGTCCCGGGGCGAAGGGGAAGCCTGACGCCGCATGGGGATCGTCGTCTTTCTGCCGCTCGTCCTCCCGCTCATGGCGTGGCCGATCGCGCGCCTGGCCGAGCAGCACCTGCATCCCCGTACCGCGACACGGCTGCTCACCGGTGTGGCCGCGGTGCTGGCGGTCTGCAGCACGGTCTGCCTGGGCCTGGTGATGGTGGTCGGCACCGCCCAACTGCCGGGCAACCCGCTGCCCGACGGCTGGTCGCAGCCCGAGGTACGGGCCGCGGTGCCGTACGACGAGGTTGTCGGCAAGGCGGCGATCCCGGCGCTGTGCGCGGTGGTCGTGGCCTGGGGCCGGACGCTGTGGCGGCACGGCCGGGTGCGCGGCCGGGCCCACCGGGCGCCGGCCGGACTGCCGGGAGCCGCGGTGGCCGTGCTGCCCGACGAGGCACCGTACGCCTATGCGTTGCCCGGACGTCGGCGGGGCCGTGTGGTGGTGACGACGGGACTGCTGGACTACCTCGAATCCGCCGAACGCCGGGCGCTGTTCGCCCATGAGCGGGCCCATCTGGCCGCGCGGCACCACCGGTTCCTGCTCACCGTCCAACTCGCCGCGCGCGCCAACCCGTTCCTGCTTCCGCTGCGTACGGCGGTGTCGTACACCGCGGAACGCTGGGCGGACGAAGAGGCGGCGCGGGCCGTCGGCGACCGGCGCACGGTGGCGTCCGCGATCGGCAAGGCGGCGCTGGTCGGGCGGAGCGCCCAGGTGCCGACCTTGGCCGGGTTCGCGGCGCCGGCCGCCTTCGCGGCGCCGGGGCCGGTGCCACGCCGGGTGGCCGCGCTGCTCGGGCCCGCTCCAGCGGTACGCCGCCGGCCGCCGCCGTCGCCGTTCACGACGGTCGGGCCGGCGGTGTGGTGCGCGGCGGTGGGCACGGCCGTGTCGGCGATGTCCTCGGCGAACGCGACGGTGACGATGATCCTCATCCCCCACGCGGCCACCCCGCTCTGACGGGGCCTCAACTTCCGGCTCGAACTCCCTTCGCCCGAGAAAATTCGCCTACCCGTTCGGTCGAGGCAACGGAAGTTGCGAAGATCGGGGTCTGTTCATGGTGGGGCGTCCGGGCGCAGGTCCGGCCCTATGTCTACAGAGGGGGCGCGGATGAGTGGTTCGGGGAAGCGGCGGGCGTCGGGTGGTGCGGGGAAGACCCGGCTGACCCGGCGGGGTCGGATCGTGGCGTGGAGCGCGGGGGTGACCTCGGTGGTGGTGTTGGGCGTCGCCGGCGTGGGCGCCTGGGTCTACCAGGACCTCGACAACAACATCAAGTCCGCCGACGTCGACGACAAGATCGGCGGGGACCGCCCCGAGAACCTCAGCCCCGGCTCGAAGAACATCCTGGTCGTCGGCTCGGACAGCCGCGACGGCGCCAACGCCGAGTACGGCAAGGACATGGACACCATGCAGTCGGACACGCTGATGGTGCTGCACGTCCCCGCGAACCGGAAGTGGGCCGCGGTCGTCTCGTTCCCGCGTGACTCCTGGGTGGAGATACCGGCCTGCGACCGGGGCGACGGCAGCGACTCCGCCCCGCACCGCGCCAAGATCAACGAAGCGTTCGCGATCGGTGGCACGAGCGGCGAGGTCGCCGGGGCCGCGGCCTGCTCCATCAAGACGGTCGAGGCGAACACGGGCCTGCGTATCGACCATTTCATGTCCGTCGACTTCCAGGGGTTCAAGGGCATGGTCGACGCCCTGGGCGGCATCGAGGTCTGCCCCGAGCAGGCCATTCGCTCCAAGAAGGCCAAACTGCGGATGGACCCCGGCTGCCAGACCGTCGGCGGCGAAAAGGCCCTCGGCTATGTGCGAGTCCGCTACGGCGTCGGCGACGGCTCCGACATCGGGCGCATCGGACGCCAGCAGGAGTTCATGGACGCCCTGGCCGAGAAGGCACAGGACAAGCTGACCAGCCCGAAGGCGCTGTACGGCTTCCTGAAGTCCGCCACCGGCTCCCTGACCACGGACCCCGAGATGGCCGGCATCAAGCCGCTGTACGGGCTCGCGTCGGAGCTCAAGGGCATCCCCAGCGACCGTCTCGCCTTCCTCACCGTGCCCAACTACCCGCGCCAGGCCGACGTGCCCGCCGACCTCGCCAACGTCGTCTGGCAGTACCCGCTCGCAAGCGACCTGTTCGCCTCCCTGGCCAGGGACAAGGAGGTCGACAAGAAGGAACTGGACGCTGCCGCGAAGAAGCCCCTGTACGCCTCGTCCGTGCGCGTCCAGGTCCTCAACGGCACCGGGGTTCCGGGCTTGGCCGGAACCGTCGCCGAGAAGCTGCGCAGAGCGGGCCTCACCGTGACCGGCACGGGCAACGCCCCGCAGAACACCGACACCACGACGGTCACCTACCCGGCGGGCCTGGAGAAGCAGGCCAAGGCGGTGGCCGCACGGCTGCCCGACGCCCGCGCCCGGCAGGACCCGGCCGCGGCACCGGGCGTCGTCACCCTGGTCGTCGGAAAGGGACTCGAGCCCGACGACATCCGCTGACCTGCCGGCGGGGGCGGGGCGGGGGCGGGAAGCCTGGGGCGGACTCCGCTCGGGTTCCCCCGCCGCCCTGCTCCCGTCCGTCCGCCGCCCTGCTCCCGTCCGTCCGCCCGCCGCTCCCCTCGCGTCCGCCCGTCCGTGCCCGCGGTCGTTCAGAGGCCGAACTCGTGCGGCGGCAGATCGAGCGCGAAGCACGCCTCGCGGACCACGGCCTGCTCGGCCTGGTCGAAATCGCCGTCGGCGCCGCCGATGACGATGCCGATCTGGACGACCGTTCGTGCCTCCGTGGGCTTCTTCCTCGCCTTGGCGATCTCCTGCATCACGCTCACCTTGCCGAAGTCGAAGTCGAAGTCGAAGTCGAAGTCGAAGTCGGTGGCGAGCTTGTTCAGGTTCTCCTCGAAGCGCCGGCGCAGATCGTCAGCGGCGAAGTTCTGCAGCACCTCGTTCGTGGCGACCTGGCATGAGAGCTCCATGACTTTCGATAGCTTCTACAGTGCTGTAGAAGCTGCCAGAGGGGGTATTTCAGAGGGATCGGGTGCTCTCTGAAAGATCTTGACCCGCTAGCTTTGCTCGTCCTTTACCATTGGGCGGAAGTGCCGACCGAGAACCGAGTCGACCGAGAACCGAACCGAGAAGGAGACACGAGCCCGCGATGGGTGAGCCTCCCAGTACCAGCCGTGCCATGCCCCGCACGTCCCACGCGCACGAGGGAACGGGGGTGGCACGGTGACCGAGGTCCTGCTGCTCCTGCTGGCCCTCCTCCTCATCCTGGCCTGCGCTCTGTTCGTCGCGGCCGAGTTCTCGCTGACCACCGTGGAGCGAGGTGAGCTGGAGCGCGCCGCCGAGGCCGGTGAGCGCGGTGCCGAGGGTGCGCTGAAGGCCGTACGCCGGCTGACCCTCCAGCTCTCCGGCGCCCAGCTCGGCATCACCGTCACCTCCCTGGTGATCGGCATGCTCGCCGAGCCGTCGCTCGCCGCGCTGCTGCGTGGCCCGCTGACTTCCGCCGGCCTGGGCGGGGCCGCCCCGTCGGTGGCGACCGTGCTGGGCGTGGTCGTCTCCACCGTCGTGCTGATGGTGATCGGTGAGCTGGTGCCGAAGAACTGGGCGATCTCCCGGCCGCTGGCGGTCGCGAAGGTCGTCGCCGGCCCGCAGCGCGGCTTCACGGCTGCCTTCGGCCCGTTCATCCGCCATCTGAACGACACCGCGAACCGGTTCGTACGCCGCTTCGGCCTGGAGCCCGCCGAGGAACTCGCAGCCGCCCGCAGCCCCGAGGAACTCGTCGCGCTGGCCCGGCACTCGGCGGCCCACGGCGCCCTGGAGCCGGACTCCGCCGAACTCTTCGTCCGCACCCTGCACCTGGGCGAGCTGACCGCCGAGAACGTGATGACGCCGCGCGTCGACGTCAAGGCCCTCGACGCGCAGGCGACGGCCGCCGACGCGGCCAACCTCAGCCACGCCACCGGGCTCTCCCGCTTCCCGGTCTACCGCCGCAGCCTCGACGAGGTCATCGGCTCCGTGCACATCCGTGACGTCCTCGCCCTGGAGCCGGAGAAACGGTTGGTCACACCGGTCACCGAACTGGCCACCGCGCCCCTGCTGGTCCCCGACAGCCTCACCGCCGACCGGCTCCTGGAGCGGCTGCGCACCACCCGCACCATGGCCGTCGTCATCGACGAGTACGGCGGGACGGCGGGCGTGGCCACCATGGAGGACATCGTCGAGGAGGTCGTCGGCGAGGTCCGCGACGAGCATGACCCCGTCGAGGTCCCCGACCTGCTGCCGGCCCCGTCGACCCGGGACGGACGCAGCGTGTGGGAGGCGGACGGCGGCGTACGTCTCGACGAACTCGCCGGCATAGGACTGACCGCCCCGGAAGGCCCCTACGAGACGGCCGCCGGACTCGTCGCCACCCGGCTGGGCCGCATCCCCGACAAGGGGGACGTACTCGACCTGGACGGCTGGCAGTTGGACGTCCTCGACGTCGAACACCACCGCGCCGACCGCATCCGTATCACCGCACCGGCCGCCGCCCGCCGGGTCCAGATCGCCGAGGACGCCCGATGACCGCCCTGCAACTCGCCATCGGCGCACTGACGCTGCTGACCAACGCCTTCTTCGTCGGCGCCGAGTTCGCCCTGATCTCCGTGCGCCGCAGCCAGATCGAGCCGCGCGCGAAGGACGGGAACAAGCGGGCCCGGATGACCCTGTGGGCCCTCGAACACCTCTCCGCGATGATGGCCACCGCCCAGCTCGGCATCACCGTCTCCTCGCTGGTGCTCGGCGCGGTCGCGGAACCGGCGATCGCGCATCTGCTGGAGCCGGCGTTCGAGACCGCGCACGTGCCGCACGCCCTCGTCCACCCGGTCGCCTTCGTGATCGCGCTCGCCGTGGCGACGTATCTGCACATGCTCATCGGCGAGATGGTGCCGAAGAACATCGCGCTGGCCGCCCCGGTCCCCACCGCCCTGCTGCTCGGCCCGCCCCTGGTGGCCCTCACCAGGGCCCTGCGGCCTTTCGTGTTCGGTATCAACGCCTTCGCCAACGCCCTGCTGAAGCTGCTGCGGGTCGAGCCGAAGGACGAGGTCGAGGCCGTCTTCACCGACGACCAGCTGGCCCGCATGGTCCTGGACTCCAGCGAGGCGGGGCTGCTGTCCCCGGCCGACGGCGAGCGCCTGCGCGACGCGCTGGAGCTGGGCACCCGTCCGGTGGGCGAGATCCTCGTGCCGGTGCAGCGCATGCGTACCGTCGACCACACCGTCACCCCGGCCCGGCTGGAACGCCTGGCCGCCGAGGCCGGCTTCTCCCGCTTCCCGGTCACCGGCCCCGAGGGCGCCCTCCTCGGCTATCTGCACATCAAGGACACCCTCGGCGTCGCCGACCGCGGCCGCCCCTTCCCGCCCGGCGCCCTGCACCCCGTCACGCGGGTCCGTATCGACACGCCCCTCGACGACACCCTCACCGCCCTGCGTGCCGAGGGCAGCCACCTGGCGGGCGTGCTGGGCGAGGGCGGCAAGGTGATCGGCTTCGTGACGATGGAGGACGTCCTGTCCGAACTGGTGGGCCCGGCACCGGCGACGGCCTGAGCGGGGGAGGGTGAGAGACTGCTGGTGCGTGGCTCATAAGGTGTGCGTTCGCATACGAAGTGCTTGAGTCGGCGTGGGCCGGTGTGCTTAGGGTGCTGCGATGTCCGCTGACGCCACACCCGCACCCCCCGTCACACGCGCACCGCAGCGACAGCAGCCTGAGCTGCTGCCGGCAGTGCCGGCGCCGAGACGGGTCGGCGAGCGGATCGTCCTCCTCGACAACGCCAAGTACCTGGCGATCGTGCTGGTGGCGGTCGGGCACGCCTGGGAGCCGCTGCGGGAGGGCAGCCGGGCCGTCACCGCCCTGTACATGCTCGTGTACGCCTTCCACATGCCGCTGTTCATCGTCCTGTGCGGCTACTTCTCGCGCGGCTGGGAGGCGAGCCCCGAGCGCGTGCGGCGCCTGGTGTGCCGTGTCGCCGTGCCGTACGTCGTGTTCGAGGTGGCCTACACCCTCTTCGTGCGGTGGACCGGGGACGACCCCGACCGGCCCGTCAGTCTGCTGGATCCGCTCTACCTGACCTGGTTCCTCGCCGCGCTGTTCGTGTGGCGGCTGACCAGCCCGGTGTGGCGGCTGCTGCGGTGGCCGTTGCCGTTCGCACTCGCCATCGCGATGCTCGCCACTCTCTCGCCCTCCATCGGCACCGACCTCGGCCTGCAACGCGTCCTGCAATTCCTGCCGTACTTCGTCCTCGGCCTGCTGCTGCGGCCGGAGCACCTCGGGCTCGTCCGCCACCGCACGGCACGAGTGCTGGCCCTGCCGGTCTGGCTGTGCGCCCTGACCGTGGCGTACTGGGCGGTTCCACGGATGAACTACGCCTGGTTCTTCCGCAGCGAGAGCGCCCAGGCCCTCGCCGCGCCCGCCTGGTACGGGCCCGTGATGACCCTGGCCGGCTTCGGCTGCTCCGTCGTCCTGGTCGCCTGCTTCCTGGTCTGTGTGCCCGGGCGCCGGACCTGGTTCACCGTGCTGGGCGCCGGCACGCTGTACGGCTTCCTGCTGCACGGGTTCGTCGCCCAGGCCGCCGAGTACCTCGGCTGGTACGACCCCGCCTGGATCCGTCGGCCCCTCGGCGAGATCACCGTCACACTGGTCGCGGCGGCGGTGATGACCACGCTGTGCACCCCCGCCGTACAGCGGTTCTTCCGCCCGGTGACGACGCCCCGGACGGCATTCGCCTTCCGCGGCCGGGAACGCGGATTCGGCCGGCATCGTTGAACGCCGTACCCGCTGCTTCACCTGCTGCTACTTCTTCCCCGGTGCGTAGTCGCCGATGAGGTAGAGGGTCTCGTCGTCGATGGCGTTCTCCTCCCGGTCCAGGGAGATCCGCACGGGGTGCCCGTCGGCCGCGTACTGCGCCTCGGCCCGGTCGGCGCCGTCCCGGCGTGCCTGGCGCAGCTCGGCGAGGAGCCCGCCGATGGTGGGCACCGCGTCGGGCACGCTCTCGGCCACGCGCCGGCCGGTGTCGTCGAGGCCCACCGCGTCGACCACGGCGCCGTCGCGGACCGAGATCCGGAACGTGCCGAGCAGGCTCCGCTCCCCACCGGTCGACAGCAGCGTGTAGGTGTACGAGCCGGGCTCCCGCCAGGCGGCCCGGTGCTGTGCCGCCGCGCCCCTGGTTCCGGGCTTTTCCGCGGAGCCGGAGGAGGCCGGCAGTCCCGTGCCACAGGCGCCGACCGCGCAGATCAGCCCTCCGACCAGCCCTCCGATCAGCGCGGCACGGACCCGGGCCCGGATTCCGGCACGGTCAGCGGGACGGGCGACGGTAGGTGCGGCGGTAGGTGCGACGGCCATGACGGCATCCCTTCGACGACGGCTGTCGCTACGACGCCGCACACCCGGCGAACGTTCGGCCGGACCGGCGGTCCACGGGCGTCGGTCCAGGGGTGTCGGTCCAGGGGTGCCGGGGCCCGGGCCGGTCAGTACACGTCCCGGACGTACCGCTTCGCCGCCGCCAGCTGCTTCACATACGCCGACGCCTCGGCCTCCTCCAGCCCCCCGTGCGCGACCGCGATGTCCCGCAGCGCCCGGTCCACGTCCTTGGCCATGCGCGAGGCGTCGCCGCAGACGTAGAAGTGGGCGCCCTCCTGGAGCCGGCGCCACAGCTCCGGGCCGTGCTCGCGCATCCGGTCCTGCACGTACACCTTGTTGCGCTGATCGCGCGAAAAGGCGGTGTCCAGGCGGTCGAGGACCCCTTCGGCGAGCAGGCCGGTCAGCTCCTCCTCGTAGTAGAAGTCGCTGGCCCGGTGCTGCTCTCCGAAGAACAGCCAGTTGGGGGCCCGGTGACCGAGCGCGCGCCGCTCCTCGAGGAAGCCCATGAAGGGCGCGACACCCGTGCCCGGACCCACCATCACCATCGGCGTCGAGGCGTCGGCGGGCGGTCTGAAGTGCGGGGAGCGCTGCACGAACACCGGCACCTCGGTGTCCGGCCCGGCATCGGCGAGGAAGGGGGAGCAGACCCCGCCGCGCGGCCGGCCGTGCAGGTTCTCGTACCGCACGACCGAGACCGTCAGCGAGACGCGGTCCGGGTCGACGAGCGGGCTGGACGATATGGAGTACAGCCGAGGCTGGAGTTTCCTGAGCACACCGGCCCACTCCTCGGCGCCCGCCCGTACGGGGTGTTCGGCGATGACGTCGACCGCCTGCCGTCCCCAGCTCCACTGCGCCAGGCCGTCCTTGTTGTCCGGCCGCAGCAGCCGGCGCAACTCCCGGTCGTCGCGGACGCGTTCGGCGACGAAGCGGAGCAGGTCCGGGGTGATCCTGGTGATGTCGAGATGCCGGTGCAGGGCCTCGGCGAAGGACACCTCACCGACGCCGTCCAGCGCCACGCCCCGCGACCCCTCGACGCCGGTCACCGCCAGCCACTCCGCCACCAGGGCCGGGGAGTTGACCGGCCGTACGCCGAGGGCGTCGCCGGCCTCGTAGGTCAGCGAGGTCCCGCTCGTGTCGAAGGTGAAGCGCCGCACCTCCTTGCCCGCGCCGGGCCGGCTGAGCAGCCGGTTGCCGACGAGGCGGGCGGTGGCGGGGGCGGGCTTCGCGGACCGGGGGGCGGCCTTCGGCGCCGGTGCCCCGAGTACCACCGCCGTAGCCGCCGTAGCCGGGGCCGCCAGGGCAGCCGGGGCCGTCGGCACCGCGTCGGCCGTTTCGGACCCGAGAGCGGTGAGCACCTGGTCCAGCCAGCCGTCCGCGGAGGGCTCGTAGTCCGGTTCGCAGTCCGTACGGGGGGCCAGGCGCACCGCGCCCAGCTCGTCCAGCCGTGCGTCGAGCCGGCGCCCGTGCCCGCAGAAGTCGTCGTACGACGAGTCGCCGAACGCGAGCACGGCGTACCGCACGCCGTCCAGGCGCGGCGCCCCCTCGTCGGCCAGCGTGTCCCAGAAGCCGGAGCCGTTGTCGGGCGCGTCGCCGTCGCCGAAGGTGCTGGTGATGAAGAGCAGGTCGGCCGTGCGGGCGAGCGTGGCGACGTCCGCCTGGTCCATGCCGACGAGAGTGGGCCGGTGCCCGGCCGCGCCCAGCCGCTCGGCCGTGGCGCTGGCGTACCCCTCGGCGTTGCCGGTCTGCGAGGCCCACAGCACCACGACCTCGCGGCCGGCCCGCGTCGCGACGGCCGGCTCGGTCGCCGACCGCGAGTACATGCCGGCCAGGACGCCGTTGACCCACATCGCGTGCTCGGGGCTGAAGGGCGCGTCCGGCGGCAGGACGGGGACGCCGGGCGCGCCGGTGCGGACACCGGCGAGGAAACCGGTCAGATAGCGGCGTTCCTGCGCGGACAGGACGGGCGGTGGCGCGGGCTCCAGTCCGAAGGCGTCGCCCGCGCCGGGCGTGACGGCCGTCGGCGTGAGCGTCGTCGCCGCCGGCGTGAGCGTCGTCGCGGCCGGCATCGCCTGTGCCTCAGCCGGAGCGTCCGACACCGGAGCCGCCACCTTCACCAGCGACACCGCGCACACCTTGAACTCGGGCTGGAAGGAGATCGGATCCACCGCGTCGCTGGTCACCGCGTTGACGCTCAGATACTCCCCGAACAGGTCGTTCCAGTGGAACGGCGCGAAACAGCACCCCGGCCGCACCCGGTCGGTCACCACGGCGGGCAGCACCGCCCGCCCGCGCCGCGAGGCGACCTCCACCCGGTCCCCGTCGGCGATCCCCAGCGCGTCCGCGTCCTGCGGATGCACCTCCACGAACGGCCCCGGATTCAGCTTGTTAAGCTTGGCCACCCGGCCGGTCTTGGTCAGCGTGTGCCACTGGTGCTGCACCCGCCCGGTGTTCAGGACGAACGGGTAGTCGTCGTCCGGCATCTCCGCGGCCGGCAGATGTGGCCGGGCGTGAAACACACCCCGCCCGCTCGGCGTCGGGAACCGCAGTCCGCC
This sequence comes from Streptomyces sp. M41, assembly GCF_043673425.1. Lineage (NCBI taxonomy): Bacteria > Bacillati > Actinomycetota > Actinomycetes > Kitasatosporales > Streptomycetaceae > Streptomyces > Streptomyces sp. M41. The sequence continues at coordinate 289,000 of NZ_JBIMKE010000002.1, read as the reverse complement.
GTCCGCGTCGACGTACCGGATCGGATTGCGCGTGGGCCCGTCCACCTCCGCCGCCGGCCACTGCACGGGCGTCTCGCGCAGCCGCTCGTACGTCACCCCGCGCACGTCCCAGCCGGTCGCCGGGTTCCAGGCCCGCCGTATCTCCTCGAAGACATCCTCGGCACTGTCGTACGAGAACCCCTTCTCGTACCCCATCGCCCGCGCGACGGCCGCGATGATCCGCCAGTCGGCCATCGCCTCGCCCGGCGGATCGGCCGCCTGCCGGGTCAGCGTGAGATTGCGCTCGCTGTTGACGAAGACGCCCTCGCCCTCGGTCCACATCGCGCCGGGCAGCACGACATCGGCGTAGGCGTTGGTCTCGGTCTCGCCGAAGACGTCCTGGACGACGACGAACTCGGCGGCCTCCAGCCCCTCGATGACCGTACGGCGGTTCGCGACCGAGGCGACCGGGTTGGTGCAGATGATCCAGCAGGCCCTGATCTCGCCGTCGGCCATCTTCCGGAACATGTCGATCGTGCCCTTGCCGACCCCGTCGGAGCGCAGGGTGCCCGGCGGCAGCTCCCACAGCTCCTCGACGAAGGCCCGCTCGGCGTCCACGGCGACGGACCGCTGACCTGGCAGCCCCGGCCCCATGTACCCCATCTCGCGTCCACCCATGGCGTTGGGCTGTCCGGTGAGCGAGAAGGGCCCGGAGCCGGGGCGGCAGATGGCACCGGTGGCCAGATGCAGGTTGACCAGGGCATTGGTGTTCCAGGTGCCGTGCGTGGACTGATTGAGCCCCATCGTCCAGCAGCTCATCCACTCGCCGGCCTCGCCGATCAGCCGGGCGGCCGTGCGCAGGTCCTCCTCGGCGATCCCGGTGATCTCCGCTACGCCGGCCGGGCCGTAGTCGGCGAGGAACGCGGGCATCGCCTCCCAGCCCTCGGTGTGGGCGGCGACGAAGTCGGTGTCGATGTGGCCGTTCTCGACGAGCAGGTGCAGCAGGCCGTTGAGCAGGGCGAGATCGGTACCCGGCCTGACCTGGAGGAAAAGATCCGCTTTGGCGGCGGTGGCGGTGCGCCGCGGATCGACGACGATCAGCTTCGCGCCCGCCTTGACCCGCTCCATCATCCGCAGGAAGAGGATCGGATGGCAGTCCGCCATGTTCGAGCCGATCACCAGGAAGACATCGGCCCTTTCGAAGTCCTCGTACGATCCGGGCGGCCCGTCGGCGCCGAGCGACAGCTTGTAACCCATGCCGGCGCTCGCCATGCACAGCCGGGAGTTCGACTCGATCCGGTTCGTCCCCACGAACCCCTTGGCCAGCTTGTTCGCCAGGTACTGGGCCTCCATGCTCATCTGGCCCGAGACATAGAACGCGACCGCGTCCGGCCCGTGCTCGTCGATGACGGCGCGCAGCCGCCGCGCGGTCTCAGCGATCGCGTCGGCCATCGGGGAGGGCACCGGCTCCTCGCCCCGGTCGTCCCTGACCAGCGCGGTGGTCAGCCGCCCGGGCGCGGCCAGCATCTCGGCCGTGGTCGCGCCCTTGGTGCAGAGCCGGCCCGCGTTCGCCGGATGCTCCTTGTCACCGGACGCCTTCAGGACCGTACGCCGCCCGTCCGGCCCCATCCCGACGTCCAGCAGGATTCCGCAGCCCACCCCGCAGTACGTGCAGACCGTCCGGACCTGAGTCGTGGAGGTGGTCGAGGTCACGTGCTGCCCTTCTCCGGCCGTCGGGGTGGTGTCAAGAGCGTACGAATTGCCCGTTACGTCGATGTCACATCCCTTGATCATGAGGAGTTACGTCGGCCACACAGCCGCCGATGGCGCGATGTGAGGGGGTATGCGCGTTCGGGTAGCGGTCGCGGACCGTGTCGCTGTTGGGCCGAACGGGTGACTTGACGTAAGAATTGGCTGGTGCAGGTATTGAAGGCGAGTCAGGTCGGGGGGAGCCGGTGAACAGCCACGACGTCACCGATGAACAGTGGGAGGGGCTCGCCCAGGTCGTTCCTTTGCGCGGCCGCGATGCCTGGCCGTCCGCCGTGGACCATCGAGTCCACCCGGAGGCCGTGACGGAGCCGCGCCGGCGGTTCGTCGTGCTGCGGGTCAACGTGTTCGCGGACGCCCGCGATGTCGCGGAGACATTGATGGCCGGGATTCCGGTGCTGCTGGATCTGACCGGAGCGGAGACCGAGGTCGCCAAACGGGTCCTGGACTTCAGCACCGGCGTCGTCTTCGGACTGGGCAGCGGGATGCATCGCGTGGACCGGAACGTGTTCCTGCTGTCCCCGGCCGGGACCGAGGTCAGCGGGCTGGTGGAAGGGGCCGGAGTGTCCGAGGCGTGAGGTGCGGGCCGATGTGAGTGCCGGTCGGGGTGAGATGCCGGTCGGGGTGATAGCTCGATCGTAGGAAGAGTGCGAGGCCAAAACGGTTCGCCTGAGGGGGCGGGCCATACGGTCCGGACATGCCCGTGTCTTCTGTGTCTTCTGCGTCTGTGTCCGCTTCCCCCTCGTCTTCCGGTTCCGAGGTGCGTGCCGCGGGCGACGCGGTGGGTGTGGACCGGCCCCGCATCACCGAACTGCGGCTGTCCGCGTTCGCCGGGCATCGACGGGCCGTGTTCCCGCTCGGACCGTTCACGCTTCTCGCCGGGAGTAGCGGGAGCGGGAAGACCACGGCTCTGCGGGCCTACGAGGCGCTGGCCCGGCTCGGTGGCGGCGCCGCACTCGGTGAGGTGTTCCCCGATCCGGTCGCCTGCGTGCCCGAGCGTGCCCGGCCCGACGCCCAGCGCCGCCGGGGTTTTCGCATCGGCTGCACCGCCGACGGTCCCGAGGGCCCGGTCCGGCTGGATGTCGCCGTACAGGCCGAGCCCGAACTGCGGATCGTCGGAGAACGGTTGAGCGCGGGCGGCCCGGTGCTGCTGGAGACGGCACTGCGCGATCCGAGCCGGCCGTATGTGCAGGCCGCGTGGCACACGGCCGGTCAGTCGCCGGTGACGCGGGCCCCACTGCCCGACGACCGGCTCGGCACCGCCCTGTTACCCCTGCGGGTGGCGGGCAGGACGGACGGGCAGCGCAGGGTGCTGGCCGCCGCCGAGCAGATGGTGGTGGCGCTGCGCTCGGTGTTCGCCTGCGATCCCCGCCCCGAGCGGATGCGGGCGCCCGTCCCGGTCGGCTCCGGGCGACTGCTCGGCGCCTGCGACAACCTGGCCGAGGTGCTGTGGCGCACGCGGGCGGAGTGCGGCCGGCGGCATGCGCATTTCGTGTCCTCGGTTCGGGCCGGGTGCACCGGGGCGGTGACGGACGTCGTCGCGGAGGTGCAGGGCGACGGGCGGGTGCGGGCCGCGCTCGACCGGGGCGACGGCATCCGTACGGAGCTCGCTCGCCTGGGCGACGGTGAGCTGCGCCATCTCGCGCTCTCCCTGGTCCTGCTGACCGGGCCCGGGGTGCTGGAGGTGGACCCGGTCGGCGAGGTGCCGGCGGCCCTGCAGGCGCTCACCGTGCTCGCCGACGGGTTCGACCGGGGGCTGGATCCGGCACAACGGGCGGAGCTGCTGCGGCTGGCGGCGTGGATGGGCGGGCGCGGACACATCCGGCTGGTCGGCGCGGTGAGTGACGCGTCGGGGGCGGCGGGAGCGGGCGGGGTGACAGTGGTACACCTGGAGCCGTGACCGAACCCCTGGATGTGGCCGAGCTCCAGCGCAGGCTGGCCGAGTTCGCCGCCGCGCGCAACTGGCAGCCGTATCACACGCCGAAGAACCTCGTCGCGGCGCTCAGCGTGGAGGCATCCGAACTCGTCGAGATCTTCCAGTGGTTGACGCCGGAGGAGTCGGCGCGGGTCATGGACGACGCCCGGGCCGCGGAGCGCGTCACGGACGAGGTCGCGGATGTGCTGGCGTATCTGTTGCAGCTGTGCGAGGTGCTCGGGATCGATCCGCTCGCCGCGCTGGCCGCGAAGATCGACCGCAACGAGCGGAGGTTCCCGGCGCCGTAGGGGTTCGCGCCGTACGGAGGAGTCGATGCGGTACGGAGGTGTCGGCGCCGTACGGAGGTGTCGGCCGCCTTGCCGAGGGCTCCGCTCGCTAGGAGCGCCAGAGTCCACTTTCACTCTCCGTATCCACTCACCTTGGCGTAGCCGAAAAGTTGTCCGCAGATTTCCGTCTTCCTCTGGCTTTTCGTCTCAAGGGCCCTCACTCTGGGTAGTGAACAAGGGAGTTCGGGCGGACGCGTGGGCAGCGCGTCGGACAGACGGGGACAGCCGATGGACGCGGTGCGACTCATCGTGACGAGCAGGCGGGCGCTGGCCGGCAGCGGGTGCGCACCGGAGACCCTGATCGAGGTGTGGCAGGCGCAGGCCCTGGCGCAGGCGATAGGGAGCCGCCTCGCCGTGTTCGGCCCGCCTGAACTGCGGGGCGAGGCACTGGGGTTGACGGAGCTGGCAGGGCGTGGCTGTGGCGTCCTGGACGCGCCGGTGCTGGCGGAGCGCGACTTACGCGCGGCCCAGCTGACCGAGCTGGGCGACGCCCGGCAGGCGCTGATGCACCTGGGCAGCCTCCTGGCCGAGGTGGGAATCGCCCTCGTCGGCATGGCGAGCGCCGCGGCCGACGAGACGACGTACTGGCAGTGCATGGAGGCGATCGACGCGGCGGACGAGTCCCGGGACCGGGTGCGGGAGATGCTGCGAAGACTGGCGGACCGGGATCAGGTGCTGGCGCAGCGGGAGGCGGGCTAGCGGAGGGAGGCGGGGGAGGTGGGCGGCCTTCCCGGGGCCCGCCTCCGGCGCCCGCCCGGCCCCCGACGCGCCCCGCCCGGTCACCGCGCCGGGCGGCCCGGCGGCCGTCGTGCTCAGCCGGCGTCCCCGTCCTGCCGCTTGCCGGCGCCCGGGCCCCCGGTCGACTGCAGGTCCGCGTCCAGGGCCGACAGGTCCGCGTTCAGCGCTGCCATCAGCTCCTCCATCTGCTGAAGCAGCCCCTTCTGCGGTGGGGCGCCGCCCGGCTGCTCCGGCGCGAATTCCTCGGACATGACGGCCTCCTCGGCCTCCGGCCCCCCGACAGAAGCGGGCCGACACGGTGACGCGCCGGCGGTCACCGGCCGGCGCGGGTGCCGGGCGGTCCGGCTCCGACCGAGCCAACGATCACCGTCGGGGGCGGTCACTGGCCCGGGCAGGGGGCGGCCACGGCGTTGACGGAATTCACCCGACCGTGAACAGCGGGGACCCGTGGGACCCATGGGACCCGTGAGGTCGACCGGCGGCGCGGCGTGCAGGATGGAGGTATGGATCTTCGCATCTTCACCGAGCCCCCAGCAGGGGGCCACCTACGACACCTTGCTCACCGTGGCGAGGGCCACCGAAGACCTGGGCTTTGACGCGTTCTTCCGCTCGGACCACTATCTGAAGATGGGTTCGGTGGACGGCCTCCCCGGCCCCACCGACGCCTGGATCACGCTGGCCGGACTCGCCCGGGAGACCAAGCGGATCCGCCTCGGCACCCTGATGACCGCCGGCACCTTCCGGCTGCCCGGCGTGCTCGCCATCCAGGTCGCCCAGGTCGACCAGATGTCCGGCGGTCGCGTCGAACTCGGCCTGGGCGCGGGCTGGTTCGAGGAGGAGCACAAGGCGTACGGCATCCCGTTCCCCAAGGAGAAGTTCGCGCGGCTGGAGGAGCAGCTCGCCGTCGTCACCGGACTGTGGGCGACAAAGGCGGGGGAGACCTTCGACTTCCATGGCACGCACTACGACCTCACCGACTCACCGGCCCTGCCCAAGCCCGCCCAGGACCGGATCCCGGTGCTGATCGGCGGGCACGGCGCCACCCGTACGCCGCGGCTGGCGGGCAAGTACGCCGACGAGTTCAACATGCCGTTCGCCTCCCCGGAGGACAGCGAGCGGCAGTTCGCGCGCGTGCGGGCAGCGGCCGAGGCGGCCGGGCGCCAGGCGGACGACCTCGTCTACTCCAATGCCCTCGTCGTATGCGTGGGCAAGGACGACCAGGAGGTTGCCCGGCGAGCCGCCGCGATCGGGCGTCAGGTCGACGAGCTGAAGCTCAACGGGCTCGCCGGCTCCCCGCAGGAGGTCGTCGACAAGATCGGCCGGTACCAGGAGATCGGGTCGCGGCGGATCTACCTCCAGCTCCTCGACCTGCACGACCTGGACCACCTGGAGCTCATCTCCTCCCAGGTCCAGTCGCAGCTGACCTGAGAGGCGACCGCGTCGGCCGCCACCAGTGACCGGAGCGCCCGGCGGACCGGCACGGACCGGCACGGACCGGCACGGACCGGCACGGTCCGCCGGGCGCCGGGCGCCGGGAAAATTCTCGAGTGCTGCGGATGCCCCCTCTGTACGGTGTGCGTAATCGCAGTTCAGACCACTACTCCAAGGCCAGCCACCGTGTTCCTGACCATCACCACCACCGGCACCCGAGAACGCCCCGCCACCGACCTCGGCTTTCTGCTGCACAAGCATCCGGAGAAATCCCAGGCGTTCTCCACCTCCTACGGCACGGCGCACGTCCTCTACCCCGAGGCGGACGCCGAGCGCTGCACGGCCGCGCTGCTGCTGGAGGTCGATGCGGTGGCCCTGGTCAGGCGCGGCAAGGGCAAGGGCCGCGGCGGAGCCCCGGACGCGGCACTCGCCCAGTACGTCAACGACCGCCCGTACGCCGCCTCCTCGCTGCTCGCGGTCGCGCTCAGCGGCGTCTTCTCCAGCGCGATGCGAGGCGTGTGCAACGCGCGACCCGAGCGAGCCGCCGAGCCGCTGCCCCTGCGCATCGAGGTGCCCGCCCTGCCGGCCCGGGGCGGCCCCGAACTCGTACGCCGGCTGTTCAAGCCGCTCGGCTGGACGGTGACCGCCGAGCCGGTGCCGCTGGACACCGAGTTCCCGCAGTGGGGCGACTCGCGCTACGTCCGCCTCGTGCTGGAGTCCGACGCGCTGACCCTCGCCGAGGCGCTGCGCCACCTCTACGTCCTGCTCCCCGTCCTCGACGACGCCAAGCACTACTGGGTCTCCTCCGACGAGGTCGACAAGCTGCTGCGGGCCGGTGAGGGCTGGCTGCCGGACCACCCGGAGCAGAAGCTGATCACCAGCCGGTATCTGTCGCGCCGCTGGTCGCTGACCCGCGAGGCGATGGAGCGGCTGGAGCTGGTCCGGCTCGCGGAGGCCGACGACAGCGAGGTCGAGGACATCGACAACGCGGTCGGGGCGGAGGGCGAGACCGAGGAGAAGCCGACGCCGCTCGCCGTGCAGCGCCGGGACGCGATCCTGGCCGCGCTCAAGGCGTCCGGTGCGGCGCGCGTGCTCGATCTCGGGTGCGGGCAGGGGCAGTTGGTCCAGGCGCTGCTCAAGGACCCGGCGTACACGGAGATCGTCGGTGTGGACGTGTCGATGCGGGCGCTCACCATCGCCGGAAGGCGGCTGAAGCTGGACCGGATGGGGGAGCGGCAGGCCTCGCGCGTCAAGCTGTTCCAGGGGTCCCTCGCCTACACCGACGGCCGCCTGAAGGGCTACGACGCGGCCGTGCTCAGCGAGGTCGTCGAGCACGTCGACCTGCCGCGGCTGCCTGCCCTGGAGTACGCGGTGTTCGGCTCGGCCCGCCCGCGGACCGTCCTCGTCACCACCCCGAACGTCGAGTACAACGTCCGCTGGGAGAGCCTCCCGGCGGGCCATGTCCGGCACGGCGACCACCGCTTCGAGTGGACGCGCGAGGAGTTCCGGGCCTGGGCGGACGCGGTCGCCGAACGGCACGGGTACGGCGTGGAGTTCGTACCCGTGGGGCCGGACGACCCCGAAGTGGGGCCGCCCACGCAGATGGCCGTCTTCAGCATGCGCACCGACGTGAACGACGAGAAGGAGGCGAAGGCCGCATGACCGAGAACCACGCAGCACCGAAGGGTCGTGTGCTGCCCGTCACCGACCTCTCCCTCGTCGTCCTCGTCGGCGCCTCCGGCTCCGGCAAGTCGACCTTCGCCCGCCGGCACTTCAAGCCCACCGAGGTCATCTCCTCCGACTTCTGCCGCGGCCTGGTCTCCGACGACGAGAACGACCAGAGCGCGACCCGGGACGCCTTCGACGTCCTGCACTACATAGCGGGCAAGCGCCTGGCCGCCGGCCGCCGCACGGTCGTCGACGCCACCAGCGTCCAGCAGGACGCCCGACGGCAGCTGATCGACCTGGCCAAGAAGTACGACGTGCTGCCGATCGCCATCGTGCTGGACGTGCCGGAGGACGTGTGCGCCGAGCGCAACGCCGCCCGCAGCGACCGGGCCGACATGCCGCGCCGCGTCATCCAGCGCCACACCCGCGAACTGCGCCGGTCCCTCAGGCACCTGGAGCGCGAGGGCTTCCGCAAGGTGCATGTCCTGCGCGGCGTCGAGGACGTCGAGAACGCCACCGTCGTCACCGAGAAGCGCTTCAACGACCTGACCCACCTCACCGGCCCCTTCGACATCATCGGCGACATCCACGGCTGCGCGGCCGAACTGGAGTCGCTGCTGGGCAAGCTGGGCTACGCCGACGGCGTGCACCCGGACGGCCGTACCGCCGTCTTCGTCGGCGACCTCGTCGACCGCGGCCCCGACAGCCCGGGCGTGCTGCGCCGCGTCATGTCGATGGTGAAGTCGGGCAACGCGCTGTGTGTGCCGGGCAACCACGAGAACAAGTACGGCCGCTACCTCAAGGGCCGAAAGGTCCAGCACACGCACGGACTCGCCGAGACCATCGAGCAGATGGAGGGCGAGAGCGAGGAATTCCGCGCCGAGGTACGGGAGTTCATCGACGGACTCGTCAGCCACTACGTCCTCGACGGCGGCAAGCTGGTCGTCTGCCACGCCGGCCTGCCGGAGAAGTACCACGGCCGTACCTCCGGGCGGGTCCGCTCGCACGCGCTGTACGGCGACACCACCGGCGAGACCGACGAGTTCGGGCTGCCGGTGCGCTACCCGTGGGCGGAGGACTACCGGGGCCGGGCGGCCGTGGTGTACGGCCACACCCCGGTGCCGGAGGCCACCTGGCTGAACAACACCATCTGTCTGGACACCGGCGCCGTCTTCGGCGGCAAGCTGACCGCGCTGCGCTGGCCGGAGCGCGAACTGGTCGACGTACCGGCCGAGCAGGTCTGGTACGAGCCGGCCAAGCCGCTGCGCACCGAGGCACCCGGTGGACAGGACGGCCGGCCGCTGGACCTGGCGGACGTCCACGGACGCAGGGTCGTCGAGACCCGGCACCAGGGCCGTGTCTCGATCCGTGAGGAGAACGCGGCGGCGGCCCTGGAGGTCATGAGCCGCTTCGCCGTCGACCCGCGTCTGCTGCCGTACTTGCCGCCGACGATGGCGCCGACGGCGACCAGCCGTGTCGAGGGCTACCTCGAACACCCCGAGGAGGCGTTCGCGCAGTACGCGCAGGACGGCGTCGAGCGGGTCGTGTGCGAGGAGAAGCACATGGGTTCGCGCGCGGTCGCCCTGGTGTGCCGGGAAGCGGAGGTTGCGCGGGGGCGCTTCGGCGTCGGAGATGCGACGAGCGGAGAAGGCCCGACGGGGTCCCTCTACACCCGTACCGGCCGGCCGTTCTTCGACGACGAGTCGGTGACGGAGTCCATCCTGGACCGGCTGCGGACGGCGATCGGCGAGGCCGGTCTCTGGGACACGCTGGAGACCGACTGGCTGCTGCTCGACGCCGAGCTGATGCCGTGGTCGCTGAAGGCGGCGGGCCTGCTGCGCTCGCAGTACGCGGCCGTCGGCGCCGCCTCCGGCGCGGTGTTCCCGGGCGCGCTCGCCGCGCTGGAGGGCGCGGCGGCGCGCGGCGTCGACGTGGCGGACCTGCTGGCACGTCAGCGCGAACGGGCCGTGGACGCCAGCGCGTTCACCGATGCCTACCGCCGCTACTGCTGGCCGACGGACGGCCTGGACGGCGTACGCCTCGCCCCCTTCCAGCTCCTGGCCGTGCAGGGCCGCAGCCTCGCCGCCCTGCCGCACGACGAGCAGCTCGCGCTACTGGACCGGCTGGTGGAACACGACAGCACGGGCCTGCTCCAGACGACCCGGCGGCTGTACGTCGACACCGGTGACCCGGAGTCGGTCCGGGCCGGCGTCGACTGGTGGCTGGAGATGACGGGCCGCGGCGGCGAGGGCATGGTCGTCAAGCCGCTCGGCGCGGTGGTGCGCAGCGGTGAGGGGCGTCTGGTGCAGCCCGGCATCAAGTGCCGGGGCCGCGAGTACCTGCGGATCATCTACGGCCCGGAGTACACGCGCTCGGACAACCTGGAACGGCTGCGCAAGCGGTTCCTCAACCACAAGCGCTCCCTCGCCATCCGCGAGTACGCGCTCGGCCTGGAGGCGTTGGACCGCCTTGCCGAGGGTGAGCCGCTGTGGCGGGTGCACGAGGCGGTGTTCGGGGTGCTGGCGCTGGAGTCGGAGCCGGTCGACCCAAGGCTGTGACGCTCAGCCGACGAGGCGCAGCCGGTCCCGGCACACCCCGACCCGGACCGTCTGCCCCCAGGTCAGCTCGACCGCGTCCGTCTCCATGCCGTCCCCGAAGGCGACCAGCCGCTCGGACTCGACGGTGACCCGCAGCCGGGCCGCGGCGGCGAGTTCCCCGGCCACCAGGGAGGTCCCGGTGGCCGGGGACGGCCATGCCTCGCGGACGAACCACACCAGCCGTTCCTCCGTGGGGGAGGGCAGTCTCAGCCGCCCTCCCCGCTCCTGCCACACCGACCGGATCCATCCGGTCGCCCCCGTCCCGGTGCCGATGATCACCCCGGACGAAGCCTGGGCCTCGACGACACCCCCGTCGTCCTCCAGGCCCAGGCGGTAGCGGGCCGTCTGATGTCCGGCGGCGCCCAGGTAGATCTCGTTCAGTGCCACGAGGCGTTGGGCGTCGTCGGTGACGGCCTCGACCATGGCGAGTTCGTCGCAGGTGGCCCTCGCAGACTGCGCGGCGGCCAGCAGCGCGCCGGCATCCGCGGGGCGATGGCGCACCAGGACGCCCGGATTGCGGCCGGGGTCGGTGTCGATGCCCACCACCGGCTGTCCGGCCAGGTACTTGGCGACGTTCGCGACCAGGCCGTCCTGACCGACCACGACCACCACGTCCTCCGGCGCGAACAGGAAACGGTCCAGATCGGCCCGCTCCACCCGCGCCTGACGCCAGGTCAGCGGGACGGCCGAGGCCACCTCCGTCAGGGCCTGCCGTGTCCGGCGGTGGCGCTCGGCGATCTCCTCGATGTCCCGGCCCCGGGAGGAGAGGAAGAAGGCGGCCTGGCCGTGGGTGCCGTGCCGGGCCACCAACTCCTCGTACTCCGTGGTGCGATGGACCAGGACGACCCGCGGGGCGAGGCTCACGCCCGCTCCTGGGCGCCGAGCCTGGCGAGCAGCCCCGTGAGCACGTCCGGGGACACGGTCACGCTGTCGATCCGCGGCAGGTTCTCCGCCAGCCGGGTCCCGGTGAGCGCGTGCAGGGTGGCCACGTCCACCTCCGCGTGCACCCGCAGCCAGGCCGCCTGAGCCTGCGCCCGTGCCTCACCGACCTCGCGCGCGCCCTCGGCCTCCGCCCGGGCCAGCCGTACGGACCGGGTGGCCTCGGCCTCCGCCAGCCGTACCGTCCGGGCTGCCTCGGCCTCGGCCCTGACCGCGTCCGCGGCCGCGTGCTCCTCGGCCTCCCGGCGGGCGTTGGTGCCCCGCTGGTCCACCAACTGCTCCTCGCGGCGGGCGAGTTCGATCTGGCTGGCCAGTTCGTTCTCGGCGATCGTGCGCTCCCGCTCGACGGCCACCGCACGCCGTTCGTACGTCGCCCGGTCCGCCTCCTGCTGGATCTGCTCGCGGGCCGGGGTGCGCAGCGCCCGCTCCACCTCGGGCTCCGGGCGCAGCGCGACGACGCGCACGGCGACGACCTCGATGCCGGTCGCCGGGAGGCGGGGCTCGGCGGCCAGGCCCGTCGCGATCCGCTCCCGTACCGCGCTCACGCCGTCGACCAGGGCCGAGGACAGCGGTGTGCGGGCGAGGACGTCCAGCGCGTGCTGCTGTGCGCTCTCCGTCAGGAGCGTGCCCAGCTGCTCCAGCGGGGTGCCCCGCCAGGTGCCCGTGTCGGGGTCGATGGAGAAGTCCAGCCGGGACGCGGCCGTCGCCGGATCGCTGATCCGGTAGGTGACCGTCGCCTGCACGGCCACGTCCTGGAAGTCGGACGTACGGGCGTGGAAGGTCATCGCCAACTCGCGGTCGTCCACCGGGACTTCGGAGAGCGCGGCGGTCAGTGCCCGGAACCAGAAGCTGAGCCCGGGGCCGTCGTGCAGCAGCTTGCCGCCGCGGTGGTGGCGGATGTGTGCCGTGGGCGCGCCGCGCAGATGGCGCCAGCCCAGGCGCCGGGTGATGTCGGCCATGGAGCCTGCCCCTCCTCTTTTTCGTCATGGCGACGATAATGGACATACCTGCTTGTCGTCAAGGGGACGAAAAGAAGACGGGGGCGAAGAAGATAAGGGCAAGGAGGGGGTGAACGCGCCCCCCGGTGGTCAGGATGGAGGCATGGCACTCCATGTCGACTCCGAGGCCGGGCGGCTGCGCCGCGTCATCCTGCACCGGCCGGATCTCGAGCTCAAAAGGCTCACCCCCAGCAACAAGGACGCGCTGCTCTTCGACGATGTGCTGTGGGTGCGCCGGGCGCGCGCCGAGCATGACGGATTCGCCGATGTGCTGCGCGACCGCGGGGTCGCCGTCCACCTCTTCGGCGACCTGCTCACCGAGGCCCTGGCGATCCCGGAAGCCAGGAGGCTGGTCCTGGACCGGGTTTTCGACGAGAAGGAGTACGGGGTCCTCGCCACCGACCACCTCCGTGCCGCGTTCGAGGGCCTGCCCGCCGACGAGCTGGCCGAGGCCCTGGTCGGCGGCATGACCAAGCGGGAGTTCCTTCAGGCGCACGCCGAGCCGATCTCCGTGCGCTTCCATGTCATGGAGCTCGACGACTTCCTTCTCGCCCCCCTGCCCAATCACCTCTTCACCCGCGACACCTCCGCCTGGATCTACGACGGCGTCTCCGTCAACGCCATGCGCTGGCCCGCCCGCCATCGCGAGACCGTGCACTTCGAGGCGATCTACCGGCACCATCCGCTGTTCCGTGACGAAACGTTCAACTTCTGGTCCGAGGGGCAGGCCGACTACCCCTCCACCATCGAGGGCGGCGACGTCCTGGTCATCGGCAACGGCGCGGTCCTCATCGGCATGAGCGAGCGCACCACCCCGCAGGCCGTCGAGATGCTCGCCCACAAGCTGTTCGCCGCCGGGTCGGCCCAGACCATCGTGGCCCTCGACATGCCCAAGAGTCGCGCCCTGATGCATCTCGACACCGTGATGACGATGGTCGACGGCGATGTCTTCACCCAGTACGCAGGGCTCGGCATGCTCCGCTCGTACACCATCGAACCGGGCGGCGGCGACAAGGAGTTGAAGGTCACCGACCATCCGCCGGAGCACATGCACCGCGCGATCGCCGCCGCCCTCGGCCTGAGCGAGATCCGTGTGCTGACCGCGACCCAGGACGTCCACGCGGCCGAGCGTGAGCAGTGGGACGACGGCTGCAACGTGCTGGCCGTCGAGCCGGGCGTCGTGGTCGCCTACGAGCGGAACGCCACCACCAACACGCATCTGCGCAAGCAGGGCATCGAGGTCATCGAGATCCCCGGGAGCGAGCTGGGCCGGGGGAGGGGCGGGCCGCGGTGCATGAGCTGCCCGGTCGAGCGGGAGGCGGTGTAACGCGGGAGGCCCTCGGGGCGGGTGGCGTGCGAGGGGGTGCGGCGGGTGGCCGAATGAGGGGTGGGGCCGGCGGCCGTACCGGGAAGGGAACGGGTGACCGTACAAGGGTACGGGTGTCGTATAGAAATTCTGGAGCTCGTATAGACTTCCAGAGTCCTGTTGTTCCCGCATACCTGGAGCGCCCCTCATGGCGACTGTCCCGACCTCCCTCGCCGGCCGCCACTTCCTCAAGGAGCTCGACTTCACCGAGCAGGAGTTCCGCGGGCTGATCGAGCTGGCCGCCGAGCTGAAGGCGGCCAAGCGGGCCGGGACCGAGACGCAGTACCTGCGGGGCCGCAACATCGCGCTGATCTTCGAGAAGACCTCGACGCGCACGCGCTGCGCGTTCGAGGTCGCGGCGGCCGACCAGGGTGCCTCGACGACGTATCTGGACCCGTCCGGCTCACAGATCGGCCACAAGGAGTCCGTGAAGGACACCGCGCGCGTGCTGGGTCGGATGTACGACGGGATCGAGTACCGCGGAGACAGCCAGCACAACGTCGAGGAGCTGGCACGCTACGGGGGCGTGCCCGTCTTCAACGGCCTGACCGACGACTGGCACCCCACCCAGATGCTGGCCGACGTCCTCACCATGACCGAGCACAGCGCCAAACCGCTCAACGAGATCGCTTTCGCCTACCTGGGTGACGCTCGCTTCAACATGGGCAACTCCTACCTGATCACCGGTGCCCTGCTCGGCATGGACGTGCGCCTCGTCGCCCCGAAGACCTACTGGCCGGCGCAGGAGATCGTCGACCGGGCCCGGGAGCTCGCGGCGACCAGCGGGGCGCGCATCACCCTCACTGAGGCGGTCGAGGAGGGCGTCGCCGGTGCCGACTTCGTCGCCACTGACGTCTGGGTCTCGATGGGTGAGCCCAAGGAGGTCTGGGACGAGCGAATCGCGGCGCTGGGCCCGTACGCGGTGACCATGGACGTGCTGCGCGCGACCGGGAACCCGGACGTCAAGTTCCTGCACTGTCTGCCGGCCTTCCACGACCTCGGTACGAAGGTCGGGCGGGAGATCTTCGAACGTCACGGGCTGGAGTCGCTGGAGGTCACGGACGAGGTCTTCGAGTCGGCGCACTCGGTGGTCTTCGACGAGGCGGAGAACCGGATGCACACGATCAAGGCCGTGCTGGTGGCGACGCTGGCCTGAGCCGGGCCTCACATCGGACGACGCTGCGGCGGTACGACCGGCAGCCGGAACCACACCGCCTTGCCGGAGTCGGTCGGACGGTGGCCGCAGGACGAACTCAGGGCACGGATCAGCAGCAGCCCGCGCCCGTGCTCCTGCCAGGGGTCGGGTTCGCCCCGCGTCGGCCGGGTCAGATCGCCGGGCGGCGCCGGGTCCGGGTCGTGCACCTCGACCTGGCAGCCGGACGGCAGCAGCTCCACCACGAGCTCTATCGGGCCGTCTCCCGCGGTGTGCTCCACGGCGTTCGCGACCAGCTCCGCGGTCAGCAGCTCCGCGGTGTCGCTGTCGGCGGTGTGCTCCAGCTCGGCCAGTGCCGTCCGGACCAGTGCGCGCGCGACGGGCACGGCCGCGGCGGTGTGCGGCAGTGCGATACGCCAGGAGGCGGAGGCCGGGGAGCGATCGTGCAAGGTGGGTCCGTTCATGAGCAGGCTGTCCTGCTTTCAACCTGATGAATGGTACGGCGCCACCCGGCAGTGAGATCCGACGGGCACCGTTCGGAACCTTCGGCCCCGACTGCTGGGCGGCTTACCCGGTTGAACGGCCGGCCTCGCACGGCTGATCCCGCCGTTACGCGGGTGTCGACGAGCCGTGACGGATGTGACCGGGCCGGGTCAGAGGCCGCCCGGTGCCGCCCGGTGCCATCGGGCGCCCCGGTGGCTTATTGCGGATACGTGACGACAGTCAAAGTTGGGTGATAGCTTCGAGGGGGTAGAGCTCAATGAGCCAGTGCCCGCCGTCCGCCCGAGGAGGCCGCACGTCATGAGTCCCTTCACCGGCTCCGCCGCCCGCACTTCCGACTGGAAGCATCTGCGGGTCGAGCACGCCGACGGGGTGGCCACCGTCACCCTCGCCCGCCCCGAGAAACTCAACGCGCTCACCTTCGGCGCCTACGCCGACCTGCGCGATCTGCTCGCCGAGCTGTCCCGCGAGCGGGCGGTACGGGCCCTGGTGCTGGCCGGCGAGGGCCGCGGCTTCTGCTCCGGCGGGGACGTCGACGAGATCATCGGCGCCACCCTGTCCATGGACACCGCCCAGCTCCTCGACTTCAACCGGATGACCGGGCAGGTCGTCCGGGCCGTACGGGAATGCCCGTTCCCGGTGATCGCGGCCGTGCACGGGGTGGCGGCGGGCGCCGGCGCCGTCCTGTCGCTCGCGGCCGACTTCCGGGTGGCCGACCCCAGTGCCCGCTTCGCCTTCCTCTTCACCCGGGTCGGCCTGTCCGGCGGCGACATGGGTGCCGCCTATCTGCTGCCGAGGGTCGTCGGCCTGGGCCACGCGACCCGTCTGCTGATGCTGGGCGAACCGGTCCGCGCTCCGGAGGCCGAGCGGATCGGACTGATCAGCCAGCTCACGGAGGAGGGCCGTGCCGACGAGGCGGCCGGCGCCCTCGCCCACCGCCTCGCCGACGGCCCGGCCCTGGCGTACGCCCAGACGAAGGCGCTGCTGACGGCCGAGCTCGACATGCCGCTGGCGGCGGCCGTGGAGATGGACGCCTCGACCCAGGCGCTCCTCATGAACGGCGAGGACTACGCGGAGTTCCACGCGGCCTTCACGGAGAAGCGGCCACCGAAGTGGCGGGGGAGGTAGGAGATGACCCACTCGTCATCGCCCCGCGAGACGGACCGCCCCCTGAGGGTCGCGGTCATCGGCGGCGGCCCGGGCGGCCTCTACGCCGCCGCCCTGCTCAAACGCCTCGACCCGGCCCGCGACATCACCGTATGGGAACGCAACGCCCCCGACGACACCTTCGGCTTCGGAGTGGTCCTCTCCGACGAGACCCTCGGCGGTATCGAACACGCCGATCCCATCGTCTACGAGGCCCTCCAGGCGTACTTCACCCGCTGGGACGACATCGACATCGTCCACCGGGACTCCCGCCAGACCTCCGGCGGACACGGCTTCGCCGCCCTCGGCAGGAAGCGCCTCCTGGAGATCCTGCACAACCGCTGCCGCAGCCTCGGCGTGGAACTCCGCTTCCGCACCGAGGCGCCGCACGCCGCACAACTGGCGGAGACATACGACCTCGTCATCGCCGCCGACGGTGTGCACAGCACCACCCGCGGGGCCTACGCCCATATGTTCCGCCCCCATGTGGCCACGCACCACTGCCGCTATGTCTGGCTGGCCGCCGACTTCGCCTTCGACGCCTTCCGCTTCGAGATCGCCGAGACCGAGCACGGCGTGATGCAGCTGCACGGCTACCCCTACGCGGCCGACGCCTCCACCGTCATCGTCGAGATGCACGAAGACGTGTGGCGAGCCGCCGGCTTCGACGAGCTCGACGAGCAGGAGTCGACCGCGCGCTGCGCCAAGATCTTCGCCGACGCGCTCGGCGGGCGCCCGCTCAAGTCCAACAAGTCGGCCTGGACCACCTTCCGGACCGTCGTCAACGAACGCTGGTCGCACGAGAACATCGTCCTGCTCGGCGACGCCGCCCACACCGCCCACTTCTCCATCGGCTCCGGCACCAAGCTCGCCGTCGAGGACGCCCTGGCGCTCGCCGCCTCCCTGGAGGAACAGCCCGACCTCAAGACCGCGCTGAGCGCGTACGAGTCCGAGCGCAGGCCGGTCGTCGCGTCCACGCAGCGCGCCGCCCGCGCCAGCCTGGAGTGGTTCGAGAACCTCGGCCGGTACCTCGACCAGCCGCCCCGCCAGTTCGCCTTCAACCTGCTCACCCGCAGCCGCCGCGTCACCCACGACAATCTGCGTCTGCGCGACGCCCGCTTCACCGAATCCGTGGAGCGCGAGTTCGGCTGCCCGCCCGGCACACCCCCCATGTTCACCCCCTTCCGGCTGCGCGGCCTGACCCTGCGCAACCGTGTAGTGGTGTCCCCGATGGACATGTACTCGGCCACGGACGGCGTCCCCGG
Organism: Streptomyces sp. M41; assembly: GCF_043673425.1. NCBI lineage: Bacteria > Bacillati > Actinomycetota > Actinomycetes > Kitasatosporales > Streptomycetaceae > Streptomyces > Streptomyces sp. M41. Next base: position 271,190 of record NZ_JBIMKE010000002.1, on the reverse strand, counting down.
CGACTTCCACCTCGTCCACCTCGGAGCCCGCGCCCTCGGCGGCGCCGGTCTGGTGATGACCGAGATGGTGTGCGTCAGCCCCGAAGGGCGGATCACCCCCGGCTGCGCCGGCCTCTACACCGGCAGACAGGCCGACGCCTGGAAGCGGATCGTGCAGTTCGTGCACGCCCAGGCCCCCGGCACCGCGATCGGCGTACAGCTCGGCCACAGTGGACGCAAAGGCTCGACGAAGCTGATGTGGGAGGGCATCGACGAGCCCCTGGAAGACGGCAACTGGCCGCTCGTCGCCGCCTCCCCCATCCCCTACAAGCCGTACAGCCAGACCCCGCGCGAACTCGGCCGCGCGGCGCTCACCGACATCCGCGAGCAGTTCACCTCCGCCGCCTGGCGGGCCGCCCGCGCCGGCTTCGACCTCCTCGAACTGCACTGCGCGCACGGCTATCTGCTCTCCGGTTTCCTCTCCCCGCTGACCAACCACCGCACGGACGCCTACGGCGGCTCCCTGGAGAAGCGGCTGCGTTTCCCGCTGGAGGTCTTCGACGCCGTACGCGCCGTGTGGCCGGAGGAGCGGCCCATGATCGTCCGTATCTCCGCCACCGACTGGGCCGAGGGCGGCACGAGCGCCGACGACGCCGTCGAGATCGCCCGCGCCTTCGCCGCGCACGGCGCCGACGCCGTCGACGTGTCGACCGGACAGGTGGTGGCCGAGGAGCAGCCGGAGTACGGGCGGTCGTACCAGACGCCGTACGCGGACCGGATCCGGCATGAAACCGGTCTGCCGGTCGTCGCGGTCGGTGCGATCTCCTCCTGGGACGACGTCAACTCCCTGATCCTGGCGGGCCGCACGGACCTGTGCGCGCTCGCCCGCCCGCACCTGTACGACCCGCACTGGACGCTGCACGCGGCGGCCGAGCAGGGCTACGAGGGGCCGGGCGTCGGCTGGCCCGCCCCGTACCGCGCGGGCAGCCGCCGGCCGCAGACCGGACGTACCGATGCCCCCAAACCCCGACTGACGCTCGGCAGTTGAGCACGACCCGACGGGCGGGCCGGACCGTGGCACGGTCCCGCCCGGCCGAGGTCGCGGCCGTCACAGCCCCGCGTAGACGGCCCCCGCGTCGCGCAGCCGGGAGTGCAGGGCCCGGAAGACGGCGGCCGAACGGGCGCCGGGCCAGTCCTCGGGCAGCAGCCGGGCGGGCAGGCCGGGATCGGTGTACGGCAGATGGCGCCAGGAGTCCAGAGCGAGGAGATAGTCGCGGTACGCCTCCTCGGGCGGTGTGTCCGCCCGGCGCTCCCACGCGTGCAGCACGCGCGCGTGCCGGTCGAGGAACGCCTCGTGCTCCTTGGCGATCGCGGCCAGGTCCCACCAGCGGGCCACCGCCTGCGCCGTCGGTGTGAAGCCGAGATGCTCACCGCGGAAGAAGTCGACGTACTCGTCCAGGTGCAGCCGCCGCAGCGTGTGCCGGGCCTCCTCATGGAGCCGCGCCGGCGCGATCCACACCCCCGGGGCCGCCGTCCCGAAGCCGAGGCCGGCCAGCCGGGAGCGCAGCACATGCCGCTTCTGCCGCTCCGACTCCGGCACCGAGAAGACCGCGAGCACCCAGCCCTTGTCCTCGGCCGGCCCGCCGGTGTAGATGCGCCGGTCGCCGTCGTCGAGCAACTGCCGGGCGTCGGGGGACAGTTCGTAGCCGGCCGCGCCCTGCGTCGTGCGGGCCGGCAGCAGCAGTCCGCGGCGCTTGAGCCGGGACACGGACGACCGTACGGAGGGGGCGTCCACACCGACCGCGGCCAGCAGTCTGATCAGCTCGGCGACCGGCACCGGGCCGGGCATGTGGCGGCCGTAGGCGCCGTAGAGCGTGACGATCAGAGACCGTGGTGCATGCTGGTCGGACACGTTGATCATCTTAGGTGGTAGGGATCAGTCCTGATCACCCGGCGGGTCACCGCCGCCGCGCAGCCTGAACCGCTGGAGTTTGCCGGTCGCGGTGCGCGGCAGGGCGTCCAGGAACACGATCTCGCGTGGACACTTGTACGGGGCGATCTCGGCCTTGACGAACGAGCGCAGCGCCTCCGTGTCCCGGCGGGCACCCTCCCTGAGCACGACGTATGCCACCACCACCTGTCCACGCGCGGTGTCGGGCCGCCCCACCACCGCCGTCTCCAGCACGTCCGGATGGCGCAGCAGGGCCTCCTCGACCTCCGGGCCGGCGATGTTGTAGCCGGCCGAGATGATCATGTCGTCCGCGCGGGCGACATAGCGGAAGTAGCCGTCACTCTCCCGGACGTAGGTGTCGCCGGTGATGTTCCAGCCGTCGCGCACATAGTCGCGCTGGCGCGGATCGGCGAGATAGCGGCAGCCGACCGGCCCGCGCACGGCGAGCAGCCCCGGCTCCCCGTCGGGCTGTTCCCGGCCCGTGGCGTCGACCACGCGCGCCTGCCACCCCGGCACCGGCACCCCGGTCGTCCCGGGCCTGATCTGCTCGTCGGCCGCGGAGATGAAGATGTGCAGCAGCTCGGTGGCGCCGATGCCGTTGATGACGCGCAGCCCGGTCCGCTCGTGCCAGGCCCGCCAGGTGGCGGCGGGAAGGTTCTCGCCGGCCGAGACACAGCGGCGCAGCGAGGAGATGTCGTGCGAGTCGAGCTCGTCGAGCATCGCGCGATACGCCGTCGGCGCCGTGAACAGCACGGACACCCGGTGCTCGGCGATCGCGGGCAGCAACTGCTTCGGGCCGGCCTGTTCGAGGAGCAGCGCGCTGGCACCGACCCGCATCGGGAAGACCACCAGTCCGCCGAGGCCGAAGGTGAAGCCGAGCGGGGGGCTGCCGGCGAAGACATCGCCCACATGTGGTTGCAGCACATGTTCCGAGAAGGTGTCGGCTATCGCGAGCACGTCGCGGTGGAAGTGCATACAGCCCTTGGGCCGTCCGGTGGTGCCGGAGGTGAAGGCGATGAGCGCGACGTCGTCGGCGGCGGTGTCGGCGGCCGGACACGGCGTCTCGGGGGCCGGGCGGCGCAGCAGGTCGTCGGGGGCGTCGCCGCCGTACGTCGTGATCCGCAGCCCCGGTATCTCGGCCTTGGCGAGGTCGTCAACCGCCCTGATGTCGCACAGCGCGTGCCGTACCCGGGCCATCTCGCACATGGTCCGCAGCTCGTGCGACCGCTGTTGGGCCAGCACCGTGACGGCGACCGCCCCCACCTTCAGCACCGCCAGCCAGCAGGCCGCCAGCCAGGGCGTCGTGGGGCCCCGCAACAGCACCCGGTTGCCCGGGACCACCCCGAGGTCGCCGGTCAGCAGATGGGCGATCCGGTCCACGCGGGCGCGCAGATTGCCGTACGTCCATGGGGGGCCGGACGGGGTGTGGAACACGGGCCGCTCGTCGGCGGGGCCGGCGAGCAGTTCGGCCGCGGCGTTGAGCCGTTCGGGGTAGCGCAGCCCCGGCAGTTCGAAACGGAGCTCCGGCCACTGGTCGGGCGGTGGCAGATGGTCGCGGGCGAAGGTGTCGACGTGCGCGGAGCGGTACGGACCGGCCATGGCGGTTTTCGCCCCCTTGCCTTGTGGGCTGCCTCGTGGGCGTCTTGGTGGGCTCGCAACAGGGAGCGTATCGTGTTGGTGACGACAGTCAATGGGGCGCGATACCGTGGGGCGAGGTCGGCGGAAAGGGGCCGGCAGGAGGTCCGTCGCGCGGGCCGTCGGGAAGGTTTCGTCGAGTGGTCCGTCGCCAAGGGGCGTCGAGTCGGTCCGTCGAGCGGTCCGTCCCGGACGGCCCGCAGGGAGGTTCGGCAATGCCCGCATTCTCGCTCGATCCCGCGCAGACCGCCTGGTGTGCCGAGCTGCGCACCTTGGCCGCCGAACAACTGCGCCCGCTGGCGGAGAAGGGCGAACCCGGGCACGTCAACCGCGCACTCGTCGCCGAGCTCGGCCGACTGGGCCTGCTGGAGCGGCTGTTCACCTCAGGGGCGGTCGACCTGTGCCTGATGCGGGAATCCCTCGCGTACGCCTGCACGGAGGCGGAGACCGCGCTCGCCCTCCAGGGCCTCGGCGCCCACCCGGTCCACGCCCATGGCACCCCGGCCCAGCGCGACCGCTGGCTGCCGCGGGTGGCCGAGGGCACCGCCGTGGCGGCCTTCGCGCTGAGCGAGCCGGCCGCGGGGTCGGACGCGGCGGCGCTGGAACTGCGGGCGGAGCGGGAGGAAGCGGGGGCCGGCCCCGCCCGCTGGCGCCTCACGGGTGAGAAGTGCTGGATCTCCAACGCCCCCGAGGCCGACTTCTACACCGTCTTCGCCCGCACCACCCCCGGCGCCGGCGCCCGTGGCGTCACCGCCTTCCTGGTCCCCGCCGACCGCCCCGGCCTCGCCGGAGCCGCCCTCGACATGCTCTCCCCGCACCCCATCGGCGCCCTCACCTTCGACGCCGTCCCCGTCACCGCCGCCGACGTCCTCGGTGAGCCCGACCGGGGGTTCCGTGTCGCGATGGGCACCCTCAACCTCTTCCGGCCCAGCGTCGGCGCCTTCGCCGTCGGCATGGCCCGGGCCGCCCTGGACGCGACGCTCGGCCACACGGCCGAACGGGACGCGTTCGGCGGCAAACTGAAGGACCTCCAGACGGTCGCCCACCAAGTGGCGGACATGGCCCTGCGCACCGAGGCGGCCCGGCTCATGGTGTACGCGGCGGCGACGGCCTGTGACGAGGGCGCTCCCGACGTCCCCGGGCGCGCAGCGATGGCGAAACTGCTCGCCACCGAAACCGCTCAGCACGTCGTCGACAAGGCCGTCCAGCTCCACGGCGCCCGCGCCCTGCGCCGCGGCCATCTGCTCGAACACCTCTACCGGGAGGTGCGCGCCCCGCGTATCTACGAGGGTGCCAGCGAGGTCCAACTCGGCATCATCGCCAAGGAGTTGTACGCGACCAGGGAGGCCGCACAGTGACCGCCGAGCGCATCAACCCGCCCGACCTGTCCCCGCCCGCCGGGTTCTCCCACGCGGTCGTCGCCACCGGCTCACGCGTCGTGTTCCTGGCCGGGCAGACGGCCCTGGACACCGACGGGAAGGTGGTGGGGGAGACGCTGCCGGAGCAGTTCGAGCGGGCGCTGACGAATCTGCTGAGCGCGCTGGCGGCGGCCGGCGGCACCCCGGCCGACCTCGCGCGGGTCACCGTCTACGCCACCGATGTGGCGGCCTATCGCACGCAGGCCGCCGAACTCGGCGGTATCTGGCGGCGGTCGGCGGGGCGTGACTATCCGGCGATGGCGGTCGTGGAGGTCGTACGGCTGTGGGACGAGCGGGCGATGGTGGAGCTCGACGGGTTCGCCGTGCTGCCGTAGCTGCGGCTCATGCGATGCCGCCGTAAGTGCCGCTCGGGGCGAGGCTGCCGTCCAGCAGTCGCTCACGCGGCGTTCTCGCTCACGCGGCGTTCTCGCTCACGCCGCCATCGCGAGGCGCTCGGCCGGTACCCGGTGCGGTGCGACCACGCTGCCGTCGGGCAGCAGCTCACCGCTGTCGTCGAACACGATCGCGCCGGTGCAGAGCAGGTTCCAGCCCTGCTCGGGGTGTGCGGCCACCACATGTGCGGTGTGGCCGTCGGAGGAAGGGCACGAAGGCTGGTGGGAACACATGGCGCACCTCCACATAGGGCGGACGAGCCGTGTGGATCGTCCAAATGGGTAGACCATGCTCCCGCCGCGAACTCATCGGAACGGCACGCCATGAACCGTGACAACACGCGGACAACATGAGGACGACACGCTGACCGAGCCACGAAGGACGCGTCGGACTCGCCACCGAAGGGGTGACGATCACACCCGTAGGCGCACCTGCCCGGTACCAGTGGAGGCCCCCACTCCGCTCACCCCGGGAGGTCGTCCCATGCACCTGCGCCGCGTTCTCGCCACACGCCCCGCCCTCGCCACCGCCGCCTGCACCGCGCTGTTCCTGCTCGTCGCCGCCCCCTCGGCGCCCGCCGACTCCTCCGGTCCCGCCATCGCCCCGGCTCCCGCGGACGCCAAGGAGACCGTGACCATCGACACCAAGGCCCTGATGACCACGGACGGCACGGTCACCGTCTCCGGCACCTACAGCTGTGTCGACAGCGTCGGCCCCACCTTCGTGAGCTCCTCCGTCGGCCAGAAGGACTCCGACATCCGGTACGCCATCGGCGGCACCATGGCCGTGTGCGACGGCGAGCAGCACCGCTGGAAGAACAAGAGCCAGCCGTCCCCGACGACGCTCAAGCACGGCAAGGCGGACGTCGAGGCCAGCATCGTGGAGCTGCACCCCGTGGACAGCCTCGGCGGACTGCCCCTGCCCCGCTTCCACGCGGTGGAGAAGCAGAAGATCACCCTGTCGAAGAAGTGACGCGCCTCCACAGCGCTCACCGACCCGGACCCACGCACCCCACCCCCGTCTCACCTCACACTTCACCCACAGCAAGGCACACACCGCGCCCCTCCCGGTCGGGAGAGGCGCGGTGCCGTTTCGTGCGACAGGACGAATGGGCCGCCTATTCTGGTTCATGGATACGAACCCGCGCGCCCGTGAGAGTCCTAACCTGCGGAGATGATCAGGCGCATGTCGACGCACCCCGCCAGGAGCCTGAGCCGCGTGCTCGAGGACCTCGGCCCCACTCTCCTGGATCTGATCCACGGCGACCCCGCGGCGGCCCCCGAGCTCGGTGGCGTAGGCATCCACGATCCGCACGACGAGCAGCACTACCCCGAGCACGCGGTCGTGCTGGGTGTGGGCGTGACCGGAGCCGAGCAGATCGGCGGTCTCCTGCGGCAGCTGGCCGCCCAGGGCGCCACCGCCCTCGTCGTGCGGGGGCCCGTGGCCGACGGGGAGGCACTGCGGTCGGCGGTGGCCGAGACGGGCGTGGCGCTTCTCGCCCTGACCCGGGGGGCTTCCTGGGCGCAACTGGCGGCGATGCTGCGCGTCCTGCTGGCCGAGGGTGACGTGGGCGAGCAGGGCGACCAGACGCTGGGCGGGGTGCCGTCCGGTGACCTCTTCGCCCTCGCCAACGCGATCGCCACGCTCCTGGACGCGCCCGTCACCATCGAGGACCGCCGCTCGCGGATCCTGGCGTTCTCCGGCCGGCAGGACGAGGCGGACGACGCTCGGGTGGCGAGCATCCTGGCCCGTCAGGTGCCCGAGCGCTATCTGCGGATCCATGAGGAGGACGGCGTCTTCAAGCAGCTCTACCGCGCCGACGGCGTCGTCCACATCCCGCCGCCGAACCTGGGTGACGAGGTCGCGCTGCCGCGCGTGGCCATCGCGGTACGGGCCGGGGACGAGGTGCTGGGCTCGGTGTGGGCGGCGCTGCGCCGGCCGCTGACGCCGGAGCGGGAGCGGGCGTTCCAGGAGGCGGCACAGCTGGTGGCCCTGCACATGCTGCGCTTCCGGGCCGGCACGGACGCCGAGTACCGGCTGCGCGCCGACCTGGTCACGACCGCGCTGGAGGGCGGCACCGGCGCCGTGGAAGCGCTCGGCCGGCTCGGCCTCGCCGGGGAGCCGCTGCTCGTCATGGCCATGGGGCTCGCCCCGGCACCGGCCCACGACCACGCGCAGCTCGCCGCCGAGCGGCAGCGCCTCACGAGCGCGCTGGCCGTGCACCTGACCGCCGTACAGCCCCGTTCGGCCGTGGCGCTGCTCGGTGATGTCGCGTACGCCCTCTTCCCGGCCGCCGGTGACAGCGCGCAGGCGCAGGAGCGGGCCGTTCAGGTCGCGTCGAACTTCCTCGACCGCACCGGTGACCGGCCGGGTGCGGTCGTCGGTGTCGGGTCGGTGGCCGACGAGCCGGCGGCACTGGCCCGTTCGCGCAGGAACGCGGACCGGGCGCTGCGTGTGCTGCTGGGTCACCGCACGTCGCGGCGGGTCGCTCCCCTCGCCGACGTGCATGTCGACGCGCTGCTGCTGGAGATGAGGGACCTCGCCGCCGCCCACCGTGACGAGTTGTCCGGTCCGCTGGCCCGCCTCGTGGCCTACGACACCGATCACAACGCCCATCTCGTCCAGACACTGCGGGCGTGGCTGGACGCCTTCGGAGACGTGATCACGGCCTCGGCGAGCGTCTACGTCCACCCCAACACCTTCCGGTACCGGATCCGCAGGGTGGCGGAGGTGGGCGGGATCGATCTGCGGGATCCGGCGGCCCGGTTCGCCGCCATGCTGCAACTGCGGCTGATGGGCCCGCACAACGGCCCCAACGGCCCCAACGGCCCCAACGGCCCCAACGGCCCTAGCGGGCCCAACGGCCCCAACGGCCCCAACGGCGGCGGAGCGCGCGGCGGATCCTGAGCGGCCACATCGGCTGAGCACACTGCGGCGCGGGGAACCCGCCGTCCCCGCGGATCGGTGGCGCCGTACGAAAACGCGGCGCGGCTTCTCACGCCGGCACCAACTCCCGCCTGCCGGACCTGCCTAGCGTGGCGGTCAGCCCACCCAGGAGGACCCATCCGTGCAGCAGGACCCGACCTTCCCGTCCGGACCAACCGACGACCACCTCGCGCCGCCCGCGCTCGACGCCATGCTCACCGACCTCGAAGAGCTCGTGACGTGTGAGTCGTACTCCGCCGACCACGCGGCCCTGGCCCGCAGCGCCCGGGTCGTCGCCGACCAGGGCAGCCGGCTCCTCGGCGGTGCCCGGCCCCGAGTCTTCGACGTCGCGGGCGTCACCCATGTCCAGTGGACCTTCGGCACACCCCGCGTCCTGCTCCTGGGCCACCACGACACCGTCTGGCCCATCGGCTCGCTCAAGGCCCACCCCTGGTCGGTGGCGGACGGCATCGCCCGCGGCCCCGGCGTCTTCGACATGAAGGCCGGCCTGGTCCAGATGTTCCACGCCCTGGCGGGTCTGCCGTCCCTCGACGGCGTGAGCATCCTGGTCACCGGCGACGAGGAGATCGGTTCGCACACGTCCCGCGCGCTCATCGAGGACCTCGCCCGCCGGTGCGCGGCCACCTTGGTGTTGGAACCCTCGGCGCCCGGCGGGGCCCTGAAGACCAGCCGAAAGGGCGTGTCCCTCTACGACATCACCGTCCACGGCCGCGCCGCCCACTCCGGCCTGGAGCCTGAGAAGGGCGTCAACGCCGCCACCGAACTGGCCCATCAGATCCTGGCCCTCGACGCACTCGTCCCGAACCTCGTCGAGGACACCGGTCCCGGCACGACGGTCACGCCCACCGTGATGTCGGCGGGAACCGCCACCAACACCGTCCCGGCGCGCGCCCGGCTGAACCTGGACGTCCGCGTGCCCACGACCGCCGCACAGGAGGCCGTGGACCAGCTCATCAGGTCGCTGCGGCCACGGCTGCCCGGAGCCCGGCTGGAGATCGACGGCGGCCCCAACCGCCCACCGCTGGACGCCGACGCCTCCCGCGACCTGTTCGCGCTGGCCGTGACCACGGCCGAGCACCTCGGCCTCGGTCCGCTGCTCCCCGCGGCGGTCGGCGGGGCCTCCGACGGCAACTACACCGCAGGGGTGGGCTGCCCCACCCTCGACGGCCTCGGCGCCGTCGGCGACGGAGCGCACGCCGACCACGAACACGTGCGCACCGCCACCATGCCGGAGCGCGCCCGCCTCCTCACCCACCTCGTCGGAGCCCTGCGATGAAGCCACTCGAACTCCGCGAACTCCACGACATCGAGGACCTGGACGCCGTGGTCCGCCTCTACGCCGACATCTGGGGCACGGACGCGGACCACGCACCCATCTCCGCCGAGATCATGCGAGCCCTGTCCCACGCGGGCAACTATGTGGCCGGCGCCTATGAGAACGGCAGGCTCGTCGGCGCCTCCGTGGGCTTCTTCGCCGACCCGGTCGGCGCCACCCTGCACTCCCACATCACCGGCGCCGCCATCGGGCGCGGCATCGGACTCGCGCTGAAGCTGCACCAGCGGCAATGGGCGCTCGCCCGGGGCCTGACGCGGATCACCTGGACCTACGACCCGCTCATCCGCCGTAACGCCTACTTCAACCTGGTCAAGCTCGGCGCCCGCCCCGTGCAGTACCTGACCTCCTTCTACGGGGTCATGGACGACGCCATCAACGGCGGCGACGAGTCCGACCGGGTCCTGACCGCCTGGGACCTGACCGCCCCCGACCCGTCGCCGGAGCCCTCGGTCGCCCACGCCATCCCGGCCGGTGCCGTGCGCGGCGTCATCAATCACGACGGCCGGCCCCTCCTCGGCTCCACCGACGCCGAGACGGTCCTGATCGACCTCCCCGACGACATCGAGGCGCTCCGCCGGACCGACCCCGGCACCGCGCGCGCCTGGCGGCTCGCCGTCCGGGACACCCTGGGCGGTCTGCTCGCCGACGGCGCCCACGTCGTCGGCTTCCACGAGCGGCGCAGCTACCTCGTCCGACGCCCTTCCCCGAGCAAGTGAATCAAGCCCTTTCCCGAGCAAGTGATCCACAGTGATCCAACAGGAGTCACCCGCCATGAAGTTGAAGATCTCCGGTGTCGAACTGCGGCGCATCGCGATGCCCCTCGTCGCCCCCTTCCGGACCTCCTTCGCCGTCGAGACCAGCCGCGACGTGCTGCTGGTCCGCGTCGTCACCTCCGAGGGCGAGGGCTGGGCGGAGTGCGCCGCCATGTCCGAGCCCCGCTACTGCTCCGAGTACGTCGACGGAGCCCAGGACGTGCTGCGGAAGTTCCTCATCCCCGCTCTGCCCGAGGACAGCGTCGACGCCGCCGCGGCGGAACGGGCGCTGGCACCCTTCACCGGCCACCACATGGCGAAGTCCGCCCTGGAGACAGCGATTCTCGACGCCCAGCTCCGCGCCGCCGGGGAGTCCTTCGGCTCCTATCTCGGCGCGGCACGCGAGCGCGTCCCCTGCGGCGTCTCCGTCGGCATCATGGACTCCGTCCCCGAACTCCTGGACGCCGTGGAGGGGTACGTCGCGCAGGGCTACGTCCGGATCAAGCTCAAGATCGAGCCCGGCTGGGACGTGGCACCCGTACGTGCCGTCCGTGAACGCTTCGGCGACGACCTCCTTCTCCAGGTCGACGCCAACGCCGCCTACACCCTGGTCGACGCCCAACAGCTCGCCAAGCTCGACGCGTTCGACCTCCTGCTCGTCGAACAGCCCCTCGCCAACGACGACATGGTGCAGCACGCCCAGCTGGCGAAGCTGCTGCGGACCCCGATCTGCCTGGACGAGTCCATCGAGTCGGCCGCCGACGCCGCCGCGGCCATCTCCCTCGGCGCCTGCTCCGTGATCAACATCAAGCCGGCCCGGGTCGGCGGCTACCTCGAGGCCCGCCGCATCCACGACCTCGCCCGCGCCCACGGCGTCCCCGTCTGGTGCGGCGGCATGCTCGAAACCGGCATCGGCCGCGCCGCCAACCTCGCCCTGGCCGCCCTGCCCGGCTTCACCCTGCCCGGCGACACCTCCGGCTCCCACCGCTACTTCGCCACCGACATCACACCGCCGTTCGTCCTCGCCGACGGCCACCTCGACGTCCCGACGGCCCCCGGCCTCGGTGTCGAGCCGCTGCCCGACGTCCTTGACGCGGTGACCACCTCCAGCGAGTGGATCACGCTGTAGGCCGCAGGAGAGAGGGAGACGGCCGTCCGCTCAGCTCCTGTCATGGCGAGCAGGGCCCATGTACTCCTCGGTCTGCAGCAGGCCGAGGAGTACATGAGCAGCTCAAGGGCCTCCTGCTCCAGCGTCGCCATCCCCTGGAAGAACACCGAATACTGAGCCCGCTCCACCTGCTCCTTCCACACCGTCAGCAACCCGCCCGCGTCCAGGACCCTCGTCAGCCCGCTCGATGGTCCTGGGTGAGGGGATCCGCCGCCCCTGCTCGTACGACGCGACCGTGGTCGCTGAGTATCCGATCCGCCGTCCGAACTCCTCGCGCTCGAGGCCCGCCCGCACCCGCAGCGTCTTCATCGTCTGTCCGAACGTGATGACCACAGCCTGGCCGGACGTGTCCGCCGTCGCCTGCCCTGCGTCGTCTGCCAGCACGGTCGCGGCCCCCTCGCGTGCAACCTCGGTCATCGCTGCCGCCTCCCTGGCGCAACGCCGCCCCGGCGGCCTCGTTACGCCGCGCGTCTCGTACCCGTACCGCCACAACGCGTACAAGGGGCCGCGCCGGTGCGCCACCACTGGTCACGCCACGCGACCGAAGACACCGTTGTCGGCATGACGAGCCAACTCCCCAGCCCCATCGGCGCCTCCCAACCCACGTGTGCCGACGACGACTTGAACCGCACTTTCGAGATGCGGTTCACCTCCACCCAACGGGGCGCCGGCCCCCCCGCCGACTGGCTGCTAACCGCTTGGACGCCTGGGGAATCCCGTACGGCACCGGCCCGCACGAGGAGATTGTGCTGGTCCTCGGCGAGCTGACCGCCGACGCGGTACAACACGGCCACGTCCCCGGCCGGGACTTCCATCTGCTCCTGCACGTGAGCGAACCCGCCCGCACGGTCAGGATCGAGGTCGCCGACACCCGTACCGCACGCACCCCACCCGAACCGGAAGCGCTGCCCGCCCCCGGCTCAGAGGACACCAGCGGCCGAGGGTTGCTGCTGGTCGCGGGTCCCGCCACTCACTGGGGCTGGCACCTCCGGCCGGGCGGTCCGGGCAAGACGGTCTGGGCGGAGTGCGTGTTCGCAACTCCCATGTGAGCTCGGGGCCGCGGTGGAAGAATGTGCTGAGATGACCTCCAGCGACTACTCGCCGTTCGCCCACCTCACCACCCCCAACGCCCCCCTTTACCGCCAGGTCATGCGGGCGTTCCTCGCCGCCAAGGAGCGGTTCGCGGTGCATCTGCGGCCCGAGGACGTGTACGCCGCCCTGGACGAGGGGAACCGCCCCGCCGACCTCGAAGCGGTGACGCAGGCGTTGGACAAGCTCGTGGAGTGGGGCAATCTGCGGGCCGACCCTGACCACGCACGGGTGACGGCGGTCGAGGACTTCTACCGGCGTCGGTTCATCTACCAGCTCACCCGGGCCGGTGAGGCGGCGGAGGCGGCGCTGGGGACGTACGACGAGGTGCTAGGGCGGCGCGGCGAACTCCAGGCGGTCGCGCTGCACGACATCGTCACGCAGCTGCGGGCGCTCCTGGTGATCGCCGCGGAGGACGAGCCCGACCCGGCCAAGACGTACGTCGCCCTGTCCGTGCTGACGGCGCGGTTCACCGACCTCGCCGACAACGCCCGCGCCTTCATGGGCTCGCTCCAGCGCACCATCGACCTGCACGACATCGAGGTCGAGGCGTTCCTGGCCTACAAGGACCGGCTGATCCAGTACCTGGAACGCTTCATCCAGGACCTCATCACCCTCGGCGGGCGCATCGCTCTGCTGATCGGGGAGCTGGAGGAGCAGGAGCGGGTGGGTCCGCTGCTGCGGCTCGCCGCCGCCCGCGAGGCGGCCGACGCCGCTCCCGAGGACGCCGAGCGGGCGGAGGCGGTGGCGTACGAGCGGTGGACCGGGCGGTGGTCCGGCCTGGCCGAGTGGTTCGTGTCGGGGGAGGGGCGGGAGTCGCAGGCCAGGCTGCTGCGCGGGCGGGCGCTCGGTTCGATCCCGCAACTCCTGGCCGTCGTACGGCAGCTCAACGAGCGGCGGGCCGGACGCTCGGACCGCTCGGCCGACTTCCGCACCCTCGCGCGCTGGTTCGCCCAGGCACCGGATGACGCGGCACGGCACCGGCTGTGGCGCGTGGCGTTCGGGCTGCACTCCTCCCGGCACCTCACCGTCGACGCCGACACCCTCGCCGAACGGACGGCCGCCCTGGAGCCGGCCTCCACCCCGTGGAGCGAGGCGCGACCGCTCAGGATCAGCCCTCAATTGCGCCGCACCGGCAGCTACGAACGACGCGGCAGGCCGCGCCGGGTGGCCGACCGGGACGAGGCGAAGCGCCGGCTCGCCGAGATCGCCGCCCGGCAGACGGAGGAGACCAGGCGAGCCCGGGACCGTCTCGTGACGGACGGACCGGTGCGGCTGTCCCGGTTCGGCGGACTCGACCCGCACGCCTTCCAGTTGTTCCTGCGGCTGCTCGGCGACGCGCTCGCCACCTGGCGGCCGGGCATCATCACCACGGTCGCCACCAGCGGGGACGGTTCGATGGAGATCCGGCTGACCGCTCTCGACGACGGATCGACGGCCGAAGTGCACACCCCCGACGGCGTGTTCAGCGGTCCCGACCACCTGATCGACATCGTCGACCTCACGGTGGGGCACGGTGACAGCACCGTACCGGCACCAGCGTCCGCCCTCGTCCCCATCCCCGTCCCCGTCCCCGTCCCGCGACGGGATACCGCCCCCCAGCTGACGGAGGACCGGTGAAAGGCCCCCTCACCGAGGTCCTCGACGGCCAGCGGCAGGCCGACCTCCAGAAGGCCGCACGCGCCCTGCTGAAGGAGCCGCTGCTCACCGCCGACGGGCCGTACGCCGACGAGTTCCGGCTGGTGCGCCGGCACACCGCCGAGCTGCGGGAGTGGTTCGAACGCAACGTCGGCTGGACGCTGCGCACGGACGCCGATGCCGCACGGCTGCGCAAGACGCCGGGGACCCTCACCGACGCCACGCACCCGGCGCGTGAGGCCGCCCGCAGCGCCCTGCCGTTCACCCGCCGCCGCTACGTCCTGCTCTGCCTGGCACTGGCCGCGCTGGAACGGGGCGAGTCGCAGGTGGCGCTCGGACGCCTCGCCGAGCAGGTCGTCCTGGCCGCCGCCGATCCCGAACTCGTCGCCGCGGGGATCACATTCACTCTGGAGCGGCGCGACGAGCGCCTCGACCTCGCGGCCGTAGTCCGCCTGCTGCTGCGACTCGGGGTGCTGCGGCGGGTTGCCGGTGACGAGGACGCCTACGTCAGCGGGTCGGGCGATGTGCTGTACGACGTGCGGCGGCGTGTGCTGGCCGGGATGCCCGCGTCCCTGCGGGGTCCCTCCATGGTCGAGGCCGCGGGCTTCGAGGAGCGCCTGGTGGAGATGACCGCGTGGACCGTCCTCGACAGCGACGAGCTCAGGTTCCGGGCGGTCCGCTGGAAACTGACCCGCATCCTCCTGGACGACCCGGTGCTGTACTACGACGACCTGACCGACGACGAACTGGCCTACCTCACCCGGCAGCGCGGCTTCATCACCGCCCGCATCAACGAACTGACGGGACTCGTCCCGGAGACCAGGGCCGAGGGCATCGCCATGGTCGACCCGATGGACGACCTCACGGACGTGCGCATGCCCGAACAGGGAACTCACGGCCATATCACCCTGCTGCTGGCGGAGCACCTGGCCCGGGCGGACGGGCCCGTCGAACCGGCGGAACTGGCGGCTCGCGTACGTGAACTGGCCGTGGAGCACGGCGGGTTCTGGTCCAAGTCGGCGAGGGAACCGGGAGCGGAGCCCGAACTCGTCGAGCAGGCGCTGACCAAGCTGGTGGCGCTGGGACTCGCCGAGCGCACCGAACGAGGCGTCGTACCGCGGCCCGCCCTCGCGCGATACGCGGTCGGCGAGCCCGTGGTCAGGGAACCCGTACGGGCCCGCCGGCCCGCCACGACCGAGCAACCCGGGCAACCCGGGCAACCCGCGCCGCCCATGCAGGACGAAAGGTGAACCACCCCGTGACCGCGCTCCCCGGCTCCGAGAACTCCGGACCCGCGCTCCCCGCTCCCGCGCCCGGGCGGTGGCAACCCCTGCGCATCGGACTCGTCGACCTCTTCCACTACGACATCGAGGAGTTCTGGTTCCGCGACGGCCGGCTGCTGCTGCGCGGCAACAACGGCACCGGCAAATCGAAGGTGCTCGCCCTCACCCTGCCGTTCCTCCTGGACGGCGACCTCTCCGCCCGCCGCGTCGAACCCGACGGCGACCCCGGCAAGCGCATGGAGTGGAACCTGCTCCTGGGCGGCGCGCACCCCCATCCCGAACGGCTCGGCTACACCTGGATCGAGTTCGGACGACTCGACGACAGCTCGTCAGAGGCGCACTTCCGCACGCTGCTGTGCGGACTGAAGGCGGTCGCCGGACGCGGCATCGCCCGCCACTGGTTCGCGGTCACCGACCAGCGGATCGGCGCCGGCCTCGACCTGCTGGACGCGACCGGGACGGCGCTCTCACGGGACCGGCTCGCCGAGGCCGTCGGCGGCCACGGCATGGTCTACGACACAGCCAAGGCCTACCGCAGGGCGGTCGACGAAGCCCTGTTCGGGCTGGGGGAGCGGCGCTACGGCGCCCTCGTCGACCTCCTGATCCAGCTGCGCCAGCCCCAGCTGTCCAAGCGCCCCAGCGAGGCCGCCCTGTCCCGGGCACTGACCGAGGCACTCCCGCCGATGGACCAGGCGGTCGTCGCCGACGCGGCGGAGGCGTTCCGGTCGTTGGACGAGGAGAAGGAGGAACTGTGGGCGGCCCGCGAGGCCGAACAGGCGTCCACGGCGTTCCTCGACCACTACCGCCGCTACGCCCGTCTTGCGTCGCGGCGCCGCGCCCGCCTGCCCCGCCGCGAACACGCCCGTTACGAGAACCTGCAACGGGAACTCGCCAGGGCGCAGGCGGACCGAGACCGGGCCTCGGCGGAACGCGAGGAGGCCGCGGCGAGGGGCATCGCCCTCGACGAGCGGGCCGCACGACTGGCCGCCCAGGACGCCACCCTGCGGTCCCGGCCGGAGATGCGCGACGCCCGCGCGCTCGACCGGGCGGCGGGCGACGCCTCCCGCACGGCCGCAGAGCTGAAGCGGGCAGAGGCGGACCGGCGTACGGCGGCCGAGGCACACACCCGGGCCCTGGGCCGGCTTGCCACCGCGGACAACCGGTTCACAGCAGCCCGGGAGGCGTTGGACGGGATCCGGGACCGGGTGGCCGAGAGCGCGGCGGCCGCCCGGCTCGACCGGCCCAGGACGGAGGGAGCCCCCGACGCGGTCCTGCGCCGGGAGGCGGACGAGGCGACCGCGAGCAGGCGGCGCGCCGTCGAGCACGTGACGGAGCTCGTCACGCGGGCCGAGCAGGCCGAGGAGCGGCGCCGTGCCGCGCGGCTGCGCGTCGACGAGGCCGACGAGGAGGTCGTGCACAGGGAGGAGCAACTGGCCGAGGCGGAGGGCGCCGTCGTCCGGGAGGGGCGGGCGCTGGTCACGGCCGTGCGGGAGCGTCTTTCCGGGTGTGCGGAGCTGCGGGTTCCCGGGCTGCCCGGGGTCCTGGACGCCGTACAGGACTGGTCGAGCTCTCTGCACGGCCCGATGCCGGCCCGTACGGCGGCGAGCGAGGCGCATCGCGCTGTCGCATCCCGCCTGGCCGACAGGGCGGCGGGACTGACCCACCGCGAGGCCGCGACGGCGGAGCGCATGCGGCAGGCGCTGGGTGAGATGACCGCCCTCGAAACGGGTGGGGAGCGCGGCCCCGCGGCTCCCTCGACGCGCACACCCGGCGTGCGGGACCGGGGCCCCGGCGCTCCGCTGTGGCGGCTAGTCGACTTCCGGCCGCACGTCACCGAGACCGACCGGGCGGGATTGGAAGCCGCGCTGGAGGCGTCGGGGCTCCTCGACGCCTGGGTGCGGCCGGACGGCTCCGCGGTCGCGGCGGACGGCCATGATGTCGTGCTGGACCCGGTCGGCCTGCTCGGAGGGGCCGGTCTCGACCGCGCGCTGTGCCCGGCCGTCGACCCCGTGGACGCGGGGGCCGCCGCCGTGGGGGAGGAGACGGTCGCGCGCCTGCTCGCCTCGATCGGGCTGGCAGCGGGCGACGGCGACGGATCCGGCGAGGCCTCCTGGGAGGCCGGCGGCCACGACACCTGGGTCTGCGCGGACGGGCGCTTCCGCGTCGGGGCGCTCACGGGAAGCTGGGCCAAGGACAGCGCCCAGTACGTGGGGGAAGGGGCACGGGAGCAGGCACGCCGCGTCCGCATCGGGGAACTGCGCGCGGAGATCGACGACCTGACGGCGGAGCGGGAACGACTGACCGAGGAGTCACGCGGCGTGGCCGAACGCCGTGCCGTGCTGGACGCCGAACTCGCCGCACTGCCCGGCGACGACGACCTGCGGCATGCCCACGCACGCGTCACCGCAGCGGCCGAAGCGGTCCGTCGCGCCCGGGCCCGGCGGGACGAGCGGGCCGCGGAGCTGGCTCCGGCGGCGGAGCGGGCCGATCGTGCGGCGGCCGAACTCGCCGACACCGCGGCGGCCCTGGCCCTCCCCGCCGACCACACGGCACTGGGCGCCGTGCGCCAGGCGCTCGCCGACCACACCGCCCTCCTGGCGGCCCTGTGGCCGACACTGCGCGAGCACGCGGAGGCCGAGCGCGCGGTGACCGGTGAGCGGGAGGAGGCCGGCCGGGCCGAACTTCTCGTGTCCGAACTCACGGAGCGCGCCACGGAGGCGGCTCGGGTGGCCGCGGCGGCGGACGAACACCTCACGACGCTCCGCTCCACCGTCGGAGCGGCCGTCGCCGAGCTGCAGAGGCAACTGGAGGAGACGGCCGAGGTGGCCCGGGTGTGCGAGCACGAGCAGCGGCAGGCCCGGGCGGAGCACGGTGACGCCGACCGGCGGGCCAGCCGCGCCGAGGGACGCATCGAGCAGCTCACCGAGGACGTCACCGAGGCGACCGCCGCGCGTGAGGAAGCAGTTGCGGCGCTCCAGCGGTTCGCCGCGACGGGGCTGCTCGCCGTCGCGCTACCCGACATCGACGTACCGGACGACAGCGGAGCGACGTGGGCGGCGACTCCCGCCGTCGCCCTCGCGCGGGCCGTGGAGTCCCGGCTCTCCTCGATCGATGACACCGAGGCGGCCTGGGAGCGCGTGCAGAAGCGCCTGAGCGAGGAGTTCGGCAGGCTCCAGGACGCGCTGTCGCGGCACGGCCACACCGCTACCGCCCGCCCGAGCGAGGACGGCATGCGGGTCGACATCGTCTACCAGGGCCGGGAACGGGCCGTGCCCGAACTCGCCGAGGCACTGGCCGTAGAGGTCGCGGAACTGACCCGCATCCTGTCCGCACGCGAGCGCGAGATCCTCCAGACCCATCTGATCACCGAGGTCGCCGGGACGCTCCAGGAACTGATCGGGGCGGCCGAACGGCAGGTGGCCGCCATGAACAGGGAGCTGGAGGAGCGTCCGACCTCCACGGGCATGAAGCTGCGGCTGGTGTGGAGAGCGTCCCGCCGGGCCCCGCAGGGACTGGCCCAGGCCCGGGAACGGCTGCGTCAGTCAGCTGACGCATGGTCACCCGAGGACCGGGTCGCGGTCGGCGCGTTCCTCCAGGAGCAGATCGCCCACCGGCAGGCCGACGACAGCGCCGGCAGCTGGCTGGAGGACCTCACCGCCGCCCTGGACTACCGGTCCTGGCACGAGTTCGGCGTCGAACGCCACCAGCACGGCAAGTGGGTGCCGGCCACCGGACCCGCCTCGGGCGGGGAGCGGGTACTGGCCGCCTCTGTCCCCTTGTTCGCCGCCGCATCCTCGCACTACGCGAGTGCGGGCGGCGCGCACGCCCCGCGCCTGGTCACCCTGGACGAGGCATTCGCCGGCGTCGACGACGACTCGCGCGCCAAGTGCCTCGGTCTGCTTCGCGCTTTCGACCTCGACGTCGTCATGACCAGCGAACGCGAATGGGCCTGCTACCCCCAAGTGCCGGGCATCGCCATCGCCCAGCTCTCCCGTGTCGACGACATCGACGCCGTACTGGTGACGCGGTGGGAATGGGACGGCAGCGAACGGCGGCGCGGCACGGAGCCCGGTGCCCGGGCGGGCGCGTTTGCGGTGGCCGCCGGTGCCGGAGACTCCGGCGAGTGGCCCGACGGGTCTGTGAGTCCATCCCGTGAGCCAGGGCGGACCGCCGTGGTCGACGGTGCCGGCGGACAGGGGGCCCTGTGGACCTGAACCATGCGACGACCCCGCCTGACCGCGACGGAGGCCGGGCGGCGCCCGGACGCACAACACCGCAGGACAGGACCGCGGACGAGGTGCAGAGGGGGCCTGCACCGGCAGAAGCCCGGACCGACGTCGACACCGAGCGCCTCGGACGCCTGCTCGGCGATCCCGGCCTCACCTGGTTCGTCGACCGCGTGCGGCAACGGATGGCACGCGGACGGCCGCTCACCGGCTCCGTCACCTTGTCCGACCCCGAGGAATCCCAACGCCGTGCCGCCGAACGCCTCCTGGGACGGGCACCGCGAGCCCGCGGCTCCCTCGGCATTCGCCTCGACACCGTGGATGAGATCCTGCGTCGCTCCGGTGTCAGCCCGGGTGGACTGGCGTCGGCCGTCGTCGCCCTCGCCGGCCCGGTCGTACTCCACGCCGAGGCACGGAAAAGAGAGGAGCAGGCCTGGAAGGAGGCGTACGCCCCGCTCGGCACCCTCGACGCGGAGCTGGCCCACTGGGCCGAACGGATCCGCGGTGACGGTCTCGTACGACGCCTCGCCCGCACCCCAGAGGCGGCGGTCCCCTTGGTGGAGGCCGCGGTGCGCGCGTTGCGTGCACTGCCCGCGTCACCCCCGACGTCGCGGGCGACGTTCGCGGCACGGAATCTCTCGGGCGCCCATGCCCTGGACGAGGGGACGCCGCTCGCCACTCTCGTTCTGTCCGGCATCCGTTGCCTGACCGGCTTCCCCGACGGCTCCGGGGCACAGTGGCGGCGGGAGGCGTGGGCGTCGGCAGGCCTGCTCAAGGACGACCTGTCATCGACCGTCCTCACCCTCAACCTGCGCGGCACCCCAGCCCTCGACTGGATGGCCGACGCCGGGGATCCGGCGGTGCTGACGCTCCGCTCTCTCACCGGCCGCGCACCGGTTGCCGCCGTTCCCCTGATGGGAACCGTTCACATCTGCGAGAACCCCGCGGTACTGTCCGCTGCCGCCGACACCCTTGGCCGGGCGTGCCCGCCCATGGTGTGCCTTCAAGGGCAACCGTCGGCTGCCGCGCTCACGTTGCTGCGCGACCAGTCTTCGCGGGGGGCCCGCCTTCTCTATCACGGCGATTTCGACTGGGGCGGGGTGCGCATCGCCACAGCACTGGCGCGAAGCGTCCCTTGGCGGCCGTGGCGCTACACGGCTGCGGATTACCGAGCAGCAGTGAGCGCAGCGGCCGAAGCCCCGGACTTGACGGGCCCGCCCGCCGCAACTCCCTGGGACCCGGCCCTGGCCGTCGCTCTCGCCCAGTGCGGCGTCCGGATCGAGGAAGAAACGGTGCTCAACGACTTGCTCACGGACCTTGAAACGGGGGCCCGCTGAGGCGTGTCTCGAGAGCGCGGCGGGCGCAGAGTCCGACGAGATCTGTCGGTCGGCACCACGATGACCAGCGGATCTGGGTTACTGTCCAGCGGTTTTGTCGGTGGATCTGTCCGGCCGGTATGTCGCTCTCTACGTGTCGACCCTGATCGAGATTGCTGACCTGTTGGCATATCCGGCCATTTGTCGGCATCGACACGTAATAGGGACGACGGGGCGGATGCCGGTGTGCCGCCTTCCGGCCAGAAGTGACCTGCCGGATGAACACGACACCAGGCGATGGTGGGGCCGAGGTCCGGAGGCAGATGCTCCTCAAGGCCTTCTCCCTGCACCAGCGCGACGCACTCTGCGTGCTCGCCGGACTGCCGGACAGCTGCGTCGACGCCGTGATCACCGACCCGCCGTACAACTCGGGAGCGGACGGTGAAGAAACGTACGAGCCGGTCCGTGAAGCACAAATACACCTCAGCCGTCACCGGTCACGAGCTGCCGGACTTCATGGCGAGAACATGGATCAGAGGTCGTACGGCTTCTGGCTCACGCAGATCAGGACCGAGGCGCACCGGCTCACCAAGGTTGGCGGCACCGCGCTGGTGTTCACCGATTGGCGGCAGGTGCCGCTTGCCAGGGCCGTGCCTCTGAGCACGACGGCAACCACTCCAGCGGTCACCACTGCGCCGACGGAAAGGGCAGCTCTCCACAATGAGGTCCCGGGTAGTTCCACTTCCGCCTTCATGCTTCAGCCCCACCTGTCGCCAGGGGTTGTTCGGGTCATCCTCGCCCTGCACCGACCTGTTCAAACTGAGGTCGGAAACAGCTCACTCAAGAACGAGGAGTTTCGATAATGTAAATACTATTTAATACGCTTTTGCTCTTTTGGTCTTCTTCACTCATTCTGAAGCGGTGACCGTTCTGATCACGGGTGCCACTGGGTTTGTGGGCTCACGTATCGCGCATGCGTTGCTGACGACGCGGAATCAGCAGGTTGTCGCACTGGGGCGGGGTGAGCCTTCGGTTCTACGCGACCGTGTCGTGGCGGCGATCCGCCTGCAAGGCGATGCGAACAGCGTTGCTCTGCAGCGGCTGCGGTGCGTCGCGGGCGATGTGACGCTGCCGTGGCTGGGGCTGACGCCGGCACTGCACGCCCGGCTGGCGGGGCAGGTCGATTCCGTCTGGCACTGCGCGGGTGACATTGCCCTGGCAGGGGAGCGGGAGCGCCTTTTCCGAGTGAACACGCAGGGTACGGCCCACGTTCTCGCTTTCATGGACCAGACGCGGCCCGCATGCCGACTGGTGCACGTGAGCACTATGGCGGTCGCGGGTAACCGGCCCGCCGGGCTGGTGCTGGAAGACGACCTGACCGACGTCCACGGTTTCGTGACGCACTACGACGCGTCGAAGTACGCGGCGGAGCGACTGGTCCGCCAGTGGGCGGCCCGACGTGCGCGTCCGGCGCTGGTACTGCGCCCCGGCGTGGTGGCAAGTGACCGGCCCCTGCCGGACAGCGCGGCGGAACATCCGCTGGCTCAGCTGGGGAAGATGGTCAAGGTCCTCGCGGAGGGGGGCGCGCCCGGTATCCCGCCGGCGGCCGAACGTCTGCGGGGAACCGAGATGCTCCTGCGGATCAACGCGTCACCCTCCGCCACCTTCAACATCGTGCCGAGCGATTACGCGACCGAGGCGATGGTCCGCATCGGGTGCGACATGCCTCGTGTGGACTCCGAGGTGCGCACTTACCACATCGTTCACCCCACTCCCACCCGACTGGCAGAGGTGCTCCGTGTCTTCGAGCAGTATCACGCCGGTCTGCGACTGGAGTGCGCAGAAGAGTTCGACGAGGCGAGTGTGCCTGAACTCTTCATCGCCCGGCACTTGACGGGATTCATCAAATACTGCCGACTTCAGCACCGATACGACCGCACCCATGCGCTGGCCGCCACCCCGGGACTGCCAGAGCCCGCGCCGGTCGATGCACGCTTTCTTAGGCGGGCCCTCGGATTTGGCGCTTCGCTGGCATCTTCTCCGGGGTAGCGGTTCCCGGACAACCTCCCTTTCTCTGCTACGTCAGCGCGCGATCCGTCGTGCTTGTTTGAACATCCATACCAGTCCGTCAGGAGAACAGTTGCCCTCGCACATGCCCTTGCTGTCCGATGACGCCGTCGCCGTGGTGGGCACGGCCTGTCGTCTGCCGAGCGGGATCCACCACCTGGACGATCTGTGGGCTGTGTTGACGGCCGGTGCCGATCTGGTCGGAGAAGTACCCCCGGACCGCTTCCCGACGGCGGACTTCGTGGACACCCATCGGCGTCCCGGTCAGTCGTACACCGCGGCGGGCGGTTTCCTGGACGACGTGGCGGGCTTCGACACCACCTACTTCACAGCGATCTCCCCCAGAGAAGCGGCCCAGATGGATCCCCAGCAGCGGCTGCTGCTGGAGATGGCGGTCGAGGTGCTGGATGACGCGGGCACCGATGCTGCCCGGCTGGAGGGGTCGGACACAGCAGTGTTCGTCGGTTGCTCGAGCCGGGACTACGGTGAGTTGCAGTCGATGTCACCGGAGTCGGGCAACGCCTACACGATGTCGGGGACGGCAGGCGCCATCGCTGCCAACCGGCTGTCGCACTACTTCGACTGGCACGGACAGAGTGTCACCGTGGACACCGCCTGCTCCTCCGCGCTGACCGCCGTGCACCAGGCGTGTGAGCACCTGCGCAACGGACATGCCCGTGTCGCGGTGGCCGGGGGCATCAACATTCTCCTCAACCCCCACCTGTACGCCGGTTTCTGCAACGCCTCCATGCTTTCGCCCACAGGCCGCTGCCGGCCGTTCTCGGCCGAGGCGGACGGGTTCGCCCGCGCGGAGGGTGGCGGCCTCGTACTGCTGAAGCGGTTGGTCGACGCCACGGCGGACGGAGATCGTGTCCACGCGGTGATCCTGTCCAGCGGCACCAACAACGACGGACGTACTCCCGGCCTCGCACTGCCCAGCAGCGACGCGCAGCAGGCGCTGCTGCGTCAGGTGTACGCGCGGGCGGGGCTGGTACCCGACGACGTCGCGTACCTGGAAGCCCATGGCACGGGCACTCGGGCCGGGGATCCGCTTGAGGTGGAGGCCATCGGCCGTGCGCTCGGGGTCGGTCGCCACCGGGGCCCCCTGCCCATCGGATCGGTCAAGAGCAATCTCGGGCACATGGAGGCCGCCGCCGGCATGGCGGGCCTGTTCAAGGCGATGCTGGTCCTGCGGCACCAGCGGATCCCGGCCACGCTGCATGCCGAACGACTCAACCCGGAGATCGCCTTCGACGATCTCAACGTGCGCCCGGTCGCTCGGCCCGAGCCGCTCGACTCACCCGGGAGGGCGGTCGCGGGTGTCAACTCGTTCGGTTTCGGCGGCGCCAATGCCCACGTCGTCATCGCCGCCCCTTCGGCGGCCCCCGTGGACGAGCAGCTGCCTGGGCCCTCACGGGCGACCGCTCTGCCGGTGGTGGTGTCTGCCCGGACTCCGGCGGCCCTGAAGCGGGCCTGCGAACAGATGGCGGAGCACCTGCAGTTCACCGAGGACGGTCTCTACGACATCGCCTACACCGCCACCCTGCGGCGCACGCGTCACGAACACGCCGCCTGTGTCTGGGCCGCGGACCCGTCGCAGGCGGCCGACGCGTTTCTGCGGCTCGCGGGGGGTGAGGCGCCCGGGGCGGCGACGACTGCCGTGCGCGCGGCGCCGGGACGAGTCGCGTTCGTGTTCGACGGCAACGGTTCCCAATGGGCGGGCATGGGCACGGACCTGATGACGGAGGCGGTCTTCGCCGCCGCCGTCGACGAGGTCGACACCTGCCTGCGCCCGTACCTGAGGTGGTCCGTGGCAGAGAGGCTGGCCGGGGGGTCACCCGATCTGGAGCGCACGGAGGTCGCCCAGCCCCTGCTGTTCGCCGTGCAGGTCGGCATCGTCCGGCTGCTGGAAGACGCCGGCATCGAGCCGGACGCTGTCGTCGGGCACAGCGTCGGTGAGATCGCCGCCGCGTACGTCGCCGGCTGTCTCGATCTGGAGCAGGCGTGCCGCGTCGTGGCGGTACGCAGCCGGGCCCAGTCCGCCACCGCCGGCAGCGGGCGCATGGCGGCGGTCGGCCTCGGCGCCGACGCGGCCACGAAGGAGCTGGCGGCCTTCGGCGGACGCCTGGAACTCGCCGGTGTCAACAGCCCCACCGACGTCACGCTCGCCGGTGACCCTGCGGCGCTGACGGAGCTGGGTCGGCAGCTGACGGCGCGCGGGGTGTTCTTCCGGCTCCTGGACCTGGACTACGCCTTCCACTCCCGCCACATGGATCCGGTGCACGGCGATGTCACGGGGCCGCTGAGTACGCTCCGGCCAGGACTGGGCCGACTCGGCTTCGCCTCCACCGTCACGGGGGCCGTTCTGGCGGGCCCGCGGCTCGATGCCGGCTACTGGTGGCGCAACGTACGTGAACCGGTCCTGTTCGCAGACGCCGTACGGGCTCTGGCGGACGAGGGCTGCACCTCCTTCATCGAGGTGGGTCCTCACCCCGTCCTGGCCACCTACCTGAAACGGCTGCTGCCCGCGAGGGCCGGCGCGCACGCCACACTGCGCCGCGACACCGACGGCCCCACCGGCGTGCGACGTGCCGCCGCCGCGGTCGTCGCCGCGGGTGCCCGCCCCGGCGCGCGGTGCTTCCCCCGGCCCGGCACAGTGGTGTCCCTGCCCGGATACCCCTGGCAGCGCGAGCGGCACTGGAACGGAGCACCCGACTGGTGGGCCTCGGTGCCCCAGGACAGGACGGTCGTACATCCTCTGCTGGGCCGACGGGCGGCAGTCGCCGAGCCGACCTGGCATCAGCAGCTCACGGGCACCCGGCTGCCATGGCTCGCCGATCACCGGGTCGGCACGGACGTCGTCATGCCGGCCACCGCGTACCTGGAGGCCGCGCTCGCGGCGGGCCGTGCGGGTCTGGGCGCCCGGTGCGAGGTCACCGACCTCACCGTGCTCAGGCCGCTGACCCTGCCACGCGCCGACGACCCGACGCCCGTGTCCGTACAGACGTCCCTGTCGGTCGAGGACGGCATCGTCCTCATCGCCTCGCGCCGGGACGCCTCCGGGCCCTGGACACCGCACGCCCGCGGCCGGGTACGACGGCATACCACGCCCGCACCCGCACCGATCACCGCCCCAGAGGGAGGAACGGCGGTCGACGCCGCGGTGCACTACGACCTCACCGCGCGCGCCGGCCTGCATTACGGGCCCGCCTTCCAGGTCCTGACCACTCTGCAGGTATCCGACTCCTGGGTCACCGCCGCCTACGAACTCCCCGCCGCGGCCGCGGCGGACGGCGATGGTTTCGAGGCGCACCCGGTGATCAGCGACGGTGCCCTGCAGACGACCGCCCCACTCCTCGCCCCGGTCGCGGACGGCCGTGTGTTCCTGCCCACGGCCGTCGAGAAGGCGCAGGTCTGGCACCAGCCGCCGGCCCGGGGGCGGATCCACGTCAGGCTGCGCCACCTCACCGGGTCGGACGCCGTCGTCGACGTCACCGTCAGTCTGGAGGACGGCACTGTCGCTGCCGAGCTGTCGGGCTGCCGCGTGCGTGCTCTCGCCGCCAAGGACGAGTTGCAGGAGCTGGCGACCGTGCTGCGTCACGCGCCGCTGCCCGGCAGGTGGCCGAACCACTCCACTGTTCCGCTGCTGGGACCGGAGACCTCGACGGCGGCGACGGCCGCGGCCCGGGCGGCCTTCGAGGCAGACCAGGCGGACGACTACCCGCGCTTCGCCGCCATAGCGAAGACGACGGCGGGGCACTACGCAGCCGCTGCCTTCGCTGCTCTGATCCCCGGCACCGGCTCGTTCTCTTTGGGCGATCTCCTGGACGCGGGCCTGCGACCGCACTACGCCCCCTACGTCCGACTGCTCGCGGGACTGGCTGTCAAGGTCGGGCTGCTCCAGCCCACCTCCAGTGGGGAGCGCTGGGAGTTCACCGGCGTGGCCGCCGCTGCGGAAGCCCATATGCGCCGGTGGTCGGAGCGCTGCCCTCAGTGGATCACCGCCATCGCCCTGTCCACGCGTTGCGGAACGCATCTGACCGACATTCTCACCGGCCGGACCGACGCCCGCGAGGTGCTGTTCAACGAGGCCGACCGCCACCTCGTGGAGGCTTTTTACGCCGACACCCCGCAGATGCGTGCGCACGGCCACTACGCCCGTCTCGTCATCGAGGAGGCACTGCGTACGTGGCCGGTCGGCCGCCCTCTGCGAGTGCTCGAGGTGGGCGCCGGCACCGGCGGTCTCACCACGGCGCTGCTTCCCGTGCTTCCGCCCCACCTCACGAGCTACACCTTTACTGACGCCACGCCGGCCTTCTTTCCTCGCGCGCAGGCCCGGTTCGCCGACCACGACTACCTCGACTACCGCGTGCTGGACCTGAACCGCGACCCGGCGGAGCAGGGTTTCGCTCCCGGGTCGTACGACCTGATCGTGGCCGCGAACGTGCTGCACGCCACCGCCGACCTCCGGGCCACGTGTACACGACTGGCGCGGCTGCTCGACTCCGGTGGGCAACTGCTGGCGGTCGAGAGTCACGACGAGGAGATCATTGGCCCGTGCTTCGGGCTGCTGCCGGAGTACTGGTCGTTCACCGACACCCAGGTGCGCACCAGCCCTCTGCTGCCTCGCGCGGCATGGCCGCCGTTGCTGTCCGACTGCGGCTTCGACGCCGTCGCTGACGTCGGCAGCGAGCAACCGGAGACCGCGCAGGACTACTGCTTGCTGGTCGCGCGGCGGAGCACTGCCCCGGAGGCTCGCCCGAATCCCGCCCCGCCCGCCCTGGAAACTCCCACCCGCGCCGACGGCCCGTGGCTGGTCGTCACCGACGCCGCCGGTCAGTCCCTGGCCGAGACGTTGGTCGACGACCTCCGTGCGGCCGGGGCCCACGTCATGGGCACGCGTGTGTCGGACGCCTGGGATCGGGGGATGGGCGACTTCACCGGCCAGGTGCCGTCACGCGCGGTGCTGGTCTTCGGCACCGAGCAGGAGCAAGCCGACGCCGACCTCGTCACGGAGGCCGCGGGAGTCGTGAAGGCCGCGGCAGTTGCCCTGGCCGCCGCCGGCCACGCCGACCCCCAGCTGTGGTTGGTCACTCCCCCGACGGGCCTGCACCCCGCGCCGGCGGACACCGGGAGCCTGCCCTGGGCCGCCGCGCTGTGGGGTGTCGGCCGGGTCGTGGCCAACGAGCACCCGATCCTGACGGTACGCCGCGTCAGCCTCTCCTCCTCCGGGGACCTGGCGCAGGACGCCGCCCGACTCACCGCGGAACTCCTCGCACCGGCCCGGTCCGGCGCGCCAGGCGAGGAGGACGAGACCGTGCTGGACACCCATGGCCGCTTCGTCCCCCGACTGCGCCCGCTCCCGCCCGCGACCCGACAGGCCGGACGCCACGACACCTACCGGCTGCGGCTGCACCGCCCGGGGCGCGGTCACCGGCTGACCTGGGCTCCCGCAGCGTCGGAAGAGCCAGGCCCCGGCGAGGTGATCCTCCGTGTCAAGGCCGCCGCACTCAACTACCGCGATGTGATGCTCGCAGAAGGCTTGCTCCCGCCCGACGCCGAACCGGCCACCCCCACAGGGCCTCTTCTGGGCCTGGAGTGCGCCGGCATCGTGACCGCCACCGGCCCGGGCGTGGCCGAGTGGTCGGTGGGCGACCGCGTGTTCGCCTTCGCCCACGGTGCGCTCGGCTCTCACGTACGAGTGCGCACCGAGCAGGTCGGCCGCATGCCCGATCGTATGACCTTCGAACAGGCGGCGACGCTGCCTGCGGTCTTCCTCACCGTCCAGCACTCCCTGGAGACCCTCGCCCACCTCCAGTCCGACGAGACCGTGCTCGTCCACGGCGGCGCCGGCGGCATCGGCCTGGCCGCCCTCGCCTATGCGCGACACATCGGCGCCCGGGTGATCGCCACCGCCGGCACACCGGCCAAGCGGGACCTGTTGCGCACGCTCGGCGCCGAGGCGGTCTTCAACTCCCGGGACCTCTCCTTCGCACACGAGGTCCGCGACGCGACCGCGGGCCGGGGCGTGGACGTCGTGCTGAACTCGCTGGCCGGCGAGGCCATCGCCCGCAGCCTGGAGTGCCTGACGCCGGGGGGCCGGTTCATCGAACTGGGCAAGCGCGACATCTACGCCAACGCTCCTTTGCTCCTGCGCCCCTTCCGGGACAACCTGGCCTATTACGGCGTCGACATCACCCGCTTCATCGCCGACGCGCCCGAGGCGGCCGCGGCCGCGTTCCGCATGGTCGGTGAACGCGTGGGGGCCGGCGTCTACCGGGCCCTACCCCATCAGAGTCATCCTGCCAGCCGCATCAAGGACGCGTTCAGCGCCCTGCGCCACTCGCGTCACCTGGGCAAGGTCGTCATTTCCTTCACCGACAGCTCGCCGGTCGTCATCGACCAGCCCGAACCGGCAGTGCGGCTCGACCCCGACGTCACGTATCTGATCACTGGCGGGCTCAGCGGCCTGGGCGCGGCGACGGCCCGCCACCTCGCCGACCGGGGCGCCCGTCATCTGGCTCTCCTCTCCCGGCGCGGTGTCCAGGCGCCCGAAGCCGCCGGTCTGGTCGCCGACTTGGAGAGGGCGGGTACGACGGTACGGGTGTACGGCGCCGACGTCACCGAGCCCGAGGCTGTCGAGGCGGTCATCGCGGAAGCGGATCAACTCCGTCGTCCGGTACGCGGCATCGTGCACGCCGCCATGCATCTCGACGACGCACCCCTGAGCGACCTCACCGCTGAGCGGTTCGCCGACGTCGTGGCCCCCAAGGTTCGCGGCGTCTCGGTACTCCACGACCTCACACGCGACCGCGCGCTCGACTTCTTCGTCGTCTACTCTTCCGTCGCCGCCCTGATCGGCAACCAGCACCAAGCCCCGTACGCGGCCGCCAACCTCTACCTGGAAGCACTTGCGCGACAGCGCCGGGATCACGGCAGCCCGGGTCTGGCCCTGGCCTGGGGCGGCATCTCCGAAACCGGTTACGTCGCACGAACGCAGATGGCTGACACCATCGCCCGCTCCGGCATCGGACTGATCTCTCCGGCCACCGCTCTGGCCGCTTTCGACCGGCATCTTCACCGTGCGCACGGCCAAGCAGCCATCGGTGTCATGGACTGGGACCGGCTCACCGACCTGCTCCCCGCGCTGTCCGTGGCCCGCTTCACCGCCCAGCTGGCCCACGCGAACCCTCGCGCGTCCCGTGCCCAGGCCGACGACCTGCGCAAGCGCCTGAAGCTGGCCGAGAGCGACCAAGCGCGACTCGACCTGATCACCGAGATCCTCGTCGACGCGGCCGCCCGTATTCTTCAGACCACCACGGACCGCGTCGACCCCACCGCGAACCTCGCCGACCTCGGCCTGGACTCGCTCATGGGCGCGGAACTCTCCGTCTCCCTCCAGCAGACCTTCCACTGCGAACTGTCCATGATGGAGCTGATGGCCGCCGCGACCCTCGACGGAATCGCTCACCGCATCCACCGCACACTGCACCACTAGAGCGGCGACGGAATACCGCGAGGGGCCTTTCCCGAGGGATCGGCCCCTCAGCCGGGTCCGCGGCGGTCAGCTGGCCGTGGACGGGCTGGACAAACGCTCGCACGGAGGGCCTCGGGCGGGAAGCCACCAGTTGGCGGGACCGAGCGCCGCCATCACGGCGAGCACCAGGACGCCGCGGACCAGTACCGCGTCCACGAGTGAGGCCAGAGCCACTCCCGCTCCGATCGTCTTGATCACGGATGCGGAGGAGGTGGCCATGGCAGCTGTGGAGATCGCCACGGCCAGCGCGACGGACGTCATCAGGCGCCCGGTGTGGGCGATGCCCTCCACCACAGCGAGATGGTGGTCCGCCGTGCGCTGGTACTCCTCGCAAATACGTCCCAGTAAGAACACCTCGTAGTCCACTGACAGGGCGCTATGGCCGTGCCCGTGTGGTGCGACGGTCGTTAGCCGAGCGGCGGCATGACGCTGTGAGCCTGCGGACACTTTGGCGCACAGCGTGACCCAGCGCTCGCCGGTGTCCCCATGGGTCTCGGCCACGCGTGCTTCTGTCGGGCGACCCGTTCGCCAACAGGAGCACGAGGTTGCATGTGCTGCACCTCGGCGGCATGGGGGCAACCGCGAGCCATGGCCAGTCGAGTAGGGAGAGATGATGACCAGAGCACGTACCAGCGGCATTGCCCATCAGGTCGCTGCCTTTCTGCAGCAGATGACAGGGGAAGCCATGGAGTTCGAGATGCGGGCCTGGGACGGGAGCGTCGCAGGTGCCGCGTCGGGATCTGCCCTGGTACTGAAGCACCCCGACGCGGTGCGACGCATGCTGTGGCGTCCCGGACAACTTGGAGCCGCTCGAGCGTTCGTGGCCGGGGACATCGACATTGAGGGTGACCTGGTAGCGGTCATGCGACAACTGGGCTCCGCCCTGGGGTCCTCCCGATCGGATCTCGCGCGCGCGGCCCTGTCGTCATGGCGTCTCGGTGTGAACCGGCAGGTGCTGGGACCACCGCTCCGCCCCCCGTCGGGGGAGGTCCGGCCCACCCGTGGCTCCCGAGCGGTACGCCATCACTACGATGTCGGTGACGACTTCTACAGACTCGTCCTAGGGTCGTCAATGGTCTATTCCAGTGCCTACTGGGGCCAGGGGGCGGCTTCCGCCGGGTTCGAACTGGACGACGCGCAAACCTCCAAACTGGACCTGATCTGCCGCAAGCTCGACCTCCAACCAGGGATGCGGCTGCTGGACCTCGGCTGTGGATGGGGCGGCCTGCTTCTGCACGCTGCCCGGCACTATGGTGTCAATGGTGTGGGTGTGACCCTCTCACCGAACCAGGCGCGACTCGCCACCCGAAGGATCCAGGAAGCCGGCCTGTCGGATCGCTTGCACGTACGGCTGCAGGACTACCGCGCGGTCTCGGACGGGCCCTTCGATGCTGTGGCCAGCGTCGAGATGACTCAGCACCTGTCACGTCGTGGTCAGAGCCGACATGTTGCCGCCCTGGCGCGTCTGGTCGCGCCGGGCGGACGCGTCCTCAGTCACGAGTTGTGCATCCTGCGCCCCGGGCGACGTCTGGTGCGCAGTCCGTTCATGCTCCGTTACGTGTTCCCGGACTTCAACCCGGGCGAGATCGGCAGCAGCGTGCTGCAGGCGGAGCGTTCTGGCCTGGAGGTTCTGGACGTCGAAAACCTCCGGACAGACTTCGCTCTGACGCTCCGGGCGTGGCTGGACCGGCTGGAGACGCGGCACGAGCGGGCCGTCGAACTCGTCGGCCGCGAGACGGTGGCCGCCTGGCGGTTGCTCTTCGCCGTCGGGCTGCTGTCCTATGAGGCGGGTCACCTGAATCTGCAGCACATGGTCTGTGTCCGTCCGTACCCGGTCAAGCGGCGGATCTTCACGCCCCAGTCCGGCTGTTATCGACGGCCCGTCCCATCCATGATGGGTGCGCCGGAAGAAGTACGGGTCGATTAAGAAGGCTTCGCTTTCCGAACGTAGTCGTTGAGTTTCCACTATTCAGGCATGGCTCTGGCGGTCTAGTGCCAACGCCGTTCGGTTTGGGGTGGGGCCGTGAGCCGCCCGAGTTTCGTGGCGTTCGATTTCGATTGGTTCAGGTCGGCCTTGACGGTGCCGTTCAGCGCCTCGTCCCCACGCGTTGTCACTTCTCCGTGCTCGCGGAAGCAAACCGAGTCCTCACATGTGTCGCGAGACGTTCCTCAACTCCTGCTCCAACTACTCGGGCCCATGACCGCGTCCGGAAGTGTGCAGTCGATGTCCGCGAACACGTCGATCAGGTCGCGGGGCGCTCCGCGGCCGGCGAGGGCGCGGACCTTGGTTCCGATCACGTCCTCCTCGGCGAGGACGGGTCCGTACGGACTCTGGGCGACCGGTCGCCAGAAGGTCTCTTTGAGGATGTCAACCTCGCAGTCCTGTCCGGTGGCGGGATCGGACACAGTGAAGCGGGCGGACAGCGGCGAGATCTCCAGCGCGTGCACTTTCCAGCCGCGGGGCTTCCAGGCCCGTGCGGAGCGTGGCGGCGATGTCGGCCATGGGCGCCGGGTTCTCGGTGGCGATGTCGAGGTCCTGGCTGGGACGGTTCACGAGGCGGTGCGCCCGCGCCGCGTACCCGCCGGTGAGAACCAGGAGATACGGGGAGCCGAGGGCGATCACGTCCCGCAGGAGCCGCGTGTGCAGCTCCGGCATGTCCGTCACGCGGCGGCCTGGGCGCGAGGCGAGCTGGGGGAAGGTGTCTTCCCATACGGCGCGCACGGTGCGGCCGACGAGGGTGCGCAGTACCGGCCACAGCTGGAGGAGCAGGCCCTGGTTGAGGTAGCGGGGCAGATCGTCGTGCAGGCCCTCGTGCAGGACGGTGCGGTACAGGCCCGTGCGCTGGCGCGGCTTGCTCAGGTCGTACGACGTCATCCCGGACCAGGGCCATGTGCAGCGGTAGCTCCACGACCCCCTGAGTGGGGCCGTGCAACTCGTCCAGCGACTCCGGCAGACGTCGCTGAAACGTCTCCCGGTACAACGCGAGATCCTCAGCTACCGCGTGCGAGAGGCCGCTCGGACGCGGTGCGGGACGCTGTGGGTTCGAGGACATGCCTCCAAAGATCGCAGGACAGCGGTAAGAGGCATGATGCGCGAGCTTGCTTCCGGAGTGCATGACAGCGAGGCAGTGAGTTGAGACTCGGCCCGACCAGTTGTCGCCCATCCGTCGCTCATGCCGACGTCCTGCCCGTAACCCATCACGTGCAGGGCCGGGCAATTTCCGCCCCCTCAGCCCCGAGACCGGCAGCCTCCCGGCTCGGCCCAAAGTCCCTGAGAAGTCCCACAGAAGAAGCCAATTCCCCTCCTGACTGGCATACCTGCGGGTCAGGAGGGGGTTCGCGCTGCTTTCTCTCAGAGCTTTCAAATGTCCCGGAAGATCTCGATCTGCGCCCCGATCGAGTTCAACCGCTCGGCCAGATCCTCGTACCCCCGGTTGATGACATACACGTTCCGCAGCACGGACGTCCCCTCCGCCGCCATCATCGCCAGCAGGACGACCACGGCGGGCCGCAGGGCGGGCGGGCACATCATCTCGGCGGCGCGCCAGCGGGTCGGGCCCTCGACCAGGACGCGGTGCGGGTCCAGCAACTGGAGCCTGCCGCCGAGGCGGTTGAGGTCCGTCAGGTAGATCGCGCGGTTGTCGTAGACCCAGTCGTGGATCAGTGTCTTGCCGGACGCGACGGCGGCGATGGCCGCGAAGAACGGGACGTTGTCGATGTTCAGGCCCGGGAACGGCATCGGGTGGATCTTGTCGATCGGCGCCTCCAGCTTGGAGGGCCGGACGGTGAGGTCCACCAGCCGGGTACGGCCGTTGTCCGCGAAGTACTCGGGCGTACGGTCGTGGTCGAGGCCCATCTCCTCCAGGACCGCCAGCTCGATCTCCAGGAACTCGATCGGCACCCGGCACACCGTCAGTTCGGACTCGGTGACGACGGCCGCGGCCAGCAGGCTCATCGCCTCGACCGGGTCCTCGGACGGCGAGTAGTCGACGTCGGCGTCGATGGTGGCCACGCCGTGCACGGTGAGCGTGGTGGTGCCGATGCCCTCGACCCGCACGCCGAGGGCCTCCAGGAAGAAGCAGAGGTCCTGGACCATGTAGTTGGAGGAGGCGTTGCGGATGACCGTGACGCCGTCGTGCCGCGCGGCGGCCAGCAACGCGTTCTCGGTCACCGTGTCTCCGCGCTCGGTCAGCACGATCGGCCGGCCGGGGCGCACCGAGCGGTCGACGGTGGCGTGGTAGTGGCCCTCGGTCGCCGCGACGTCCAGACCGAACCGGCGCAGCGCGATCATGTGCGGCTCGATGGTCCGCGTGCCGAGGTCGCAGCCGCCGGCGTAAGGCAGCTTGAAGCGGTCCAGACGGTGCAGCAGCGGGCCGAGGAACATGATGATGGACCGCGTGCGCACGGCGGCCTCGGCGTCGATCGCGGCCATGTTCAGCTCGGCCGGCGGCACGATCTCCAAGTCGACACCGTCGTTGATCCAACGGGTGCGCACACCGATGGAGTTGAGCACCTCCAGGAGGCGATAGACCTCCTCGATACGGGCGACGCGGCGCAGCACTGTGCGCCCCTTGTTGAGCAGCGAGGCGCACAGCAGGGCCACACAGGCGTTCTTGCTGGTCTTGACGTCGATGGAACCGGACAGCCGACGTCCGCCGACGACCCTCAGATGCATCGGACCGGCGTACCCGAGGGACACGATCTCGCTGTCCAGGGCTTCACCGATTCGGGCGATCATCTCAAGGCTGATGTTCTGGTTGCCGCGCTCGATGCGGTTGACGGCGCTCTGAGAGGTACCGAGCGCCTCGGCCAGCTGCGTCTGTGTCCAGCCACGGTGTTGCCGGGCGTCACGGATGAGCTTGCCGATGCGTACGAGGTAATCGTCTGCCATGAGGTTGAGGCTATCTCAGATATGAGATGGCACATTCCAGGGGGAGCCATTCGGGTGACGGGACGTCAACGCCGCCTGGTGTTACGGGTGCGACGCCATCCGAAAGGTCCGGGCAAATCCATCGATGTCGTACGACGTCCGGTGCTGCTGTGGGTGCGTCGCGGTCCGTGCCTTCCACCGGTGGTGATGGACCAGGAGTGCCGGTTGATGTTCAGCCGCACTCCGGGAAGGATGCGGAAACTCTTGCGGAACGTGAGGGGCATGGATGCCTCCCTTCGGAGTCGGTGTGTATCTCCCGGTTACCCCGACTTGACGAACTGATGGCATGTCGGAACGCCGGAAGGGTCCGGCTCGACGCCGCGGGCGTCGAGCCGGACCCTTCCGTGGATCCGTCCCCTGCTGGTGCCGCCGGGTCAGTCCGTGCCGGACTCCATGGCGGCGCGGTCCAGCCACGCGTCCTCCTCGGAGACCTCGCCGCGGGAGGCGATGGCCTCGGCGCCGCCCTCCGGCAGCTCCGGCATGGTGCCGATCAGCCCGGTGGCGGCGGCCTGGGAGGCGCCGATGGTCGGGCTGCCGGTGCCGATCAGGCCGAGGCCGGCGTACTGCTCCAGCTTGGCGCGGGAGTCGGCGATGTCGAGGTTGCGCATGGTGAGCTGGCCGATCCGGTCGACCGGGCCGAACGCCGAGTCCTCGGTGCGCTCCATGGACAGCTTGTCCGGGTGGTAGCTGAACGCCGGGCCCGTCGTGTCGAGGATCGAGTAGTCCTCGCCGCGCCGCAGTCGCAGGGTCACCTCGCCGGTGACCGCCGCGCCGACCCAGCGCTGGAGCGACTCGCGGATCATCAGCGCCTGCGGGTCCAGCCAGCGGCCCTCGTACATCAGGCGGCCGAGGCGCCGGCCCTCGGTGTGGTACTGGGCGATGGTGTCCTCGTTGTGGATGGCGTTGACCAGACGCTCGTACGCGGCGTGCAGCAGGGCCATGCCGGGCGCCTCGTAGATGCCGCGGCTCTTCGCCTCGATGATCCGGTTCTCGATCTGGTCCGACATGCCGAGGCCGTGCCGGCCGCCGATGGCGTTGGCCTCCATCACCAGATCGACGGGGGAGGCGAACTCCTTGCCGTTGACGGTGACGGGGCGGCCCTGCTCGAAGCCGATCGTCACGTCCTCGGTGGCGATGTGCACCGACGGGTCCCAGAACCGGACGCCCATGATCGGCTCGACGGACTCCACACCCGTGTCCAGATGCTCCAGGGTCTTCGCCTCGTGGGTGGCGCCCCAGATGTTGGCGTCGGTCGAGTACGCCTTCTCCGCCGAGTCCCGGTAGGGCAGGTTGTGGGCGACCAGCCACTCCGACATTTCCTTACGGCCGCCGAGCTCGGTCACGAAGTGCGCGTCGAGCCACGGCTTGTAGATCCGCAGGTTCGGGTTGGCGAGCAGGCCGTAGCGGTAGAACCGCTCGATGTCGTTGCCCTTGAAGGTCGAGCCGTCGCCCCAGATCTGGACGTCGTCCTCCAGCATCGCCCGGACCAGCAGGGTGCCGGTGACGGCACGGCCCAGCGGTGTGGTGTTGAAGTAGGCGCGCCCGCCGGAGCGGATGTGGAACGCGCCGCACGTCAGCGCGGCCAGGCCCTCCTCGACCAGCGCCGCGCGGCAGTCGACCAGGCGCGCGACCTCGGCGCCGTAGGTCTTGGCGCGGCCGGGCACCGAGGCGATGTCGGGCTCGTCGTACTGGCCGATGTCAGCGGTGTAGGTGCACGGGACGGCGCCCTTGTCGCGCATCCAGGCGACCGCGACCGAGGTGTCGAGACCGCCGGAGAAGGCGATGCCGACGCGCTCGCCGGTGGGCAGGGAGGTGAGGACCTTGGACATAGGAAGAGTATGCATGATTCCGCATGATCATGCAAAGGGGGCATGCCGAAGCCCCGGGGCATGACCATTCCGGCCCCATGTACTAGAGTTATCTCGACATCGAGATATCTACCGAGGTGCACCGCAGTCGCACGTCGCCGCCGGTCCACTGGTAAGGCTCACCTAACTTAGCCTGACCTAAGCGGATCGGCCAAGACGCCGGCGGCACCACGCGGCAGCAGCCGCATATTTTCGCGGTGTGGTGGTACGCGCACATCAATGAAGGAGACTGTCGTGTCGGCGAACAGCTTCGACGCCCGCAGCACGCTGCAGGTGGGCGACGAGTCGTACGAGATCTTCCGGCTGGACAAGGTCGAGGGCTCCGCCCGCCTCCCCTACAGCTTGAAGGTGCTGCTGGAGAACCTCCTCCGCACCGAGGACGGCGCGAACATCACCGCCGACCACATCCGCGCCCTCGGCGGCTGGGACTCCCAGGCCCAGCCGTCGCAGGAGATCCAGTTCACGCCGGCCCGCGTGATCATGCAGGACTTCACCGGCGTGCCCTGTGTCGTCGACCTCGCCACCATGCGTGAGGCCGTCAAGGCCCTCGGCGGCGACCCCGCGAAGGTCAACCCGCTCTCCCCGGCCGAGCTGGTCATCGACCACTCCGTCATCGCCGACAAGTTCGGCACCAACGACGCCTTCGCGCAGAACGTCGAGCTGGAGTACGGCCGCAACAAGGAGCGCTACCAGTTCCTGCGCTGGGGCCAGACCGCCTTCGACGACTTCAAGGTCGTCCCGCCCGGCACCGGCATCGTCCACCAGGTGAACATCGAGCACCTGGCGCGCACGGTCATGGTCCGTAACGGCCAGGCCTACCCCGACACCCTGGTCGGCACCGACTCGCACACCACCATGGTCAACGGCCTCGGCGTCCTCGGCTGGGGCGTCGGCGGCATCGAGGCCGAGGCCGCGATGCTCGGCCAGCCCGTCTCGATGCTCATCCCGCGCGTCGTCGGCTTCAAGCTGACCGGTGAGCTCAAGCCCGGCACCACCGCCACCGACCTCGTGCTGACCATCACCGAGATGCTCCGCAAGCACGGCGTCGTCGGCAAGTTCGTCGAGTTCTACGGCGAGGGCGTCGCCGCCACCTCGCTCGCCAACCGCGCCACCATCGGCAACATGTCGCCGGAGTTCGGCTCGACCGCCGCGATCTTCCCGATCGACGACGAGACGATCAACTACCTGCGCCTGACCGGCCGCTCCGCCCAGCAGCTCGCGCTCGTCGAGGCGTACGCCAAGGAGCAGGGCCTCTGGCTGGACCCGAAGGCCGAGCCCGACTTCTCCGAGAAGCTGGAGCTCGACCTCTCCACGGTCGTCCCCTCCATCGCCGGCCCGAAGCGCCCGCAGGACCGCATCGTCCTGGCGAACGCCGCCGAGCAGTTCAAGACGGACGTCCTCAACTACGTCGACACCGTGGACGAGGCCGGCCAGGAGTCCTTCCCCGCCTCCGACGCCCCGGCCGTCGCCCCGAACGGCGCCCCGTCCAACCCGGTCACCGTGACCGCCCCCGACGGCTCGACGTACGAGATCGACCACGGCGCGGTGACGGTCGCGGCCATCACCTCCTGCACCAACACCTCCAACCCGTACGTCATGGTCGCCGCCGCGCTCGTCGCGAAGAAGGCCGTGGAGAAGGGCCTGACCCGCAAGCCGTGGGTCAAGACCACCCTCGCCCCGGGTTCGAAGGTCGTCACCGACTACTTCGACAAGGCCGGTCTGACCCCGTACCTCGACAAGGTCGGCTTCAACCTCGTCGGCTACGGCTGCACCACCTGCATCGGCAACTCCGGCCCGCTGCCGGAGGAGGTCTCCAAGGCCGTCAACGACCACGACCTCGCGGTCACCTCGGTCCTCTCCGGCAACCGGAACTTCGAGGGCCGTATCAACCCCGACGTCAAGATGAACTACCTGGCCTCCCCGCCGCTGGTCGTCGCGTACGCCATCGCGGGCTCCATGAAGGTGGACATCACGCGCGACGCCCTCGGCGCGGACCAGGACGGCAACCCGGTCTTCCTGAAGGACATCTGGCCCTCCGAGGCCGAGGTCAACGACGTCGTGGCCAACGCCATCGGCGAGGACATGTTCAACAAGTCCTACTCCGACGTCTTCGCGGGCGACCTGCAGTGGCAGTCCCTCCCGGTCCCGACCGGTAACACCTTCGAGTGGGACGCCGAGTCGACCTACGTCCGCAAGCCCCCGTACTTCGAGGGCATGGAGATGGAGCCGGCCCCGGTCTCCGACATCTCCGGCGCCCGTGTGCTGGCCAAGCTGGGCGACTCGGTGACGACGGACCACATCTCGCCCGCCGGCGCCATCAAGGCCGACACCCCGGCCGGCAAGTACCTCACCGAGCACGGCGTAGAGCGCCGCGACTTCAACAGCTACGGCTCGCGCCGCGGCAACCACGAGGTCATGATCCGCGGCACGTTCGCCAACATCCGCCTGCGCAACCAGATCGCGCCGGGCACCGAGGGCGGCTACACCCGCGACTTCACCCAGGCCGACGGCCCGGTGTCGTTCATCTACGACGCCTCGCGCAACTACATCGAGCAGGGCATCCCGCTGGTCGTCCTGGCCGGCAAGGAGTACGGCTCCGGTTCCTCGCGTGACTGGGCCGCCAAGGGCACCGCGCTGCTCGGCGTCAAGGCCGTCATCGCCGAGTCCTACGAGCGCATCCACCGCTCGAACCTCATCGGCATGGGCGTCCTCCCGCTCCAGTTCCCGGAGGGCACCTCGGCCCAGTCCCTCGGCCTGACCGGCGAGGAGACCTTCTCCTTCGCGGGCGTCGAGGAGCTCAACAACGGCACCACGCCGCGCACGGTCAAGGTCACCACCGACACCGGTGTCGAGTTCGACGCGGTCGTCCGCATCGACACCCCCGGCGAGGCGGACTACTACCGCAACGGCGGCATCATGCAGTACGTGCTGCGCAGCCTGATCCGCAAGTAAGCGGTACGGCACGGCGGCCCACGCCGTGACGGGCCGCATCCCCGGCGACGGGGGTGCGGCCCGTCGGCGTTTCCGGGGTGCCGGGTCGCATCCCCCTCATGTCTGCTAACTCGCCTTGAAATGACGGAACTTGAGCCAACTCCGGCCCAAGCCGGTTCCCCCTGAGTCAAGTTGGGCAAACATGGAGTAGGCCGTCCGGCCAGTGGAAGCCGTGTGTCATCGCTCGGGTGCCGCTCGCGGTCCCCGGCCCTGACGTAGGGGTATTCGCCTGCGGTGGTGCACAACCGTCCACTAACATGGATGGGCACCATCCAGGCGCATCGGGGGGCAGGAGGGCTGAGGTGGTGCATAAGGGGAAACCCTTGTGGCGCAAGAGCAGCTTATGCGGCAATGAGAACGAGTGCGTGGAGGTCGCCGTGGGGGAGGGCCAAGTGCTTGCGCGTGACTCCAAGAAGCCCGGACGCTCGCCGCTGAGCTTCAGCACCCCCGCCTGGACGAGATTCCTTCTTGCTCTGACGCAGGAGGAGTTGGACGGCTCGTGACGTTCCTGACAAGCCATCGGCAGTAGGTAGGGGGCCTCTATGGGTGCCGAGGCATCTGCAGTGCAGCATTCGGGGAAGGGCCGCCGCAAGCGGCCGGCGCTCATGAGCGGAGCCGTCACCTACTCACTGAGCGCGGGAGCGGCGGCCACGTTGGCGGCAGCGCTCGCGTCCGTGCTCGTCGACAGCGTCCTCGCCAAGCGGATCCTGTGGATCGCCGTGGCCGTGGCCGTGGCGGTGGGCGCCGGAGTCTGGCGGGCCGGTTGCGCCACTACGACGTCCCCACCTGATTCTGATCGCCTTCCGCAGGATTCGCGGACGGGTTTCCCGAACTAGCGGCGGCGGTCTGACGGCGCTTCAGCAGTCGTTTCCACCACCAGGCGACCAGGCCCGTGATACCGGACGTCGTGAGGAACGTACCGACGATCGTGCCGATCCGCGACCACGGGAGCCTCAGCTGTCCGGCCTGCTCGACGATGACGAGCAGCGCCCCCACCACCACAACGAGCGCGAGCAGCGCGAGAAGGCCGAGGCAGATCACCAGCTTCAGCTTCACGGCGCCACGGGCGTTCTCTATCGCTATCAGGTTCTGTGTCTGTGCCGGGTCCTGTATCGCCTGCGCTTTGACATCGTCGTCGTTCATCCCGGCGCCGAGTACGTTTTGCAGGCCCTGCCATATCGACCTGAAGACCACGTTGGTCCTCCCCCTGGCTTCACCACCAGAAATGGCACCGCGGATCTAGCGGGCCCCGAGGTCTTGCTTGATGCGACCGATCAGGTCGAGTGACTCGGTGTCGCCGAGTGCCAGGTCCATGATCGTGTGGAAGCACTCCTGGTAGCGGGCCAGCAGCTCCAGGTCCTCGCCGCCGGTCATGCTGCCCGCGGCATGCTCCAGGTACAGCAGATCGTCCGCGTCGGGAAATCCGAGAAGGACGAAACTGCCCAGGGTGCTGTAGTGCGCCCCGGCTTCGAACGGGAGGACGCGGATGGTGATGCCGTCCCGTGCGCCCAGATCGAGAAGCTGCTGCAACTGCTCGTCCAGCACCGCCTTTCCGCCGATCTGGCGTCGTACGGCGGCTTCGTCCAGGACGAAGGTGACCTCGGGGCCGGCGGAACCGTCGAGCATCCTCTCCTGCCGCTCCATCCTCAGGTCCACCACCCTCCTGGTCCGTTGGGGTTTCAGCCCGCGCGGGGCGAGCAGCGCATCGGCGTATGCGCGGGTCTGGAGATGACCGGGTACGACGATGGGGTGATAGGTCCGAAGCGATGTCGCCGCGCTCTCGTAGCCCAGGTACTGGGCGTACTGAGGCGTGACGACGTCGTGGTACTTCGACCACCAGCTGGGCCCCTTGCTGCCCCGGGCCGCCTCGACCAGTTCCTCCACCTCGGACGGGTCGCCGACGTCGTACAGTCGTAGCAGGGCCCGCAGATCGCTCACGGACACGCTGACGGTTCCGGTCTCCACGCGGATGAGTTTCGACTGCGACCATTCCACCCGCTCGGCGGCCTCACGCTGGGTCAGGCCGGAGCGTTCGCGGGCCTGCCGCAGGGCAAGGCGCAGCTTGCGCCTGTTGAGGCTGGGGTCAGGGGATGTCATCACCGCTCCTTCGACCGTGCGCCTACCCTGAAGCCGGTCGGCCATGCACAGAAAGTTCCTAGCTCTCAGCTCCCTTCATTATGCATCGAGCAAAAAGGATAGAGCTGAATGACATGAGCTGAACGTCCGCCCGGGGCGGAGGCGGTGCGCGGCGGGGCGCCGAGGCGCTGCGAGGGGGCGTGAACTGCACCCTTGTCGACCCTTGTCGACGTCTCCTCACCCATCACGGGAACGTCGGGGCGAACCCTGGTGCTCCCGGCGGGCGGCTCTGGTGCCGGTTCGTGGAAGCGAGGGCGCTCAACCAGCGCACGAAATCTCATGGGGCTTGCAAACGCGCGCCGGGCGCACGCCGTGGGGTTGATGACAGGAGAACGAACTGGTAACAGCAGGCAACCCGGGGGAGGTTGACGCGGTCTAGTCCGCCATGAAGATCTCTTTCCTGCTGCACAACGGCTATGGAATCGGAGGCACGATAACCACCACCTTCAACCTGGCGCAGGCGCTGGCCGAACGGCACGAGGTGGAGATCGTCTCGGTGCTGCGGCACCGCGAACTCCCCAACTTCGCGCTCGACCCGAGAGTGTCCCTGAGACCCCTGGTCGACCTGCGGCACGAGAAGGAACACCCGCTGCATCTGAGACCGGCGAAGGTGTTCCCCGCCGCCGAGTACCGCCACGGCCAGTACAGCGAGCTGACGGACCGGCGCATCGGCGAACACCTCGCGCAGACCGACGCCGACGTCGTCATCGGCACCCGGCCGGGCCTCAATGTGCACCTGGCGCTCCAGGCGCCGCAGCACGTCGTCCGCGTCGGCCAGGAACACCTCACCCTCGACAACCA
The DNA here is from genome assembly GCF_043673425.1 of Streptomyces sp. M41. Taxonomy (NCBI): domain Bacteria; kingdom Bacillati; phylum Actinomycetota; class Actinomycetes; order Kitasatosporales; family Streptomycetaceae; genus Streptomyces; species Streptomyces sp. M41. The sequence continues at coordinate 227,730 of NZ_JBIMKE010000002.1, read as the reverse complement.
TCCGCCCCGGCTGCGCACCGCGCTGCGCCGGGCCTACCGCCGGCTGGACGTGCTGACCACGGTCACGCAGGCCGACGCCGCCGCCTACCGGCGCAAGATGCGGCTGCCCGGTGTGCGCGTCGAGGCACTCCCCAACAGCGTCCCCGACCCGGCCCTGCCCGCCGCCGACGGCACGGCGAAGGTGGTGGTCGCGGCGGGCCGGCTGGTCCCGGTGAAACGTTACGACCTGCTCATCGAGGCCTTCGCGCCGGTGGCCGCCGACTTCCCGGACTGGCAGCTGCGCATCTACGGCAAGGGCGAGGAGCACGACCGGCTGGGGCAGCTCATCCACCGGCTCGGCCTGTACGACAACGTCTTCCTGATGGGCGCGGCGGCCCCCATGGAGGCGGAGTGGGTCAAGGGGTCGATCGGCGCCGCCGCCTCCAACTTCGAGCCGTTCGGCATGACCATCGTCGAGGCGATGCGCTGTGGGCTGCCGGTGGTGAGCACCGACTGTCCGTACGGGCCCGGCGAGATCATCGAGGACGGGGTGGACGGCAGGCTGGTGCCGGTCGGGGACCGCGACGCCATGGCCGCTGCCCTGCTGGATCTCGTCCGCGACGACGAACGGCGCCGGCGGATGGGCCGTAGGGCGATGGAGAACGCGCGGCGATTCGCCCCGGGCCCTGTCGTGGAGCAGGCCGAGCGGCTGATCGGCGAGGCGATACAGGCCCGTAGGGCCGGCCGGCCCGTCGCGGCAGAACGCGGCGGCATGGGCCGGACCCTGGTCAGCCAGGGATTCGCCGCACGCGACACCGCCTATGCCGCGGCCTCGCGTGCGCTGCACACGGTACGGAGGGGACAGCGATGACGACCGCAACCGGCGCGACCCAGGAGACGGCCCTCCGTGCGGACTGCACGGTCGACGAGGACGGACGGATCAGCTTCGTCCTGAGGGCGGACGCGGTCGCCGGCGCCGCCGCACCCCGGCTGCTGCTGCGGCTGCGTCCCAAGAAGGGACAGCCCGAGAAGACCCTGCACCTGCTGGACCCGGAACCGACGGGCGACGGCCGTCTGCGTGCCGTCCTCGAGCCGAAGCCCGTTCTCGCCGAAGGCCGTTGGGACGTCTACCTGCTGCCCGAACCGGGCGCCGATCGCCGGCGGGTGCGGCCCGGTCTGCGCGATCTGCGGGCCCTGGTCGACGGCGGGGCCCGCGACCGGCCGTCGCCGGTGGCCGTGCGGGTGCCGTACACCACCAAGGACGGCTTCCTCGCGGTGCGGGCCTGGGCGCGTACCGCGCACGCGGAGATCGGGCGTATCGAGGTGACGGACCGTTCGATGACACTCCGGGCCCGGCTGCACGGCGCCACCCTCGCCGAGGGAGCCGCCGTACGACTGCGTCTGCGGGGCGGGAACGGTGTTGTACGGGCCTTTGAGCCACGGGCGGGCGACGACGGCCGGGAGTTCTCCGTGACGGTGGACTACGGGGAGCTGACCGCCGACCTCGGCACCACCGGCAGCCGCGTCTGGGATCTCCTCGTCCACCCGGGAGGCGAGGGAACCTCGCCGATCCGGATCGGCCGGCTGCTGGACGACGTGGCGGACCGCAAGGAGGTCTTCGTCTATCCGTCGGCCACCCTCGGCGGCGTCACCGTACGGCCCTACTTCACGGTCGACAACGACCTCTCCATGGAGGTGGGGGGGGGGGGGGGGGGGGGGGGGGGGGGGGGGGGG